>JAQTUX010000001.1:0-368706 GCA_028707125.1 Candidatus Omnitrophota bacterium
CTTACGCAGGTAGGCCTTGAACTACATAGGCGCGGGCTAAAAACTCTAAACGGCAAGGAATGGCGCAGGCAGGTTATCTCAAGGATCTTAAAGAATCCCTTCTATAAGGGCTACATCCAGTACAGCGGAGAGTATCATAAAGGCACTCATCCTCCAATTGTAGAAGAGTGGCTATGGGAAAGGGCCAACAAGATATTAAACGCAAGACTCCCCGGCCACAACTTTGTGCAGAAGGAAAGATTCTACGAATACCTACTTGCAGGGATCATCAGATGCGGCGATTGTGGCAGCCATATGGTCTGCAATTTCTCGGGCGGCCGCGGCCGGAGAAAGTTCTTTTATTATGAATGCAGCCGCGCTAAGCAAGCCCTGGGATGCAAGGCTGCGCGCATCTCCGCAACCACTTTTGACAAAGCCATAATCGATTATTTCAGGCGGGCATCCAAGGACAAAAGCATTATTATAAAAGCCCTTGGCGACGCAATGCTCGAGTCGCAGGCAAAGCTTGAAAAGATAGAGGCAGACCTTAAAGAAAAGGAAACCAGGCTAAACGGGTTCCGGCACCAGGCAAATAAGCTGCTGGAATTAGCCCTGGGTAATGCCGTCACCAAAGGCTCCACCTATAAAGACAAGATGAATGACCTGGAAGCCGAGATCGCAAAACTTGAAGACGAGATAGACAAGCTGCAGGCCCAGAAGCGAGTTGCCAGCATAAACGCCTGCTCCGGTGAGCTCGTATACCGAACCATGGGCTTTGCCATACAACACCTCGAAGATGCCTCTCCGGAAACCCAGAAAAGCCTCATACAAGCCCTGATCAAGGATATCTACGTGTATAGCGACCGGCTGGTAATCAATATGTATGTTGACGAACCTCTTGAAGGCATCCTCCCTACCGAAATAGCCTCTATAAACGAAAAGCGCCCTACAGAAGCCTGTAAGGCGCTTGCATCCACTGTATCGCTACCCGAAGTTTCGGATAGTTGTCAACAATGGCTGCCCCGCATGGACTCGAACCATGATAGTCAGATCCAGAATCTGAAGTCCTACCGATTAGACGACAGGGCAAAAACCTACCAGTAATTTTCCTGGAACCACTTGTCTGCCTTATTAAGCGCCTTTACCACGGCAGTTCCGTCGCTGACAGCGCCTTCCACTGTCCCGCCTACTGTGGTGGCTACGCCGGTAGCAAACCCTCCCAGGGTGCGGCAGCCGGACAACAAAAGAACAGCGCAAACGACAGAAATACAGATCAATACGCGGGTCATCTTTTCCCCTCCCATCTCTCTATCCAATACTGCAGACGCTTAAGCGTCTTTTCCCTGCCTAAAAGGGCTATGGTCTCAAACAGGCCCGGCCCTACTGTTTTTCCGGTCAGGGCAAGCCGGACAGGATGCACCAGCGCCCCCGCCTGTATGTTCAATTCTGCCACAAGCGCTCTAAATGCCTGCTCTATTGCCGCGTCGGTGAAATTATCCAGCCCTGCAAAGCGCTGGCAAAGCAAAGAAAACTCTTTTGATAGACCACTGCTAAGGTATTTCTCTACGCCCTCTTTATTAAAGTCGATTTTATCCGTAAAGAAGTAGTCCGCCCAATCAAGGAAATCGGGCAGGACATCCATACGCGGTTGAAATAATTTTACTAAAAAAGCCAGTTGTTTTCTATCAAAATCTGCTTCTTTTATAAACCCCTTCTCGATCAACAGGGGGATAATAAACTCCGTAAGCTTTTCCGGGTCCTCTTTCTTAATATATTGGCTGTTTATCCACTTTAGTTTATTGATGTCAAACGCGGCCGCTGTCTTATTGGCGTTTTTCAGAGAGAAGCTTTTTATCGCGTCCTTTATGCCTATGACCTCCTGATTATTTCTGGGAGACCAGCCGAGGAGTAAAAGGTAATTAACGATACCGGCGGGCAGATAGCCCATCTTCCTGTAATCACTGATAGCGGTAGCGCCCGTGCGCTTGGAAAGCCGGCCCCCTTCCATTCCCAGTATGAGCGGCAGATGAGCGAATTTAGGCAGCTTGAAACCTGATGCCTCATACAGCACTATCTGTTTCGGCGTGTTGGAAATATGGTCATCCCCCCGGATTATATGCGTAATATTCATAAGCGCGTCGTCTATAACGCAGGCGAAATTGTATGTGGGGCTGCCGTCTGATTTTATCAGCACCTGGTCTTTTATCAATGAGGCGTCAAATTCGATCTCGCCCCTGATAACGTCGTACATCTTGATGGGCTGCGGCTGGAGCTTAAATATTATCGCCTCACCGTCTTTGTATGCCTTGCCTTCCTTTAGCAGCTTTTCAGCGTATTCCCTGTAGATATTGAACCTCTGGCTCTGATAGTAGATCTCATCCCAGTCCATACCCATCCACTTTAAGCTGTTCAGTATCTCATCAAGATATTCCTTTTTTGAACGCTGGGTATCGGTGTCTTCTATCCTCAATATGAACTTGCCGCCTCTTGACTTGGCGAAGACCCAGTTAAAAAGGGCTGTCCTTGCCCCGCCTATATGGAGGTAGCCTGTCGGCGACGGGGCAAATCTTACCCTGACTTCCGGCTGAATATTTTCGTTCATCCTAAAGACATCCCTTTTCTCAAGGCCTTCTCATTTATCTCTATCAAATCTTCTCTGCCCTTTGGGGCAAGTTCTTTAAATGTCTTAAGCACCGAATCAAGAGAGACCGCCTTGTTTTTTGCCAGATACGCCCCGAGGGCGACCATATTAGCCACCTTGACGTTACCCATATCCGCGGCAATGGCTGTAAAAGGTAATTTTACCACATTGATGTGCTTTTCGGCAACGGATCGATCGACAAGCGTGCTGTTTATAATGATCGTCCCGCCGCGAGAGACCCTCTGTTTGAACTTTGCGAACGACGGCTGGTTAAATACAAACACCGCGTCTGCCGACTCAAACAAGGGAGAGGAGATCGGATCGTCGGAGATCGTCACCAGGCAATGGGCTGTTCCGCCGCGGACCTCCGCGCCGTAAGAAGGGAACCAGCTGACCCTTCTGCCTTCATTCATTGCCGCGATGGCGATGACCTTACCCAGAAGCATTATCCCCTGTCCGCCGAAACCGGCAATTATTATGCGTTCAGTCATATTATATTCCCCACACGTAAGTGTGGGGTCCACCCCTATTTTATCCTTCCTAACGGAAACTCCTTCGTCATTACCTCGTCTATCCATTTCAAAGCCTCAGCCGGAGACATTCCCCAATAAGTAGGGCAAGGCGAAAGCAGCTCAACCAGCGAAAACCCCACGCCGTCAATCTGGTTCTGAAATGCCTGCTTTATTGCCTTCTTCGCCTTTATTATGTTGGACGGCGAAGATAAGCCGACCCTCTCTATATATTTTACCGGCTCAAGCACTGCCAGCATTTCGCTTATCTTCAAGGGATAGCCGCTTGTCCTAACATCCCTGCCCTGGGGGGTAGTCGCGGTCTTCTGCCCGGCGATGGTCGTGGGCGCCATCTGGCCGCCGGTCATTCCGTAAATCGCGTTATTCATAAAGATCACGGTGATGTTCTCTCCCCTGTTTGCCGCGTGAATTGTTTCGGCTGTGCCTATGGCTGCCAGGTCTCCGTCGCCTTGATAAGTAAACACTATATTTTGCGGCCTTACCCTTTTTATGCCGGTGGCCACTGCCAGCGCCCTTCCGTGCGCTGCCTCTGAACAGTCAAAATCCCAATAATCGTAAGCAATCACGGCGCAGCCAACGGGCGCCACGCCTATTATTTTCTCTCTTATGCCCAATTCATCTACAACTTCAGCGATCAGCTTATGCGCCATCCCGTGCCCGCATCCGGGGCAGTAGTGAGTGGTGACGCCGCGTAATGACTTAGGATGAGAATATATTTTTGTCATACAATATCTTTCACTTTGTTTATGATCTGCTCCTGGGTGGGTATCCCTCCCCCGGAGCGCCCAAGGAACTCAACCTTTGCCTTCCCATTCACAGCCAGCCGCACGTCCTCTACCATTTGCCCGTAAGACATCTCTGTCACTAAATACCTTGCCCTCTTCGCTGGCCTGAAAGCCTCAACCGGAAAAGGCCAGAGCGTTATAGGACGGATAAGGCCCGCTTTTATCTTATCCTTCCTTAACTGTTTAACCGCCTCTTCGGCGATACGCGCCATTGTGCCGTAGGCGACCAGTATAATACGGGCATCATCAACGTATTTCTCCTCCCACCTGGTTTCTTTGCCTTCTATCTTTTTATATTTTCCCTGCAGTCCTAAATTAAATTTCTCCAGATCTCCTTCCTTCATATAAAAAGACCTCGCGATATTCGGCTTCCTGCCCTTACATCCGGTCAATGCCCAGGGCTTCTCGACATTTTTCACTTTGCGCTTTTTGCTTTTTGCTTCCAACGGCTCCATCATCTGCCCGATTATCCCGTCTCCCAGTATCATGACCGGCATGCGGTAGATGTCCGCCAGATCAAATGCCAGCGTTGTCAGGTCAAACGCCTCCTGGACAGAATATGGGGCCAGCACTATAAGCCGGTAGTCGCCGTGCCCGCCGCCTTTTGTGGCCTGAAAGTAATCCGACTGCGCGGGCGCTATGTTGCCCAGGCCCGGCCCTCCGCGCATTATATTGACGATCACCGCGGGCAATTGCGCTCCGGCAAGATATGATATGCCCTCCTGCTTCAAGCTTATGCCGGGACTGGAAGATGAAGTCATGGCGCGCTCACCCGCCGCTGAAGCGCCGAAGACCATATTTATCGCGGAAATCTCCGATTCTGATTGGATAAAAATGCCGCCTGTTTCCGTAATCCGCTTCGCCATATAGGCGGTAAGTTCATTCTGCGGAGTGATCGGGTAGCCGGCATAAAACCCGCAGCCCGCCTGGACAGCCGCCTCGCCGATCGCCTCGTTACCGGAAATCAGTATCTTATTCATCTTTATCGATCTCAATGCAGGCATCGGGACAGATCAACACGCAAGATCTACAGCCGGTACAATTACCGCCGCCAAATACGGCGTGTCTGACCCCCATCTTATTTAATGCCTTTGACAATTTAAGCGACTTGGCCGGGCAAAACACCACGCACAGGCCGCAGCCCTTGCATTTCTCCCGGTCTATCCTGACGTTGAATTTCACAGGTACCGCCTTATCTGTTCTGTTATGCCGGCCTTGTCCAGTTTAAAGCCGGCAAGCAATTCTTCTCTGCCGGCATGAGCGATAAATTCACAAGGCAGGCCGATATTCCTGACCGCGCATTCTGACTGCCCTCCTATTGCCCGCGCGAGGCGCGCGCCGAATCCGCCTTCGGCAATTCCCTCTTCAATAGTAAATACCTTTGCCGCGCCCTTTATTTGCCCTGCGTAAAATTCCGCGTTGATCGGCTTGGCAAAACGCGCGTTGATCACCTTAACGCTTACGCCCGAGCTCTCCAGATCAAGCGCTGCTTCATATGAAACAGCGGCCATGCTGCCCAACGCTATGATGACGACATCTCTGCCCTGCTTGACAACCTCGGGCATGCCTAACTTGATCTCTTTTTCTTCTAAAGCATATCGCGTTGCCGGTGCCGCGCTCTTAGGATACCTTATCGCCACGGGGTGACCGAAACCCACCGCGAACTCAAGCATCGCTTCCAGTTCCGCGGCGTCCTTCGGCGCCATAACCGCCATACCGGGCACGCTGCTAAGATAAGAGATGTCAAATATGCCTTGATGCGTCACTCCATCGCCTCCTACAATACCCGCCCTGTCCAGCGCGAACACAATACTTAGATCCTGCAAAGCCGCGTCCATGATCAACTGGTCAAACGCCCTCTGTAAAAACGTGGAATATACCGCCACAACCGGGATCAGGCCCTTCTTAGCCAACCCGGCGGCAAAACATACGGCGTGCTCCTCGGCAATGCCTACGTCAAAAAACCTTTTGGGGTATTTATCCCTGAAACGGTCAAGGCCGGTGCCCTCGGGCATTGCCGCTGTAATGGCGACTATCCTGTTGTTACGGCCGGCGATATCAATGAGTTTCCCGCTGAATACTTCCGTGTAATTCGGCAGGCCGCTTTTCTTGGCCGGCTCTCCCGTAGCAATATCAAAAGGCGGGGCGCTATGGAAATTGACCGGCTTATCTTCCGCCGGCTTAAACCCCTTTCCCTTCTTGGTAATAACATGGAAAACTATCGGCCCTTTCAAATTCAGGATATTTTTGAACGCGGGTATGAGCGTATTAAGATCGTGGCCGTCAAAAGGGCCGAAGTACCTGAAGCCCATTTCTTCAAAAAACGCGCCCGGTATGAATATGCCCTTTATCCCTTCTTCCAGCTTATCGGCAAGTTTAAGCAGGCGCCTGCCCCCTTTTACCCTGTTCTTCAGGAAATCCTCAAGGGAATCCCTGAAGCGGTTATACAACGGCAAGGAGATTATTTTATTCAGGTAAACGCTTAAGGCGCCGACGTTGGGGGCGATGCTCAATTCATTAGTATTAAGCACGACAATTATGTCTTTACCAAGATGGCCCGCGTTGTTCAGACCTTCAAAGCACGGACCTCCGCTTAAAGAGCCGTCGCCGATAACAGCGACCGCCTTGGCAGGCGCGCCGTCGCCCTTGATATCCCTGCCGCAGACAACTCCCAAGGCAAGCGAGATCGCCGTAGAGGAATGCCCGGTGGTAAAGGCGTCGAATTCGGATTCATTCCTGCAGGGAAAACCGCTTAAGCCGCCCTTTTGCCTGAGTGTGTCAAATCTTTTGTTCCTTCCCGTAAGGATCTTGTGAGGATAGGACTGATGGCCTACGTCCCATATTATGATATCATCCGGGGTGTTAAGACAATAATGCAGGGCGATAGCCAATTCCACCGCTCCTAAACTTGAAGCAAGGTGGCCTCCCCGCCTGGATACCACCTCTATTATCCGGCGGCGGATCTCCTGCGCCAATTCAGGAAGGTCCTTAAGCGGAAGCTTCCTTAGTTCTTGTGGCGAATTGATCTTTTCCAGCAACATCTTGCCTATTTAGCCTCTTCTTCTTCGTAATCGTCTTCTATCTTTTCGGCCGTCAGTTTCCCTTCTTTCTTTATCAGCATCTCCGCCTTCTTCTGAGCCGACTCAAGCATCTTGGAGCATTCCCTGGCAAGGCGCACGCCCTCCTCATACTTCTTAAGCGACTCATCCAGCGTGAGTTTACCGTCCTCCAATTCCGCCACTATCTTTTCAAGTTTTTTGAATGATGCCTCAAATATGTCTTTTTCAGCCATTGCTATTGATCTCCTCCACTCTACTTACCAGCGACCCCTTACCCAAAAGCGTCTTGACCTGTTCGCCCCTGCTTACCTGCGCCGCGTCTTTTATTATACCGCCGTCCGCGTTCAGGCTCAAACTATAACCCCTGGAAAGTATTGCCGTGGGATTAAGCGTTGAAAGCTTCCCTGAAAAAAGCTTAAGCCGCTCTCTCGCCATATCCAGGCGGTGCCCTATCTTCAAACGTATGTTTGATATTATATTATCGAGTTCCTGCTGGTATTCCAGGATCTTATCCAGAGGGTGCCTCAACGCCCTGCTTGAGGCAAGTTCCGCGAGCCTGTGCTTCAAAGAATATATTCTCTCATTCAGGGCGGAGCTAAGCCGCAGCATATTGTTATGTATCTCTTTGAGCAGCTGGTTCTTTCTGTTAACTATGAACTTTGCCGCCGCGGACGGGGTTTCCGCGCGCAGGTCTGAAACAAAATCGGCTATAGTCCAATCGATCTCATGGCCTACGGCGGAGATCACGGGTATTCTGGAAGCGGCGATCGAGCGCGCCACCGCCTCTTCGTTGAACGCCCAGAGATCCTCTAAGCCGCCGCCGCCTCTGCCTACTATCAATACATCCACATTCTTATATTGGTTAAATTCTTCTATGGCGCTGACAATGTCGGCCTTTGCCCCGTCGCCCTGCACTATCGTGGGGCGGATGATCACGCGAAGGAACGGCGCCTCTCTTTTGAGGATCTGCATGATGTCCCTTATGGCGGCGCCGGTGCCTGAAGTGATTATGCCTACGGAAAAAGGCATAAGCGGAATCGGCTTCTTGCGGGACTCCTCAAACAGCCCTTCCTGATAGAGCTTTTTCTTTAACTGTTCAAAGGCAAGCTGCAGCGCGCCTATGCCTTTGGGTTCGGCCTTGTTTATGATAACCTGGTACTGCCCGCGTTTTTCGTAGACGCTCACCCTGCCGAAACAGACGACCTTTATGCCGTCCTCAAGCTTGAATTTCATCCCATCGGCGGCATTACGGAAGATCACCGCCTGAATAACGGAATTCTCATCCTTAAGCGTAAAGTACATATGGCCTGAAGAGTGGTGCGTAAAATTGGAGACCTCGCCTTCTACCCAGACCTCAAGAAACGTATTCTCAATTATTATCTTGATGTCCCGCGTTAACTCCGTTACCGTGTATATATGCGCCTTATCCTTCGTCTGCGTCATTCATATGCTCCTTGACAATACCCTCGATCCGCGCCTTATCGGCCCCGCTCAAACCTGTAAACTCAATGCCTGTGTCAAACTGCTCTGACTTTAAGGGCCTGGCCGATGTCTTCTTGATGACCCACATTATTTTCCCCTCGCATTTTATCGGTGTCAGGCCGTTATTTATGAATATCTCGAGCGAAACCTCGGTAAAACGCTCAAAGCCCTTCTCCAGGATAACGCAGACGCCTCCCACGCCTATGTTCTCCGTCTTCGTATTGAACGGCGCCCCCTGCTGCTGCGTTACTACGATCTTGCAGGGATAATTGACACGGGGAAACTCGCGTTTATCTACGCCTTGCCACATTATGCCACCTCCGTCTATAATTTTTCCTGGACGCGTTTTATGCTTCGCGCCTTGCCTGTATTTTCGTCTATATCGATCAGGACTCCGTGAAGCTGAATATTGCCTTCCGCCACATTCAAATGCACGGGCATTGCCGTAAGGAACCTCTCCAGCACGTCCTCAACCCGCCTTCCCAGCACGGAATCAAACGGGCCGCACATACCTGCGTCGCTGATATAGGCCTCTCCCTTGGGCAATATGGTCTCGTCGGCGGTCTGGACATGCGTATGCGTGCCTACAACCGCGCTCGCCATCCCGTCTAGAAAGTAACCCATGGCGATCTTCTCTGAGGTGGCCTCGGCATGGATGTCCACTACGATCATATTTGTTTCTTTGGACGCGGCCGCGACTAATTCTCTGGCCGCGGCAAAGGGGCAGTCAAGGGCGGGCATGAACACCCTGCCGGCGATGTTGATCACAGCGACCTTTTTGCCGCCGCCGGCATCAAAAATGCCCATTCCGGCTCCCGGCGCGCCTTTAGGAAAATTTGCCGGCCTGAGCAGCCGCCTTTCCATATTGAACGCCTCTAACGATTCTTTCCTGCGGAAGATATGGTCTCCGCCGGTCAATACGTCAATGCCGCAAGAGAGCAACTCCGCAATGGTTTTAGGTGTCACGCCGGATCCGCCAGAAGCGTTTTCGGTATTGGCGATAACAAAATCAATGCCGCGACTCTCCTTTAGCCGTGGCAAAATCTCTTTGACCGCTTTTCTGCCCGGCGAACCAACGATATCTCCTATAAAGAGTATATTCATCTTCCTCTACTACAGGCTTACGCCTGTAGAATAGTCATTCCCCACACGTAAGTGTGGGGTCTACTTCGCGTACTCGATCGCCCTTATTTCGCGTATCACGGTCACCTTGATCTGCCCGGGATATTCCATGCCCTCTTCCACCTTCTTGCGTATATCGCGCGCCATGGTAACCGCGTCGGCGTCGGAGATCTTATCCGGCTGCACGATGATCCTGACTTCCCTTCCCGCCTGTATGGCGTAGGACTTTTCCACTCCTTTAAACGCGTTTGCTATTGTCTCAAGCTGCTCAAGGCGCTTGATGTATGTCTCCAGCGTCTCTCGCCTTGCTCCGGGGCGCGCCGCGCTTATGGCATCGGCGGCGGCAGCCAGGACCGCGTAGATACTCTTGGGCTCTACCTCCTCATGATGCGACTCAATAGCGTGTATTACCTCCTGCGACTCGCCGTATTTCCTGGCTAATCTCCCTCCTATGCCGGCGTGGGTGCCTTCTACCTGATGGTCAACCGCCTTGCCGATATCATGCAGCAGGCCGATGCGCCGCGCCAGGCGGAAATCAGCGCCTAATTCCGAAGCCATAACGCCAAGCAGATAAGCCACTTCTTTTGAATGCTGCAAGGCGTTCTGCCCGAAACTGGTGCGGTATTTGAGGCGGCCAAGGAGTTTCACGAGTTCCGGATGAAAGCCGTGCAGGCCCAGTTCAAAAAGCACCTTCTCTCCCTCCTCGCGTATCCTCTCTTCTATTTCCTTCTTCGTCTTCTCCACTACCTCTTCGATCCTGCCCGGGTGGATCCTTCCGTCGGCGATAAGCCGCTCAAGCGAAACGCGGGCTATCTCCCTTCTTACCGTATCAAACCCGGAGAGGGTAACCGCTTCGGGCGTATCGTCTATTATAACGTCTACGCCGGTGGCCATCTCCAGCGCCCGTATGTTGCGGCCTTCCCTGCCTATGACCCTTCCCTTCATCTCGTCGCTGGGCAGGTTTACCACGCTTACGGTCGACTCTGCCGTATGCTCGGCGGCGCAGCGCTGTATCGCCAGGCTTATTATCTCCTGCGCCTTCTTATCTGAGATACCGCGGACCTCGTCCTCCGCCCTTCTTATGATCGCGGCCTTCTCATTGCCTATTTCCTCATCCATGCGCCTGAGCAGCACCTGTTTTGCTTCTTCCGCTGAGAGCGAAGAGATCTTCTGCAGGCGTTCCTTTTCCTCTGCCACGAGGGAGGTAAGCTGGCCCTCCTTTGCCTTCAGGCCATCCTCCATCCTCCTTATGTTATCGTGCCTCGCGTCTATCTCTTTCTCTTTTTTCTCAAGCAGGCCTACCCTGCGCTCCAGGTTCTCTTCTTTCTGGGAGAGCCGTTTTTCCATCTGCGCGAGCTCTTCCTTGCGGGCCTTTGTCTCGTTCTCAAAGTCCTGCCTCATGCGGAAGAGGAGGTCCTTTGCCTCGATCTCAACCTCGCGCTTTCTGTTCTGCGCCTCCTTCCTGGCCGACTCAATTATCTGCTTTGACTGCATCTGCGCTTCCTTGAGCTGCTTTTCCGTGATCATTTTCCTTAGAAAATAACCCAGGCAGGCAGAGATAACCGCCACTACCAATGAAATTATTATGGTCAACATTTATAAACCTCCATTAAATAACTATGTGTCTTTGATTAAGCGAAGATGACTCTGTCTACGGGCACATCCAGGCTTTTCAGGTGGGGGATACTTTTATGGAGTTGGAAAGAAAAAGCGAGGCCTATCTTGCAGGCCTTAGGAGGAAGCCCCTTAAGGAAACGGTCGTAGAACCCCATGCCTCTGCCCAGGCGCATTCCCCGCTCGTCGAACGCCAGCCCCGGAACAACTACCAGGTCTATCAGTTCCTCGGGGATCTCTCTGGGGCGCGCGGGTTCCTTTACACAATAAAGACCGTTCTTTAATCTCTCGTTCAAGCCCATCAATACGGGGCGTAGTGTATTCCTCTTGTTATCGCAAACAGGCACTGCCACTATCTTGCCTGCCTTCCCTGCCTCTTTGATCATCTCAGAAGTATCCACCTCTCCGTCAAAGGTCACGTAGAACATTACCACCTTTGCCTTCTTAAACAAAACCGAATTAAGCAGCCTTGACTTAATAACCCTGCTTTTCTTCTTTCGTTCTTCCTCCTTCTGATTGGAAAGTTTTTTAAGCATCTCTTTTCTAAGACGCGCTTTCTCTTGGCTTACCTTCATTTCTCTTTCTGTAGTCTTCGATCGCGGACCTTAAGGCCTCTTCGGCTAATACAGAGCAGTGCATCTTGACCTTGGGCAGGCCGCCCAACGCCTCTGCCACCGCCTTATTGGAGATCAGCAGCGCGTCCTCTATTGTCTTGCCTTTGACCATATCCGTTACCATGGAGCTGGTGGCTATGGCCGCGCCGCAGCCAAAGGTCTTGAACTTCGCCTCAACTATAACGCCGTCTTTCACCTTGATATACAACCTCATCACGTCCCCGCAGATAGGATTCCCCACGTTCCCCACGCCGTCGGCGTCGGGGATCTCTCCCACATTATGCGGGTCGGTGAAATGCTTCATTACTAAGTCCGAATATTGCCCTTCCGCCATAATTCAGCCCTTCATAAGCGTCAACGCCCGCGGCCTGTTGGAAAGCGAATAGTCCCTGGCAGGCTGCCTTGCCTTCATCAAATCCAGTTTTTTCTTTTTATCAAGTTCCTTGTATATCAACACCCAGGCGCAGTCCCTTTCCCTGTCTAATTCGCATTTGCCCTCGTCAACTCCGCCGCAGGGGCCGTTTAAGAGCCCTTTAGAACAGCGCGTAACAGGGCAGATGCCGCCTGTTATATCCAATACGCATTCGCTGCAGGCCGAGCAATACTCCTGAAAGTCATTCTTCGCGTCTACGGCGGCGATAAATTTCGTATCGCATCCGGGCAGGTAATCCTTGCCCAGCCGGTCGTTCTCCTTTGCCGACTGAACGCCCAGGCCGCAGGCGGCCACCAGCACGGCATCGGAGCCGCTTATCTCTTTTCTGTTTTTGGCAAAGACCGTCTTTATCTGCGAGGCGATGCAGGGCGCGTCGGGAATGGCCATGCCTGTTACCTGTTTGCCGAACGACTCCAATTTCTGTTTCAACTCAAGCAGCTCTTTTTCTCCGCCGGTCTTACAAGTCGTGGCGCATTCGCCGCAGCCGATAAGAAACACGCGTCCGCGATCCCGCAGCATTTCCTTTATCTTATCATCGCTCTTTCGCGTTGTTACTATCATCTTTGATCCTTTTCTCCAGCTCTTCCAGCCGCTTCTTTATCTTCGCCTCAAACCCTATATCCGTAGGCAGATAATACCTTTTTTTATCGGGCACATACTCCTGTTTTACGTAGTGCCCCTCATAACTGTGCGCGTACTTGTAACCCTCGCCGTGCCCAAGCTTTTCCGCCCCGGGATACGAGGCGTCTTTAAGGTGTTGAGGTACTTCTTTAAGGGCGTTCTTTTCTACGTCTGATAAGGCGGATTCTATGCCCATATAGGCGGCATTTGATTTTGGGGCGCAGGCAACATATACGGCTGCCTGTGCCAAAGGTATGCGCGCCTCGGGCAGCCCTACGAATTCGGCGATCTGCAGCGCCGCCGCCGCGACAACGAGCGCCTGCGGGTCGGCGCAGCCCACGTCTTCACTGGCGCAGATACATATCCTTCTGGCGATAAAACGCGGGTCCTCTCCGGCATAAAGCATCTTTGCCAGCCAGTATAAGGCCGCGTCAGGGTCGGAGCCGCGCATTGATTTTATGAACGCCGATGCCGTATCATAGTGGCCGTCTTCCGCGTTATCGTAGAGAACGACCTTCTTCTGGATGGACTCCTCGGCATTCGCCAGCGTGAAATTTACGCGGCCGGCCTTGTCCTTTTTCGTGGTCAAGGCACCGATCTCCAAGGCGTTGAGCGCGCGCCTGGCGTCCCCATCAGATACCCTTGCCAAAAAGTCAATGGCCCGTGTTTCGGCCTTAAATTTCAGAGAGCCAAAACCCCTTTCCTTATCAGTAATTGCGTTATTTAGTATAGCGGAAATCTCCTCCTTAGTCAAAGGTTTTAACTCGAACACAAGAGAGCGGGAAAGCAGCGCTGAAACGATGGAGAAAAACGGGTTATGCACCGTTGCCCCGATAAGTATTATATTACCGTCTTCCACATCCGGCATAAGCACATCCTGCTGGAGCTTGTTAAAACGGTGTATCTCGTCAATGAAAAGCACGGTCCTTTTAGGGGCGCTGCCAAGGCGCGCCTTGGCGCGGGCGATTATCTTCCTGAGGTCATCAACCCCTGAGGTAGTGGCGTTAATTGAAACAAAGTCGCTTTTTGTGGCATTGCTTATGCAGTAGGCGAGGCTGGTCTTGCCTACCCCGGGAGGGCCGTAAAGTATGATAGACACCAGCCGATCCGCCTCTATGGCGCGGCGCAGCAGCTTGTCCTTGCCCAGTATGTGGGACTGCCCCGCGAATTCATCCAGCGACCTCGGCCGCATGCGCACTGAAAGGGGCTGCTTCCTGGATATCTTGGGGGCCTGTTCGAGGAATAAGTCGAATGTGTCGGAAGGCATGATGTTTATCCCCGTCTCGTAAGATGTGCCAAAATTTTCTTCGATAATTTTGGCACACTCGGCGGGATTAATTCGCACAGCGGCTTACGTCACTATAGTTCCGTAAGCCGCGTGCTCATTAAAAATCCCCGCACTGTGCCGTCGGGATGGAAGCGTTGAACCTGATCGTTTCAGGTGGGCGCTCTCTCAACAAACCCTCGGGCCTGCTGAAGTCTAAGCACCCTTTATGTTGGTGTTGGCTCAACTATTTTCCGCATCCCGGCGAACACGGCAGGGATTTATTTACTCTCCTTTAATGTATCGCCATAGTAAGTATACCACATTCTAAGCAGAAATTCAATGCCCACGCCTATTTTACCGTCCCGCGGCCGAGCGGTCAAGAGAATAAATCGCCTCCCGTCTTCGCGGCCATTGGCAGGTTTATTGTGAACAGGGTGCCCTGGCCGTATTCGCTTGAAACCCCTATCCGTCCCTTATGGGCGGCTATTATCTTCTGTATCGCGAATAACCCCAGGCCGCTGCCTTTCTGCGTGGTCGCCTTGGTGGTATAAAAAGGCAAAAAGATGTGTTTCTTCCTCTCTTCGTCCATCCCTATGCCGTTATCTTGTATCTGGATCGTTATATATTGATCCGACTTGAACATCCTTATGATTATCTTCCCTTTGTAATCGTTAAAACCCTTCAATTCATTCCTGGCTATGGCGCCCTGCTTTACCTTAAGCGCGTCCATCGCGTTATCTATAAGATTGAAGAGCGCGTCCTGAAATAAGGCGGGGTCGCCTTCGATCCGAGGAAGGCCGTTTTCTATATGCTTCTCTATGGTCTCAACTGTTACGACGGCCCTGATCCTGGCCATCTCAACGGCGCGTTCGATCGCCTCCCTCGGATCGAATTCCCCCGCCTGCTTCAACTGCCGCGGCTGGGAGAAATCCAGGAAGTCGTTGATGATCTTTCCGCCGTGTTTGGCGTTATCCTGAATGCGGTTCAGGGCATACGATATGTCTTCAAATATCTTCTTTAATTCGCTTTTGGTAGACCTTTCAAAGTTGGTGAGCTTTATCGTGTCTATCGTATCCGATGTCGCCAGCATTATGGCGTGAAAGCGGTTATTGATCTGATGGCTCATCCCGCTGGCCATAACGCCCATTGAACGCATACGCTCGGCGGCGAACAACTGCGCCTGGCTCCTCTGCGATTCTTCTATAAACTCGGTATTCTCAATTGCCAAAGCCGTCTGATTGGCAAGCATGCCGAAAACCGTAATATCGTCCTGCGTGTAGATGGCCCCCGATGCCTTGGGCCCCAACACAAGAAAACCAAGAGATTTGTTCTTTACGAAAGAAGGGACAATAAGCCCGCACCTGATGTTGAATTTACCGTCCATGTCTCTGTCTATCTCCTCGGCAAACAGGGGCCGGCGCCTGACCTGAAGGTATTTGATCAAAGGCGCCTCAAGCGGCAGTTCCCGCGGGAAATCGGGGAAAAACCCTTTGACCGTATAGGGGTATTTCTGAATAAACCGCCCTTCCTCTTCCTCTGCCAGGTATATGCAGGCAAAGTCCACCTTTACCGCCCTGGCAACCTTGTAAACAATTACTTTAAGCAGGCGCTCTAAATCCTTTATCAGGGTCATCGTGGCGGACAGCCGCCTGAGAACTTCCTGATAGCGGTGCTGTTCTCTAAAGATAACTCCTTCCGCGTGGCGGCGAAAGCAAGTATAAACGAAGGGGCCGAGGGTGGCAAGAAACAACGTTACCCAGGCCGCCTGTTTCCATAAACCGTATCTATAACCCAGCAAAAAAGGGATGCCAAGGACTAAAATATAGACAAACAGGAATATGCCGGCACGGGTAACAGCAATCCTGATATCCATAAGTTGATGGCGGAATATAGCGTAAGACGTTATTATAATATAAATACTGGCTAAAATGTTTCCATAAGGCAATATTGGGATATCATACCAAAGCGGATAATTAGTCGCGCCGCCGCCCCATCCAATGGCGGTTGCCAATAAGAGATATTTTAGTTGATTCCGTTTAAACCCGGTGGCTGTCTTATAGGATTTTACTATTAGAGCTACGCCGTATAAAACAATCGATATCCAGATGGCGAAAAATGGATGAAATAATATGCCGGCGTTCGGCCAAAATCGGAAAACAGTTTTTTCTTCCACGCCGGGGATAAAATACGGAGAAAAACATGCCGCCAGAGAAACAACGGCAAACATATAAGCAAGCTTGATAACCCTCCTTTTCTCGAGGGAAATCCCTATCAGCTCCAATATATAATGCAAATAAAATACAGGAATAAATAGTGCCCCTGCCATTAAACCGCGGCAATACATAAGCGCCCTTAATTCATTGTCGGCAATTTGCCAGGCAAAATAGAAATAACTCCAGACGCTTATGCTGAAGCAAAATAAAGCGTAGGCGATCCTCAGGGTATCTTTTAGCGTTTTTATGCGGCTCAAAATAAAAAGCCCCAGAACAGTGCTGGTTATGCCGTTGATCAATCCGCTTAAAGCGAAGAAACTCATATCAAATTATTCATTTTTATTCAATGCGATTATGTATTGCATTATCCCCTGTTGTTCATACCGGATATCAAGATCGCTTTCTTCAAATCCCGCGCTAATGAATATCCTCTTGAATTCCTCCTCGTCGCGATAAACAAGATCCCAATCTCCTCCCCATTCCATAAAATGCACGGATGGATTGCTGTATTTATCCCTCACATTCGCGATAACCATATTCCCTTTGGGTAAAAGAAACCTCTTGAGGCCCCGGACTACATATACAGCGGTCCTTTCGCTAAAGTAATCAAAAAGCCCCGCGGAATAAATAAGGTCGTATTTCCCGCGAACATCTTTATCTTTCCTGGCGGTTATCCTTAAGGCATTCTCCCTGAGAAAATTAACATTGGTAAATCCGCTTAAGGCATCCCTCGCGAAATGTATGGCATTGATATCATTGTCATAGCAATCGAATATCGCTTTCTTGCACAATCCCTCATTTGAAAACAGGATCTCTCTCAATTCACGGCACGGCCCGGAGGCAAGATCCATAATCCGCAGCTTACAATCCTGCCGTCTTTTAATAAAATCGATGATCAGCCGCTTAAAATCCTCCTTTCGGTTTCTTACCGCTACCGATATGGCCGACATTTGAAAATAGTTATCAAATAGGCGATCAAATCCGGTTGTGGCGGGATTATTCTCATAGATATCTTCTATGATCTTGAAATCTCCGGTATAGCCAAAAGGTTTCCTGATGCTCCAATCGCAATAAACCCCTCTTGCGAATATCTGCCTGAATCTCTTAATAAACAACCGCTTAAGCTTGTAAACTTTATCTTCATTTCCCGCGGCCAGATTGGATCTTTCAAAATTCATGATATCCCGGAAAACCTTGTTGATCTCCGAGTTGAACTCGCTCTGAAACCTGCCCCATTCATTGGGGCGCAGGGATAGATACGACTCGATCTCCCGCGCCCTCTTTTTATAGAGCTTAACGCTTGCCCTGAACGGCATCTCTATTTCCGATCTCAAAACAAGGCTCATTTCTCTAACCCTAACCCCAGGTTAACGGCGTCAAAAAAACTATCCAGGTCAAACGGCTTATGCAGGAAAGCGATACAACCCAGTTTTCCCGCTTCGCCCTCTGTCTTTTTATCCGTGAAACCCGTGATAAAAATAACCGGGGGGGATATTCTTTCCCCGCCCCTTCAACGTATCCCTGATCTGGCTGACCGTATCAACGCCGCTCTGCCCCGGCATACGGATATCGGAAATGATCAGGTCAAAATCGCTTTCTTCGGCAAGAATGAGGGCGTCGTCGTACCTCTTAGCGATCAGGACCTCCAGGCCGCTTTTCTCAAGCAATTTACAAAACGTCTTCGTGATCAGTTCCTCGTCATCGATCACCAGGATTTTCTTTCGCATCCGCGGGCCCTCCTTACCCTGTTCCTGCGGATATTATATCACCTTACTGGTAAGGTGTAAATAATATTTGTTTATGTTAGAGTAATAATATGGAAAGAGACATCAAGGCGAGTTATTCTCAGCGGCTGCGGTCGTTAAGAAAGCAATACGGCTACACCCAGCAGGAGCTTGCCGAGAAGGCAGACATAGAATATAAGCACATCCAGCGCCTGGAAAGCAAGAGGCCCTGCGACGTAAAACTCTCCACGCTGGAAAAGATAGCCAGGGCATTCAATATCTCCCTTCCTGAATTACTGGATTTTTAACCGCCCCCGCCCCTTCAGAGCATTCCCTTATCCGCGAAACTGAAATAAGCGTCCTTACCTATTATTATGTGGTCAAGCACCATGATCTGAAGCGCGGCGCCTGATTGCGCCAACCCCGACGTAAACTTCTTGTCTTCGCTGCTGGGATTGACATGGCCTGAGGGGTGGTTATGCACGCAGATGATCGCCGCCGCGTAATGCTGCAGCGCCTTATGAAAAACCTCCCTTATCAGGGGCCGCACGTTATTCACGGTGCCTTCCGCTATCTCCACAATGTCGGTTATACGGCTCTGCGAATTAAGGAATACGGCCTTGACCACCTCTTTTTTCAGGCTTCCCATGCGCGGCGTTAAAATATCCGCTATGTCTTTTGAAGACCTGATCTTAAGGCTGCTTCTGTCCGCCCCCTGCTCCTTAAACCTTCTGCCTATTTCGATCGCGGCTTTGATCCGCGCGATTTTGGCGGCACCCAGCCCTTTAAATTCCTTCCAGCGGGAAAAATCAACGTCGGCCATATCGCGGAATACGCCGAATTGCTTCAGGATCGCTCTTGCCAGGTCTATCGCGCTCTTCCCCTTCACCCCTGAGCCCAAAATGACGGCCAAAAGCTCTGTGTCGGTCAGTTTGTGTTCGCCGTAGCGCAAAAGCCGTTCCCGCGGCCGGTCGTCCTCAGGCCACGAGTTAATCCCCTGTTCAGCCATTTTTACCCTCTACTATATAGACGTAAAAAGCGGCGTTTTACTTGCAAAAAAGTTTAAGAAAAATAGGCGTGGGGAATCCCTGATAGACAGGAGTTAAATATGAGGAGGGCTGATATCAGCAGCTCGCATGTCGCGGCTACGATGCCACAGAGGGCGGGGATCATAAAACTGAAGGCAAGAAGCAGGAATCCCGAGGCAACAACGATACTCAAATAAGGCACGACAACCATATTGGCAAAAATGGCTATGGGCGAGACAATGCCGAAATAATGCCAAACCGGCAGGGCAGTGCCCAGCCAGGCAGCCAGGGATACGCAAAACGCGAGTATTGGAAACTTCACTATCCTCTTCTTCAATAACACCTCCGGAAATAGCCGGCGTATCCTGGGAGACAGCCAGACAATGGAAAGCACGCTTATAAACGAGAGTTGAAACCCTATGTCAAATAACTGGTTAGGATTTATAAGCAGTATGATAAACGCGGCGATGGCAAGGGAATTATAAATATTCACCTCCCGCTCCAGCACATAACCCAAAAGCATAACCTCCGCCATCAGCGTTGCCCTGACAACCGAAACCCTGGCACCGGTAAGCAGGCAATAAAATGCCAGCAGGGACATCGTGATAATGAAACGCGGCTTTCTGGATATCCTAAGGGACTTAAGCAGCGATAAAAAGATGAAAGCGGCTATCCCTGTATGCAGGCCCGATACCGCGAGTATGTGGACTGTGCCGGTCCTCATAAACAACTCATTGACCTGCCGCGGCGGCGCCCTTCTTTCGCCAAGCAGCATCGCGCTGTACAGATTGGCTGAGACCGGAGAAAGATAATCGTTCAATATAGCGATCAGCCTGTTTTTCAAAGATACGGCTGCCTGCTTTATAATGCTGCCCCGGTTATGTGAAATCACTTTGATCCCCGATCCCGTATTAACAGTCGCTATTGAATATATGCCATTCCGCCTCAGATACGCCCGGTAATCAAACCTTCCGTCACCGAAGTTATACGGCCAGTCGATCTTGCCTGTTATTGAGACCTCGTCGCCAAAACGCGCGTTCATATCGGCGGGCATCCTTACCAGAGCCTTGCCTGCGACAGCAAATTCCCTGCTATTGAATATAATCCTTTTAGCATCCAACACAAAGGCCTGCCTTTTATTGCCGATCTCGCGCGGCTCTTCCGCGACTATGCCTACTATATCTATGGCTTCGGTAACGTAATTAAAATTGCTGACGTGATTATGGGGCAGGACTTTTGTGTTGGCGTAAAGCAGCGCGCCCAGGAAGAAAAACAGCGCCTGCGCCGGAACGGCTGAATATGCCCGGCGCCTGAAGAACACGAAATTAGCGGCTAAGGCGGCGGCTGTCAATATTAAGAACGCGGATAGAGGAAGGGGAAAAAAATGCGCGGCAAGAATACCGGCGATCAAAGAAACGGTTATGCCGATCAAGGGATACTTCATTCCATTACGATAAGATCCTTGAACCTCGCGTACTTACCGGGCCCTACGCCTTTTACCTTTCTGATGTCCTCCTCAAAGAAAAACGGCCCCTGCGATTTACGGTATTCGATTATCCTTTCTGCCAACGCCGGCCCTATGCCGGGCAAGGATATCAGCTGCTCCCTGGTGGCAATATTTATGTTTATCTTTTCCCGCGCGCGCTGTGTCCGCGACTCTGGCGGCTTTGAGAAGATCACGCCGCGGGGGATTTCAGGAGAGAGGCCCTTTACAAAAATACTTATCAGCAGCCCCGTCAAGATCACGGCGCCGATAAATAATAAAATTCCCCGTTCCTGGCGGGTAAGATTCAGCATATCTGGTAATCTTCAAATATTTATGTTATTATAACATACGCAACGGAGGAGAAAAATGAAAATAAGGCGCGGTTTTACGCTAATCGAAGTTTTAATAGTTGTAATGGTCATTTCTATCGTGGCGGCGCTGGCCATACCCAATATACTAAGGTCAAAATTGACCGCCAATGAATCGGCCGCCCAGACAACGCTGAAGACCATCGCGGTTGCCTGCGAGAACTACGCGACGGCAAACAACGGCCTTTACCCCGCATCTGAAACACAACTCCTTGAAGCGGAGCCGCCATATCTGAACGGCTCATACGACGGGCAGACGATCCAGGGGTATAAATACGCCTTTAATCTCACGAACGCGAGTTATCTTGTCATTGCCTCGCCTGCCAGCTGCGGGGCGAACGGCTCAAAGACCTATACGATCGTAACCGGCGGGATCCTTACGGGGGCGGACTGCGGCGCCTAAACCACTATATTGACTAATTTTCCGGGGATAATTATAATCTTCTTGAGGGGGGAATCTTTGACCCACTGCCTTACCTTCTCATCAGATAAAACGGCTTTCCTTAAATCCTCTTCGCTGATATCCGGGCTCACTTCAACTTTAGAACGCACCTTGCCGTTCACCTGCACTATTATCGCCGCGATATCCGCCTTAAGCATGCCTTCCTCATAGGAAGGCCAGCCCGACTTAAAAACACTGCCTTTCTCGCCTAGCATCTGCCACATCTCCTCTGCCAGATGCGGGATAAACGGCGCCAGCAGACATACCAGAGCCCTTACAGCGGCTGATTCTGTCTTGCTCTTTATCTCCACCTTATCGCCCACGCTTTTATATATCTCATTGACCAGTTCCATGCAGGCGGCGATACAGGTGTTGAATTTAAAACCGCCCTCCATATCATCGGTTATCTTCTTTATTACGCTGTGCGTCTTGCGGGCCAGATCCTTGTTATCCGGTCCTGCCTTGACGCGCGCCTGGCTTGAGGCCTCGACTAATCTCCAGAGCCTGCTCACAAATCTGCTGGAACCTTCTATGCCCCTGTCATCCCACTCAAGCTCTGCCTCAGGAGGCGCGGCAAACAAAATGAATAGCCTTAAGGTATCTGCCCCGTATTTCCCGATCACTCCGTCGGGGTCAACAACGTTACCGCGCGACTTGGACATGACCTCGCCTTCTTTCAAGACCATGCCCTGCGTAAGCAAGTTAACGAACGGTTCATTAAAATCTATCAGCCCCAGGTCCTTGAAAAATTTAGTGAAAAAACGGGAATAAAGAAGATGCAGTATGGCATGCTCTATGCCTCCGATGTACTGGTCAACCGGCATCCAGTGTTTGGCCTCGCCCTTGTTGAATATCTCTTTTTTGTCTTTTGGCGAGCAAAACCTCAGGAAATACCAGGAAGAATCAAAGAATGTCGCCATTGTGTCGGTCTCGCGGCGGGCAGCCGATCCGCATTTGGGGCATTTTACCTCAACAAAACTCTTCACCTTTCCTAACGGCGAACCGCCCTCGCCGCTGATCTTGACCTTCCTGGGCAGCTCAACCGGCAGGTCCTTCTCGGGAACCGGTACAATGCCGCATTTTGAGCAGTATATAATCGGGATGGGCGTGCCCCAGTAGCGCTGGCGGGAGATCAGCCAGTCGCGCAGGCGCCAGTTTACCACGCGCCTGCCAATGCCTTTTTGTTCCATCCATTCCGCGATCTTTACCTTTGCCTCGTTGTTGGGCAGTCCGTCAAACTGCGCTGAATTTACCTGAACACCGTCGGCCTCGTATGCCTCAGAAAGATCTTCTGCTCTGATATTCTGATCCTCTGATCCTCTGATAACTATCCGCATGGGCAGATTGTGTTCTTTAGCAAATAGAAAATCCCTCTGATCATGCGTAGGCACCGCCATGATCGCGCCTGTGCCGTATTCCATAAGCACATAATCGGCGATCCATATAGGTATCTCCTCGTTGTTCACCGGATTTATGGCGTAGGCGCCTGTGAATACGCCTTCCTTTTTTACGTCCTGCGAGGCGCGCGCGACCTTCGTCTCTTTGGCTACCTTACTAATAAAGTCAAGATCCTGCTTCTCCTGCTGCCTGCCTTTTATGAGCTGTTTTACCAATGGATGCTCCGGAGCAAGCACGATGTAGGTCGCGCCGAAAATAGTATCCACGCGCGTGGTAAATACCGGGATCGTCTGGCCGCTGTCTTTTGCCTTGAAATATATCTCAACCCCCTCTGAACGGCCGAGCCAGTTTTTCTGCATCGCCACAACCCGCTCCGGCCATCTGCTCAACTGGTTTAAATCCTCTAATAATCTCTCCTGATATTCGGTGATCTTCAGATACCACTGCTCAAGCTCCTTCTGCGCCACTTCATTCTTGCAGCGCCAGCATCCTCCGTCTATCACCTCTTCGTTGGCAAGGGTTGTCTCGCAGGACGGGCACCAGTTTACGCTTGAGGCCTTCCTGTAGGCAAGCCCGCGCTCAAACATCTTCAGAAATATCCATTGGTTCCAACGGTAATATTCCGGCAGGCAGGTGGAGATCTCCCTGCCCCAATCGTAGGAGAAGCCCATGCGCTTAAGCTCCGCCTTCATCCACTCAATACATTTAAGCGTCCAGGCCTCCGCGTCGGTATTGTTTTTTATGGCGGCGTTCTCCGCGGGCTGGCCAAAGGCGTCAAAGCCGACAGGATGCAGGACGTTAAAGCCGCGCATCATCTTGTAGCGGGCGATCACGTCGGCAATGGTGTAGTTGCGCACGTGGCCCATATGGATCTTCCCCGACGGATAAGGAAACATCTCCAGGCAGTAATATTTCTTCCTTTTACTATCCGGCCTTACGGAATATGTCTTATCCCTCTGCCAGCGCCTCTGCCATTTTTCTTCGATCTTTTTAAAATCGTATTTCATAGCGAAACCAGCCTGCGCACCGCCTCTACGTTGCGCCTGTCTTCCCCTTCTTTTCTTTTTGGAGTTTCCAATATAAACGGCACATCTCTCAACTTGGGATGATTGACGATCCTGGCAAAGCCCTCCAGGCCTATCCTGCCCTTACCTATGTGCTCATGCCTGTCGTAATGAGAGCTCAGCTTATCCTTCGTATCGTTAAGGTGTATCAATTTTATCTTGCGCGGGCCTATCAGGGAATCAATTTCTGAAAGCATCATTTCCAACCCCTCTTCGCTGGCGATATCGTATCCGGCGCAATAAGCGTGACAGGTATCAACGCATAAGCCGACGCGGCTTTTCTGCGCCACAGATGATATAACCTCTGCCTGATGTATGAACTTATACCCCAGCCAGCTGCCTGAACCCGACGTGTTCTCGAGCAGTATGGTTACGCCCGTATCCTCGGTGGACTCAAGTATCCTGTTTATGCCCCTGATAAGCCGCTTCAGGCCCCGCCTCTCCCCTGACTTCTTATGGCTGCCCATATGCGTAACAAGATACTGCGCGCCCAGGGCCTCTGCTTCGCGAATATCCGCTATATATGTCTTTATCGACTCGTAAAAAAGCTTATTAAAAGGTGAGGCCAAATTCGCCAGATACGGTATATGCACAAAAACCGGCCTGATCCGGCTCTGCTTGACCCTCTTCCTGAACTCCTCTATATCCTCTTTAGCTATGCTGCCGCGGCGCCATTCGCGGGGCGAGCGGGAAAATATCTGCATCGTGTTGATTTTAAGCGCGTTGGCCCTGTCAACCGCCTCGTAAATCTTCCCCGCGATAGAAACGTGAACCCCCAGCCGCAGCATTATGGAACAATTATATCACGCCGTCACAAGAAATCTTAAACTTTTTTGCAAGTAAAACGCTGATTCTTACGTCTTATATAGTAGAGGGGGTGAAAAAATGGTTGATTATGCTACAGAGGCTGTTTCTGGAATGATCCTGGAAGCAAGAGGCCAAAAGGTAATGCTGGACAAGGATTTAGCGGTGCTTTATGGTGTAAAGACAAAAAGGCTGAATGAACAAGTCAGAAGAAACAAAGACAGATTTCCCGAAGATTTCATGTTTCAGCTTACAAAAGAAGAGGCCCTGAACTTGAAATCGCATTTTGCGACTTCAAGTTTAAGGTCGCAATTTGCGACCTTAAACAGTATTAAACCGGAGGACTCTAAAAGAGGCAAACATATCAAGTACCTACCACTAGCCTTTACAGAACAGGGTATTGCTATGCTCTCAAGCGTGCTCAATAGCAAACGAGCAATACAGGTTAATATATTGATTATGAGGGCATTTGTTCAGTTGAGACGCGTGCTTCTAACTCATAAGGAATTGGCGGTAAAGATTGAGGCATTGGAAAGGAAATACGCGGAACATGATAAAACCATCAAATCAATATTTGAAGCAATTAAACAATTATTGGAACAACCTGGGGAGAAAGAGAAAAGAAGGATTGGTTTTCATGATACTTAACGAACCCGTTGCCTTGTGCGGATGAAAGGCACTACGCTCGCTATTTTGCTTGTTGGATAGGTCCTTCGTCGCTCGCTTACGCTCGTTCCTCAGGACCATTTTTCCCGATGGGTAAACTAGAGGAAAAATGGAGCTGGAGGGATTTGAACCCTCGACCCCTTGCATGCCATGCAAGTGCTCTCCCAGCTGAGCTACAGCCCCAAAAATTCTACCTGTATAAAATGCCGGAATTTTTGGATTAAATAAAGCGGAACTAAGATTTAAGAGCTAAGAACTAAGATAAATTCAGATACTTTACCAGCTTGTCCCAGGTGCGGCTGCCCATTACTCCGTCGGCATTCAGGCCGTTTGCCTCCTGGAATTTCTTTATCGCCTCTTTGGTGGCCGTGCCTATCTGGCCGTCTATCGGGCCTGTATAGAAGTTGGCGTTCTTTAATGCCTGCTGGATTTCCGCTGCCGTGGGCATTTTTATAACTACCTCCTTCTCTATTTTGGGCACGGCAGTCAATTCTTTCTCTATGGCCCCTATCTTGTCTTTTAAGGCGATATTCTCTGCTTCCATCTCTTTTATCCGCGCCTGCAGCGAGGCCATTTGCTCCGATTGCGCGGCAAGCTGCTCCTCTTTTTTATTATCCAAAGTAACACAACCAGACATCAATAAAGCCAAAATAAACAGGAAAAAAGCGCTCTTTTTCATCGATCTCCTTTCTTTGAAAAGCTTATTATATCTATTTTTTACCTGTTTGACAAACGGTATTTTCAATGCTATATTCCTATTTATCTCGTATATTTTATGTTGCCGAAGTGGCGGAATGGCAGACGCGGTAGCCTCAAAAGCTATTGAGGGCAACCTCATGAGAGTTCAAGTCTCTCCTTCGGCATTAACAAAATAACATGGCAGAAAATAAAACAACCTACCAATGGAGCCCAGAATTAGCCTATATTGTAGGCCTGATAACTACTGACGGTTCCCTCTCTTGTGATAGGCGCCATATTACTATGGTATCGCGTGACTTACAACTGCTTAAAACTTTTCGTAAGTGCCTCAACCTAAGAAACCGGATAAGCAAACGCAAACAATACAAAAACCGCCCAAACCCTAATTATCAAGTCACCTTCGGTAATGTATCTTTTTATCACTGGCTACAGAAAATTGGATTAATGCCTAATAAAACCTATAATCTCAAGGAACTTTTAGTGCCAAAAAATTACCTTGCAGATTATCTTCGCGGGTTTATAGATGGTGATGGTTCAATTTTTACTTATGCCGATCGATATATGTGCTATAAAGGAAAACACTATACATACAAACGCCTTTATGTCGCATTTAATTCCCTAAGTAAAATACATCTATCTTGGATAAAATCCAACTTAGAAGTACTGTTGGGATTGAAGGGCGGATTCGCTAAGTGGAGCAATAAACATAGCACCGCGCCTCTCTGGACTCTGCGGTATGCTAAAAATGATTCGCTTAAATTGCTTCCCTGGATTTATTATAAAGAGGATTTACCTTGCCTTAAACGCAAAAGAAAAATTGCCGACAGATTCTTAAGAAACTTGCGAGTTAATTCCGATTTACAAAATTAATCCTGATTCTCTCCCTCGGCACTAAATTGGGTAAGGCAGGCTGATAAATTCATTTACCCTGGCTGTGTCTGTATTTTATTACTCTTACTTTCTCCAACGTAACCAGCCCCTCCGTTACCGCTTCATCAAGGAAAGGGATAAGTTTATTAAGGTTTTCTTCGGTATCTACCAGTTCAACGACTATCGGCAGATCTTCAGAGAGGCGTAATAGCTTTGCCGTATGCATGCGGCTGTCCGCGCCAAAACCCATAATTCCACGGATCACCGTAGCGCCTGCCAGATTAAGTTCCCTCGCCTTAAGGACGATCTGCTCATAGAGCGCTTTGCCCTTGTATTGATCCGTCTCTCCGACAAAGATACGCAATAACATCCCTTCTTCAGGCAGTTTCATTTACGCCACCCCCTTCAGATTAGCCATCAGGAACCTGGCCGCCGCAAAACCGGCAAAGACCAAAGCTATGCCGATAATATTGGATGCCAGGATATTGATAACGGCGATCTTGAATTCGCCATCCCGGATCAGATTAAAATTTTCCAAACTGAACGTTGAAAAAGTGGTGAACCCTCCGAGGATGCCGATAAATATGAACATTCTTACGGTCGGCGCGACTGCCAACCGCTCAAAAATACCCCATAAGAATCCGATCACCAGAGAACCCGCGAGATTTACTACGAGCGTGCTTACGGGAAAGACTCCGTTTGAAAATCTGTAGTCAATGCCGGAAGCGATATACCTGAGAAGCGTCCCCGCGGCTCCGCCTAAAGCGATAAAAAATAACCTCAACATAAGTTGACCCCTCCTTCTTTATCCGGTAGGAGTTATCAGCCCTGTTGAGGCGGTTAAGAGGCAAACCCCATTGCCTGCTTTTGAATGCCTTGGAAAAAATCAGATATCGCTCATTATTATATTATTTCTTTTCCGGATCGCAATACAAATTTAACAACCTGTGGCAAACCACTCCCTTGTTCTAAGGCAGACCCTGACCAGCAACAACATGACAGGCACTTCTATAAGCACGCCGACTACGGTTGCCAGGGACGCCCCGGACGACAAGCCGAATAATACCGTAGACGTGGCTATAGCCACTTCAAAATGATTGCTGGCGCCGATAAGCGCGGACGGGGCAGCGTCCCGATATCCCAACTTCAGCCATTTCGCCAGCAGATATGTGATCGCGAATATCAGGCAGGTCTGTATGAGGAGCGGCACGGCGATAAGAAAAATAACCTGCGGCTGGCTGATAATCAAATCACCCTTAAATGAGAATAAAAGTATCAGCGTAACCAGCAGCGCTGCTATGGATACCTCTGTCAAATAATGTATAAATCTTTCCTCAAACCATTTAAATCCCTTTTTGGCAATAATCCATTTGCGCGAATAATACCCTAAAAGCAGGGGCAGGCCCACATAAATTACTACCGATAACACTATTGTCTGCCAGGGTATGGGCATCTTATTCACCCCTAAAAGCCAGCCGCCCAGCGGGGCATAGAGGAAAAGCATGGTCAGCGAATTGATCGCCACCATAACCAGCGTGTGGCCGCCGTTGCCTCTGGATAGATGGCCCCAAATAAGCACCATCGCGGTGCAGGGGGCGATGCCCAGCAGTATGCAGCCGGAGATATACGAACGGTAAAGTTCAACTCGCGAGCCGTCTTTGATAATTTCCAACCCGGGAAGCCAGCCCTTGAAGATCCCGCCTAAAAACAGCGTGGCGATGGCAAGCATGGTAA
The DNA here is from genome assembly GCA_028707125.1 of Candidatus Omnitrophota bacterium. Classification (NCBI taxonomy): domain Bacteria; kingdom Pseudomonadati; phylum Candidatus Omnitrophota; species Candidatus Omnitrophota bacterium. Next base: position 28,644 of record JAQTUX010000001.1, read on the forward strand.
ACGGCTTGATGCACCAATTGACAAACAATGTCAATATAACCGGCTTCGGCGCCTTGCCTGCCTTGACAACCTCGGCAAAATCTATCTTTACCATGATCGGGTACATCATAAAAAACAGGCATACCGCTATAGGGATGGATACCTGGTAAACAGAAAAACTGTCCAGCCGCACTGCCAAAGCCGGGAACAACCTTCCCAGCAGGATGCCCGCGCCGATACATCCGGCAACCCACAAGGTAAGATATTTCTCAAAAAAACTTAAACGGCGCTCTTCATGGATGATGTGCTCCATAAGACCTCCTTAGAAGAACTTTAATACGTAGGCCACCATATAATATACTCCCACTAACACGAATGTTAATCCGGTAACTATTCGCATATAATGCTCTAACCTTGTCAGCTTATGGAACCAATGGCTTAATGAAGTAACGCCCGCGGCAATGGCAACAGCAAAAATTAACACCGGAATTCCTGTGCCAATTCCATAAATAAAGGGCAACGTTACCCCAAATTTAGATTGAAGCGCAAGCGGAATGAGACTGCCGAAAAAAAGCGCCGCTGATACCGGACAAAACGCGAGGGCAAATATTGCTCCTAATAAGAATGCTCCCGGGACACCGGCTTCAACAAGTTTATTGTGATGCTTTTGGGACAGCGATAACCCCGGAAAATTTATCTTAATTACATCCAGCAATATTAACCCCGTAACAATCAGAATAGGCCCTAAGGCTTTGACCATATATTTCTGTAAGAACTGCGCTACCAGAGGAATACTCAAGATTGAGTTGATAAGAATAAACCCGAGTATCGCATAGGTGATCATTCTCCCTAATGTATATGCGATACCGGAAAGTAAAACAAAAAAGGGGTGGGCTATCTTCTTGGATAAAAACGATATGGCTGCCACATTGGCGGCTAAAGGACAAGGGCTGATAGATGTCAAAATCCCCAGCCACAATGCCGATGCAAAACCTATAAATATCTCTGTCATTCAGCTTCCTTCAAAAAAACGGCGACCCCGCTCTTTACATAATCTATAAATCTCTGCTTATTGCCGGCATACTCCCAAATCTTATCAAGATTTTTCCATTTAATTTCCTTGCCGTCTTTGACTAGAGATAAAATAAGCGATTTGGTGTAAAGCTTGTATTCGCTCGCGTAATGCTCGTTGCCTTGGTTTTCTACATTTATAACCTTAAACTCCAGCTCCCCGGAGGAAAGAGCATCCTTAAAATTATCCTCTATGGCTTCCTTTGAATACTGTTCCAACTTATGGCAGGTAGGGCAGCGGAAGTCCCCATGGAAGTAATACGCGATAACGCGGCCGGCTGGTTTATCGCCGGCACCCTGCGCAAAAGCAGAACTACCGTAAAGAAAAACCGATAAAATAAAAAGTAGCGTGCAAATCTTGCGCATTTAATTCACCGAGATCCATTTTTTTATTTCATCCGGAGCGGGAATCCTGCCCGCGGCTTTTATTTGGCCATCTATGGCAATAGCCGGGGTTGACATAAGCCCGTAATCCGTAATTTTCTGTATGTCTTCTACTTTCACTACATCTGCCTGCGCATTTGCTTCTTTTACCGCGGTTTGCGCGTTCTCATAAAGTTTCTTGCATTTTGGGCAACCCATACCTAAAATTTCGATTTTCATCTTATCCTCACTTCTATTTTTTCACTGCCGAGATTTTTATGCTTACTATCGCGTCTTGAGCAGATTCAAGATTATTAAACATTGCATCAACCGGATAACTTGACTCGCTCACTACCTTTATATCTTGAAATCCTGCCTGTTCGATAAAACGCAGATATTCGTCCTTCTTAATCGCTCCGGCAAGGCATCCCACATACGCCTCAACGGACTCTTTAATCTCCTTTGGTAAATCCTTTGCCAACACCAGATCTGAAACCATCATCCGGCCGCCCGATTTCAGCACTCTATGCGCCTCTCTGAATACCATCTCTTTATCCGGCGAAAGGTTAATAACACAATTTGATATGATCACATCTATTGAATTATCCTCTACCGGCAGTTTCTCGATCTCTCCCAGCCGAAACTCCACATTGGCATAGCTGCCTTTCTTGGCATTCTCCTTGGCTTTAGCGATCATTTCAGGCGTCATGTCAACGCCGATGACCCTGCCGGTTTTGCCGACACGCTGAGCCGACAAAAACGCGTCAAACCCGGCGCCGCTTCCAAGATCCAAAACAATATCGCCTTTTCGTAATGAAGCCACGGCAACCGGATTCCCGCATCCGAATCCTAAATTCGCTCCTTCCGGAACAGTGTTCAATTCAACATCGCTATACCCCACTTTCTTACTGATATCTTTCGTCTGCGTTACGCCGCCACAGCAAGAACTTGAAGAACAGCATGAACCGGTCGGGCAGCAAGATGTTCCCTGTTTGGCTGCTTTAGCATAGCCTTCTTTTACTATCCGCTTTATGCCCCTTGGCTTTCTTTCCATCTCCCCTCGCTATTTAACGATAAATCCAAAAATCATACCACTAAGGGTTGCCATAACAATAACCAAGCCAGCATAGACAACGGTCTTTTTCGTCCCTATGATCCCCCGGATAACCAGCATGCTCGGTAAACTCAAGGAAGGGCCTGCAAGAAGAAGCGCGAGCGCAGGCCCCTTGCCCATGCCAGAGCCGATCAGCCCCTGTAAAATCGGCACTTCGGTTAAAGTGGCAAAATACATAAACGCGCCCACTATTGAAGAGAATAAATTGGCAAAAAGGGAATTGCCGCCCACCAACTCCGCTATAAACCGCGAGGGGATCATCCCCTCTTGACCCGGCCGGCCCAGCAGAAATCCCGAAGCCAGAACACCGAATAGAAGAAGCGGAAAAATTTGTAAGGCGAAATTCCAAGTAGCCGCTGCCCACTCTTTGATCTCGCCTTTTTTAAACCATCTGACAATGGTAAAAGCAAGCATCAGGAAAAAGAAACCGGTGATCCGCCATTTATGGATATAAATATCGGCCCAGAGACCTGAACTGCCATCTAAGGGCTTCCCCCAATTGGCAAATACAAGTATGGCTACCATGGAGAAAAAATATATGATATTTTGCCATAAAGGATGCCTCTCCTTATCGTCTTCAAATTGCAGACAACCGCTTTCATGGCGCTCGCGCTCTTCCTTAAGAAAGATAAAGTGCATAATAACGCCTATAATAATACTGAACAGGACCGAACCAACGGCGCGCGCCAGCCCTAACTGCCATCCCAGGACACGAGCGGTGAGTATTACAGCCAACACATTTATTGCCGGGCCTGAATAAAGAAAGGCGATGGCCGGGCCAAGCCCCGCGCCGCGCTTATATATCCCTGAGAACAGAGGCAAGACAGTGCAGGAACATACCGCTAAAATAGCGCCTGAAACAGAAGCAACCCCGTAGGCAAGGGCCTTGTTTGCCTTGGCCCCGAAATACTTTATTACGGATGCCTGGCTTATAAAAACGGAAATGGCTCCGGCAATGAAAAAAGCCGGCACAAGGCATAAAAGCACATGCTCTCTCGCGTACCATTCCGTAAGCGCCAATGCCTCGAAAATCGCGTTATAAAAACGCGCTATCATTGCCTGACTCCTTTCCTGAAATTATCTCGTGCGGTAGACGCGGTAGTCAACTTCGGGGAAGAGATTGTAGTGCTCCATCCGCTCATTCAGCCACTCAACGTCAATGCTGTTGCCGTTGATCATATCATAGAGCGAATTGAAACTCTCTATGTGGTCCTTTATGCGCTGCGAGGCGTAGCCGATGAAGACGTTCGTCTTCATCATGAACGGCCAGTCGCTGGCGCCGGCAAGAAGCAGCTCGCGCGCCAGGTGATTCAGCGCCTTCTTCAGGTCGCCGGATGCGTGGGAAAACTTATTCGCCATTTCACTCATCCGCTCGATCATCATATGTATGTGGGGATAGATCCAGTCATTAGATCCCTCAAGCCAGACCTCACTGTAACCCTTCCAGCCCCAGCTGGAGAAAGACGGCGTCACCACCTGGAACCTGTCGTATAACTTCAGGTATTCCGCGGGCGTGATCAGCTTAAAGACCTTCTGGTCATAACAGGTCTTGCGTATCACGAAATTAAGCCAGTCAATGCCCTCAAACCACCAGTGGCCGAACAGCTCCGCGTCATAAGGAGCGACTATGACGGGTTTCCTGCCTAACCTGCCGTGCAGGTATTCGATCTGCTTCTCCCGGTTGAACACAAAATTACCGGCGTGAGAAGCGGCTGTTTCTCTCGCCCAACCGGTATCGTAAAGGTCTTTGGAATCTGTCTTGCCTGTGATCCTGTGGTATTTGATCCCGGTATGCATCCTTGTGCCGTCGCCGTTGAGGTAGGGCCGGATATAGCCATAGTCCAGGTCGTAGCCGATATCCCTGTAAAAATCTCTGTAATTAGCATCTCCCGGGTATCCCTCTTTCGCGCTCCAGACCGCCTTGGATGTTTCCATGTCCCTGCCGAAGGCGGCAACTCCGGATTTGCAGAAATAGGGATTATACACGCCGAAACGCGGCCGCGGCCTGGCGAACAATATGCCGTGTGTGTCAAGGATAAAATACTTTATGCCGAACTCCTTCAGAATATCATCCAGTCCGGGGTAATAACCGCATTCGGGCAGCCATACCCCGCGCGGATTGTGGCCAAAGATCCTGCTGTAAGTATCAACCGACGCCTTTACCTGCGCCCTTACCGCCTGCGGATACATCTCTATTGAAGGCAGGAAAGGATGCGTGCCGATGCAAGACATGATCTCCACTTTACCGCTTGAGTCAAACTTCTTGAATGCCTCCAGCAGCCGGCCGTGGTATTTATCCTTGTAGATATATATGGAATCTTTAAATAAATCGTTATACATCCTCGCCAGGCGGTTAAGCCGGCTGTCGCCTTTTGTGCGCTCTATTTCCTTGTAAGAAAGATCGATCAGCGACTCAAGCTTATGTCTGTAGCGCTCGTTTAAGAGCGTGTCTTCCATCATTGACATAAGCGTGGGGCTTAAGGAGATCGTGAACCGGAAGTCAACGCCGTCCTGAAGAAGGCCGTCCAGCATCCTTATCAGGGGGATGTAGGTCTCGGTGATGCCTTCGTAAAACCAGCTCTCCTCCAGAAAGGACGCGTGCTCCGGATGCCTTACAAAAGGAAGGTGCGCGTGCAGTATGAATGATAAGTAACCCTTTTCCATATTTATTATACGAGTTTAAGAGGCAGGATGATCAACCTATCTCAACATATGGCTTGCCAGGCTGAATACACCGCCGGAGGATATCCATTCCTCAATACGCTTATGAAAAAGCTCTTGTAACTCAAGCGAACTCTTGCCCACCACGTCTATGCCGCAGGAGGCGCCGAAAAGCCGCATATATTCTTCTTCGGAGAGCATCCATTCTTCATCAAGCATGTCGGATATGCCGAAACGCGGCGTGTTTACGATGTTGGAACGCGCCAGCGCGTAAAAACCCCCTTCCCGGCTGACAATGCCTATTTCAACCAACACCCGCCTTTCGGGGGCGCCGACATCCACGTACCAGTTACGCGCCATATTCTTGAGCGTTATATCAAAATATTTCGCCCTGGCTAAGGTATCAAGGCTGTCCAGGCCAGTGATGTCGTATACGCGGATAACAGACCGCTCAAAATGCTGGCCCTTTTTCTCGATCTCTTCCCTTACGGCCTTCTCCCTCTGAGGCGTTATCTCCCAGTAAGCAAAGATCCACCAGGGGTCCCTGACCATTGCCACGATCCTGTCCTTGCCGTATTCCCAGGGAAGATCGATCTTGCGCGAGATATGCTTCTGTTTACGGAAGGTCTTGAATTTGGCGATCTCTACCTGCGTCTGATCCTGATTAAAGCCGTTTTGCTCAGCCATATTTATCACCCTCTCTCATTTAAGTATACACCATTTAACCCTTAAATTCCAGTCATTACCCCTGCTGAAGTCCGGCTTCCATCTGGGGAATATGCAGGAACACTGGTAGTTCAGCTCGTATGCCTTCTCCGACTGAGAAACTGTCTCAACAGGAAAATACCAGACATCCAAGGGTTTCTGGGAAAACAATAAGCTGACGCTGAATCCTTCCTGAAAATCCTTAATGCCGAATCTCGCGGGCGCGTAGGCCGCGCCTGATGCCTTGATGCCCGCGCAGGCGTTATCGTCAGAAACATACTGATATCTGTCCGCGTTCAGATAGGGCATGGTAAGGTTAAGCTCCAGGCCGAAAAGCGCGCCCACATCAAGATCCCCCGTCTTCTTAAGCGTATAGCAAACCTCTATTTCCGCTCCGGATCTGACCTCTATCCGCTTTGACAGATCTATCTTTGAAGACAACACATCTGACCCGCGCTTTAAGATAACTGCCCTGTCCTTCTTTACGACAGTATAGGCACCCCGGGCAAAATCCCCTAATTCCTCATAGTTAGAATTCATAAAATCGTTTAATCGAAGGCCGTCCCTGACAAAATAATTTCTCAGGGAGTATCTGGGGAATTTATCGTAAACAAGATGCTCTGTGACGCCCGCGTCGACTGTCTTGTAGTCCTCATGGATCGTCGCTACCTTAGCGCTGCCTTCCTTATGAAGCGCCTCCAATATCTTATGATGATACGCCTCCTTCTTCCTTGAAAGCGTATTGAGCAGATTGAAGGAAAGCGGCTTATAATCCAGCTCCTTGATAACGGCTCCCTCGTCCGGGTCAAGGCAGACAAATAGATCCCTGTCTTCTATTATAACCTCCTTCTTCCCGTCTGAATCAAAATCTATCTGTTTAATATCAAGCCAGGGCGCGCCTTTCGGGTGCAGGATGCCGTCGGTGATCTTCTCCGCCGCTATAAGATGCTGGTATACGGCGCTCCTTAAATGATAGAGATAAAGCCCGCCGAACACGCCGTGCCAGTAGCCGCAGTTGCACTGGCCCTTATACAGTTCTTTCTTTGCCTCCTTCAACTGCCTGGCGGCATCGCCTTTGCATTTCTTCTCCAGGCCGTTGATCCTGGCGCTTACATAAAGCATCTTTTTGTGCATCTGGTTTGTCTCGGGATACTTGGAGAGAAAATTAAGCCAGGAGCCGCCCGACCACTCCATCATCTCCTCGTATGAACCAGGGTTGATCTTGAGCGCGCCCAACGGCTGATTGTTATTGAGGTGATCCGAGAGTTTTATCGTCTCTATCCAATCACGGTTCTGAAGAAGCGCCTTGAAAAAGTTTTCCAGCCAGAACTCTTCAAAAACCCATTTATGCGTGCCCGGCCATTCGCCGAATTTCTCGCCGTCATCTCCGTAGACAAAGATGATCCCTTCTCTGCCCGCGGCTTTAGACCTGAAGTAATCTATCGCCTCCTGCGGAAGCCGGAAAGGTATCATATAACGCAGCTGTTTATCGGAGGGATAAACGGCTATGGCTTCCTTTGCCCTGCCCGTCAAAAAGAACCCGAATGTATCTTCCTTGCCCACGCCTGAATTCAGGAAATGATTGTCGTCCAGGATAGAATAACGTATGCCGGAATTATGGATAGGGCCGGCGAGCGACGGCTCCCATACGCGCTCCGGTATCCACATCCCCCGTGGATCCGTCCCGAACCTTGACTTTATATAATCGGACATCATCCGTATCTGGCCGGTGATGTCTCTCTCGGGTATGGCCGTAAGTATGGGCTCGTAATATCCGCCCGACATCATCTCTATCTGCCCGGATGAAACCATGCCCGCTATCAGGTCAAGGATCTCGCTGTGCTCCTCTTCAAAATAATCCAGGAGGCATCCGGAGATATGGAAAGTCATTTTTATCTCCGGATAACGCGACAGGGTGTTTAAAAAAGGCGAGTAACAGAGCCGGTATGCCCTCTCGATAACATACTTAAAATTACCTGTCGGCTGATGGAAATGGACAGCCATGCCGAGATAGACCTTAGCCATAACACTCCCTACATAAAAAGCAATTTATCCCGTATTTTATCGGCGATATCCCTGGCGACAGGCACTTTGCGGTAGAGCCGTTTTTTGGTCTGCTCGGAGGCGTCTGAGGACTTTATGGCTTTGTAGGCGTTAAGGATGACCTCTTCCTGAAGCATAAGGCCCCTGTTGATCATATTGATGTCCCACATGCCGCGGCCTCGGCTGGCCCACCAGAACTGACAGCTGTGCAGGGCCTTGTCCAGGACAGCCCTTGCCACCTCATAGAAACGCCTGCCGGCGTCCTTATCTGCCATGTCAAAGGCGCGCCCCGTTAATTCAAAGCATATCTTAAGGTGCTCCCACTGCAGTTCATGGACGGGATTATGATGGTCTTTCCAGAGGATATAATAATTCTTATGGTGCATGTCTTCCTTTGTCGTGCTCCAGGAAGACGGGTGAGGCGGCCTTGACTCCTTCGCGGGAAACTTCTCCATGACCTCGCTTACGCTGACGATCTTAACCTTATCTTTAGCGGCGCCTGACTCTGTCATGGCGAATACCTCCGACAAGAACAGCTTTTCCCAGTCGCGGATATGATGGCCGAATGTCTCGGCGTCCATCGCTGTTATAACATAGGTATCTTCTTTATCTCCGGATAGATTGATCAGCTCGGCGATAAACCCCCCGGCATCCAGGTTGCGGAAGCTTATCTTATTGCTTATAATATCGTCCCTGTAAAACACGCTGATCTTAGACGGGCCAAAGCTAACCTCGGAGACAAAATCCATGGGCCACTCTCCCGGACAGGCGATGCCGCTGATCAGCATCCATTTATAATCCATGTCGCAAAGCAGTTCCGCGACCGCGTCAGAATAGCACATCTCCGGCGGGAAAAATCCGGCGGGACGGTATGACTCGCCGAACAACCTGAGGTTGGCGCTGTTGTTTAATTCTATCTGCCTTTGCGCTTCTTTGGGCGGGATGAGAGGAAGTATCGCGTGGTATTTTGACGAATCCACAAACTCGATCTGGCCCCGTTCGGCCAGGCGCCTTATGGCGGCTATGACGTCGGAGGCGCCGTGGTCATCCAGCATCTCTGTGAGCACGCCGCAGATATTTATCGTGAGTTTCGCGTGAGGGTGCGCCGCGAGCACCTTAAAAAGAGGCCGGTAGGACTCATCGCATATCCTTTTTAAGACCTCATGGAATTGAGTAGGCGGCTGGTAAAGGTGCAAAAAGGGGGCCCAGTATATCATTTCTCCTGATACCTGTCTGATAGTATCAAAATATCCTGAAGGCCTTTACTTTATGGAAAGCTCTCTTTTGACCTGACGCTCGGCTTCTAACCAGTCCTTCATATCGTTGCCGTGGGTAAAGCCCCTTTTCTCATAGATCTGGTATGCCCTCTGCTGGATCTTTGAAAACAACTCGTTCTGGTTAGTGCTGCGGTTGTTCGTTTTGCTCCTTCCGAACATTCTTCTGTTACCCATATCCATTTCCCCCCTCCTTTTCCTCCAATGGCATTGATTATAATGCCACGCGCTGCTTGTTATACGACAATTTTACAGATTTATTATATCCCTAAGCGAAGTATTATCAAGTATTTTTTTAGGGATGAAACGCCATTATTTGCTACCGGTTAGCCCTTTTTTTCCTTCTTCTCCTTTATGTTGATAAAGGTCTGGCATTTATTATGGCCGCCTTTCTTGTATTTAAAATAAACCTCGCCGCTTGTCAAGGCATAAAGCGTATTCCTGCCGCTGACATTGATCCCGGCCTTCCATTTGTTCCCTTCGCGGGTGAGGATCGTCCCTGTTTTGACGAGCTGCCCGCTTGTGACCTTGAGCCCCTTTATATCCGTGTAATGCTGTGAATGTTTGGTCTTTCCGACTCCTATTGACATCTTGATTGCTCCTTTCTTAGTTTACTTCGTTAAGCCCGGCTGCTCCCTCAAAATTATGTTCCTGTTCAACACCGGCCTTATGCCGCGGTAGACGCGCTCAGCTATCGCCTTATACCCCTGGGCGTTGGGATGGACAAAATCGCTTTTCAAAGACGGATCGGCGATTATCTTGTCTAAGATAGCGGATATAAGTATGCAATTATGCTTCCTGGCAAGCTGCCTTATTTCCTGCGAATGCCTCTTCATAATGTTCCTTGTGCTCAATTCTACCAGCGCCACCATCGCGCCGGCGCCGTTTACCGCCTTTACCATATTTTCTATATTGGCGACCGTATTTTCGGGCGGCACGCTTCTTAAGAAATCATTGCCGCCGAATTCTATGATCACAAGCAGCGGGTCGCGGCTGAGCACATCGGAATAGATCCGGAACATCGCCTGGGTGGACGTATCCCCCTCAACTCCGGCATTGAGCACCGGTATGTCTATTTTCTGGGAGAGGAAATCCGGGTAACTTTGCCCTGCCGGCGCACCGAAGCCAAAGGTTATGCTGTCCCCGAAACAGATGATATTCTTTCCCCGCGAATTAATATTCGCGTAGTCCTGCCGGAAATACTCGGGGAGCACGGAGATCAAAAGCAGACATACCAGAATAAGCCCGATCACTGCCCCGCCCAACAATCTATGTTTTTTTGCCATGCTCATCCTTTAGCCCGGCCACTATTATAGCAATATTTTGCTAAATATGCACCTCTCCTTTTGTCGCCCCTGCCTCCCATTTACCGACCCCCGCCATAACGTCCTGGAAACACAACTTGGCGAGTATATCAAAATTGCTCTCCATGATACGGTTAATGCGCCCGGGTTTGGAGAAGAACTCGCGCATGCACCAAGAACCCAAACGGCCCAACTCTTCAATAGAAAGGTGGTCTGTGGGAATGACCGGATGAAGGAAATCCCAGGTGCTGAAGTCCACCTTCCTGGGGTCTATCCAGTTTTTCTTTAACGCTATCTTCCACATCGGAGAATTCGGAGCGGGGGTGACATATCCGACCCATAAGACATCCGGGTCAACTTCGTCGGTAAATTCATACCTTTGCTTGATTATCGCCTCCGTGTCATAGTCAAACCCCATCATGATATCGGCGACGATCGCGATATCGTTCTTGCGCAGTATCTCAATGGTCTTTTTGATCTGATCTATCGTCGTGCCTTTAGCGATCCTCTTGAGCTCTTCCTGCGTGGTAACCTCTATCCCGAATACGCCCATAAACAGGCCCGTCTCTTTCATCAAAGGAAGGATAGATTCGCAATTCACCCAATCAACAGCCCTGCCTAAAGAGACCCATTTAATCGGTATGTTCTTTTTCTTCTTTAATTCACAGAACCTTTTTACGCGCGCGGGGTCAACATTAAAATTATCGTCCTGTATGACCACGACTTTAACGCCGTATTCTTTGTGCAAAACCTCCAGCTCTTCAATGACCCTCTCCGGGCTCTTGGCGCGCCATTTCAGGAAATCAGACGGCGAGCGCGGGTCGAACTGGTCCCATTCATAGCAGAAAGTACAGGCAGAAGGGCATCCCCGCGAAGTGATCATATCGACAAACGGCTTCCAGTGGGTGTGGCCCACGTATTTATCCATGGGGAACAGATCGTATGCCGGAAGCGGCAGCTTATCCAGGTCAGCCATCAGCGCCTTATGCGGGCCCATTACGATCTTGCCGTTAATACGCGAGGTGACCCCGCCCACGCCTGACGGATCTTTTTTCTTATCTATAGCTTCGAGCAGATCCGCGAACGACTCCTCTTCACCCATAACCACAAAATCCACGGCGGAATTCTCCTCAAGCGTGGGAACAGGCATAGCCGAATACCATAATCCACCCAATATTATCTTTACATCGGGGAGCGCGGCCTTTATTCTTTGGGCTGCTTCTTTGAAGTGGCGTAAAACGCCGTAGCCGCCATAGCCATGTATCTGTTCGCCCATGACCACAACATCGGGTTTCTTGGCCTTCACCTGTTCGATCAACTGGTCCATGGGTATTTCCAGGGCCCTGCCGTCAATAACCGCGACATCGCTGTATCCGCGCTCACGCGCGAAACTGGCCCAATGCGCGTAGAGTTGATTCGGCGACCTGTGGATCCCGTGCGTTGCCCATGCCCCGACCTTCGGCATAACGAATAATATTTTCATATTCTTGATCCTCCTCCCTATTTAAGGTTCAATATATCCGAAAAATTTTTGGACAAAACCTTCTCTTTTTCTTCTTCTTGTAATCCTGAATTTCGAACAACATCAATAGAGCCCTGCAGGGCCCTGTTCGCCGGCCAGTCAGAGCCGAAAAGCATACGAGCGCTGCCTGACATTTCTAAGGCGCATTGTAAAACAGAGGCCGACTTGCAGCCGGATGTATCAATATAAATCCTGCTCAATATCTCAGAAGGCATCCCGCCTAAATCCTTAACGAGATTAATCCCGCGCAGCATATTGTAGGTCGTATCAAACCTCTCCTTGATAAACGGCAGCACCCCGCCAAAATGGGCAAATACGAATTTCAAGTCGGGGAATTTTGTAAATACCCCGGACATCATAAGTTTACCCGCGCACATTGTCAGGTCAAAAACATATTCAATAACAGGGCCAAGCAGCGGGTCGTTAACGCGCTCTGAGCCGATGGGCTCTATGATCTGTGAATGCACAAAGATGGGTATCCTGTTCTTCCGGCAAAACTCATACACGCCAAAGAATATCTCCTCATCCAGATAAGCGCCGTTATAACTGGAGGCAAGAGACAGGGCCTTCAGGCCCAGTTCCTTATACGCGCGCCTGCATTCCTTAAGCATCAACTCCGGCTCGCCGAAAGGCAGGATAAATGAGCCGATAAACCTGTCCGGATATTTCTTTACTATATCCGATACGCCGTTATTAAAAATAGCGGCTATACCCTGCCAGCCGCCTTCCGTATGCAGGTGCGCGTCCGTGGTAGGATAGGTAAGCAACGCCTTTTCTATGCCGGCTGCGCCCATCGCCTTGATCTGCGTCCCGATGTCTGACCAGGCAGGATGAAAGAACGAGGCGTTCTCTACTATCTCTTTCGGCAGCCAGTGCGAGTGGCCATCGTTTATGCTCATTTATCGGGATGCTCCTGCTTAAACGGTATCACCGGAGCGGTCCAGGGCGTCTGCTGGTTTATCACCGCGATCTCCAGCGGACAGACGTTTGCCGGCACAGTCAGCGCAAACCTCACCGCGTTTTCTATGGCTTCGGTAGTCATAAGCCGCGAGGTATTGGCGGTCACCTCTTTCAGTTTACCGGTAAGGTCTGTGTCGGTCACGCCCGGCAGTATTGAGGTTATCTTGATGCCGTGGTCGCGCAGCTCCCAGAATAACCCCTTGGAGAACGCGCGCAGGCCTACCTTAAGCGAACTATAAACCAGAAAGTTCCTCGGCAAAGGGTCGCAGAGCGTTGAGCCGGATACCATGTTAATGATGGCGCCGGATTTATTTTTAATCATATCGTTGATAACTAAACGGATCATCCGTACATAACCTAAATAATTCGTGTGCACCAGGCGCTCAAAGTCCTCAAAGGGCTGTTTTTCAAAGGGGTATTGGCTGGAAACCCCGGCGTTGTTTATCAGGATATCTATCTTGCCGAATTTCTCTTTTGTCTTGTTCACCAGATTTTCCAGGTCCTCTAATTTAGTCACATCGCAAGGCACGGCCAGGACCTCTACCTTGTATTTCTTCGCCAGTTCCGCGGCGGTTTCCTTAAGCGGCCCCTCTCCGCGGGCGGCGAGGGCTAAATTAACGCCTAAACTTGCCGCGGTTGAGGCCAGTGCCTTACCTATGCCGCGGCTTGAGCCGGTAACTATGGCTGTCTTTCCTTTCAACTCTGCGCTCATATTCATCTCCTGACTTTGGCTTCCTTTTCTATGACATCTTTAAATATCAGCAGGTTATCTTTGGAATGCTTATTAATAAAGCCCTCCACCTGCTCATCGTTGAACTTCGCCTTATCGTCCATCTCAAAATGCTGTATCCAGGTCAGCAGGGTGCCTGCCTGCTTCGGCGTATAAAGCCAGACGATCTTCATATATTTAAAAGGGAATTTCGGCTCTTCTCTCTCGGAATAGGTAAAGTATTCATCTTTGAACAACAGCCGCCAGGACTGCCAGGACTTGCCTTCGTCATCGGTAAGCCGGAAGGTGATCTTATTGCCTTCTCTTTTGAGCACCTCTGCCTTCTTGTATTCTCCTCCAAACAGCTCTGTCCAGCGTTCAATGTCGTTGGAGATCTCGAATATCCTGTCATAAGGCGCGTTGATCACGATCGAATTGCATGTATGCCCCATAATTGTCCTCCTATGTTTTATAATATCGCTACGACGCGCGCCCAGGCAGCGCCGGCGTCTTTGATCTTAACCGGAAAACACGCCACCTTAAAACCCGACGCCGGCAATTCATCCAAATTGGCCAGCCGCTCAATGTGCGCGTATTCCCGTTTTCTGCCGAAAAAGTGCGCCGGCCATAAATGCCTCGCGTCATGGGTGCGCGTAAAATCAGCCATCATGAATTTATACGGCCGGTCAAAGCCCAAAGTGTCGATGCCCACTATCTTCACTCCCGCGTCCAATAAATACCCTATGGCCGCGGGATCTACTCCGGGATAATTCGTCAAATATTCTTTTGAGCCGAAAAATTTATCCGCCCCCGTATGCAGCAATACGATATCGCCGGACTTAAGTTGATAATTTATCTTTTCCAGGGCAAAACGCGCGTCGTTCTTGGATATGACCTCTCCCGGTTTCTTGTCGGTGAAATCCAGGACCACCCCGTCGGAAAGGCACCATTCCAAAGGAAGCTCATTTATTGTCTTTGACGGCCTTCCCTGCGACTGGCTGCCGTAATGGAACGAGTAATCAATGTGCGTGCCGATATGCACCGGAGAATGCACTGTCTCAAGCGAGAGGAATTCTCCATCAGGCAGGTCTGATGGCTTTATGACCCTTTTGCCGAAAAGAAAATCCAGACGGCCCTTAAGCGTCCTTTTCATCATTACCCAGTTAAGATGGCGCACCCCGGGCTTATGCCCCAGCCGCTCGATCCAGAAAGGATGGACCTCGGGAGCGCTGTCGTCAATGGATATGCTTAAATCTATTATGTTCATTGCCTATGCCTTTTTTGAGCCAATTATGGCGGCGATGTCCTTGATGGACTGGAATTTGCTGATCTCCTTCTCATCCAATTTTACACCAAACTCCTTCTCTAAAGCAATACGTATCTCCACCATTTCGGTTGAGTCAACTCCGATGCCTTCGTAAAGTTTCGCGCCTGTGTCAATATTGGCGTTCCTGAGCCCCAGCAATTTTACTATCATGTCTTTTACTTGCGTCTCAATCTCCATAGATACCCTCCTATGCCTTCTTTAATATCAATGCCGAGTTGATGCCGCCCCTGCCGCGGGAAATAACCAGGGCGTTATTGATCTCCCGGGCAACGCCTTTATCTCTGATAAAATTCAGGTCCGCTCCCTTAACCGGCTCCTTCAGGTTTACCATCGGAGGAAGCATGCTGTTTTCCATGGCCAGTATGGTGATTATAATGTCAACCGCGCCGGAGGCGCCCAGAAGATTACCCAGCATGGTCTTTGGCGCGCTTACCGGAATGGTTGCCGCTTTCTCGGCGAATACATCCTTTATGGCATTGATCTCGCTTGTGTCGCCGTCAACAGTAGCCGCTCCGTCAAGGCAAATGTAATCTATTTCCCGCGGCTTGATGCCGGCGCCTTGAAGCGCTATCTTTATGGCGCGCGCAAGCTGCCTGCCTGAGGCGTCCGCCTTTATCCTGTCTACCCCGTCGCAGGTCGCCCCGTATCCGGACACATACGCGCTGATATGCGCTCCTCTTTTTCTGGCGCGCTCTTCGCTTTCCATGATCATAATGCCGGCGCCCTCGCCTATGACAAAACCGTCCCGCTTTTCATCAAACGGCCTGTATGCCGCCTGCGGATCGGCGTTATTCGCGCTTAAGGCGCCGTAGCTGTTGCAGCATAACAGCGCGTAAGGCGTAACCGGCGCCTCCATTCCTCCGGCGAGGATAAAATCCAGCCGGTCTTTTTCCAGCGTCTTTTTGGCATAGCCGATGGCCATGAGGGAGGAGGCGCGGTCAGAGACGACCGTCTTGGAAAACCCCTTTATGCCGTAATAGATGGAAACCTGCCCCTGCGGCGCGGCAGGGAACCAGGCAGATGCCATATACGGGCTGACGCCTTCGCGGCCCTCCATATACAGATCGCGCAGCTCTGTTTCGGCGTAAAGCCAGCCGCCGATGGCGTTGCCCATGAATATCCCTATATTATTGGGGTTTTCCTTTTGCACGTCTATCTTCGCGTCCTGAAGCGCCTGTTCTGAGGCGATCAGGGCAAGATGGGAAAAGGTGTCTATTTTTTTCAGCAGGCGTTCCGATAGATGAGAATAGGCATCCAGGTCTTCGATCTGCCCGGCGATACGCGAGGGATATTTTGAGGCGTCAAACCTGGTGATGGCGCGCACGAATGAACGGCCGTTCTTGATATTCGCCCAGAAAGGCCGCTTGCCCGTGCCTGCGGGCGCGACAATACCTATGCCTGTAACCACTATCCTCTTCATCATTTACTCCATCTTTTTAACACAAGCGAAGAATGTATGCCGGAAAAGCCGCTTGCGGTTTTTAAAATAGTATCCACCCTTTTTTCCATCGCCTTATTGGGAATATAATTCAGGTCGCACTGCGGGTCCGGCTCCTCCTGATTTATCGTCGGAGGCAGGATATTCTTTTCAAATATCTGCGCGCATACCGTCAACTCCACGGCGTTGGCCGCCGCCAGAGGATGCCCGATCATCGATTTGAACGAACTGATGGGAAGTTTATACGCGTAATCGCCGAATATCGTCTTGTAGGCTCCGGTCTCAAAGATATCGTTCATCCTTGTGGATGAGCCGTGGGCGTTTATGTAGTCGATCTCCCGCGGCTTGACCTTCGCGTCCTTCAGCGCCATCTTTATGCAAGTAGACATCGCCTCCCCGTCTTGGGGCAGGTCGGTCATATGAAAGGCGTTGCAGCTTGAGCCGAATCCCGTGATCTCGCAGTATATATGTGCCCCGCGGTTTTTGGCGTGTTCCAGTTCTTCCAGTATCAAAACCCCGGCGCCCTC
Source organism: Candidatus Omnitrophota bacterium (assembly GCA_028707125.1). Taxonomy (NCBI): domain Bacteria; kingdom Pseudomonadati; phylum Candidatus Omnitrophota; species Candidatus Omnitrophota bacterium. Next base: position 45,641 of record JAQTUX010000001.1, read on the forward strand.
TGAAAGCACGAACCCGTCGCGCTTGTTATCAAACGGCCGCGACGCCTTTTCCGGCTGGTCATTGCGGTTGGACAATACGCTGACCACGTCAAAGGCCCCGAACGTAATAGGGGTAAGCGGCGCCTCTGCCGCGCCGGCGATCAAGACATCCGCTTCGCCGTCCCTTATCGCCTCAAAGGCAAAACCCACCGCGTCCGTGCCGGCGGTGCAGCCGGTAGAAAGGGTTTCACACAAGCCGTTCAGATGATAGCGCGCCGATATCTCGCTTGAAGGCGTATTGAACATCGCCGCGTCGTAGAGAACGTCGCTTGCCTTGGCAGGGTCGATCGGCTCTTTGCCGTGGTTTGTCACGCGCAGGAACTCCTCTTCCATATATTTGGTGCCGCAGATGGCGTTTGCCAGAACCACGCCTATCTGCTCAAGATTTTCTTTCTTAAAGTCCAGTTCTGAATCCTCAACCGCCATTTTGGCGCAGGTTACGCCGAACTGCACGTAGCGGTCCATCCTCGCCGCCTCCTGCCTGGTCAACCCCAGCTTTACGGGGTCAAATTCGTAGCAATATGCCGCGATCCGGGAATGGAACATTGAGACGTCAAACATGTCCACCTTTCTCACGGCGGACTTTCCCCGCGACATACCCTGCCAGACCCCGTCCTTGCCTATGCCGTTGGGTGATATGCAGCCGATGCCTGTAACAACTACGCGCCTATTCTTCATGTCTGCCTACTCCACTCTGGTTGCCCTGAACCTGACATTGCCTCCGTCAGGGCAGGTAATGGTGTTCAAAGAGTTCTCATCTTCCATAAAGGAAAATTTTGCCCCGAAATTAAGCGCGAACAAAACGGGAAACAGGGTATGGAACGCCGCCCCGCAGAAATTCGGAATGGTGCGCAGGCCCGTGGTCTCCCATTTATCTCCCGCCTTATAACCATAGAAGCATTTGCCGGTGACCTCCTCCACGCTGATTATCATTTTCCTGGGGCTGGGGCCTTTGTGATCGGGATTCTTAGGCACAACCTCAACCTTGCCCGCGTCATCAAGGACCTCGGTAAAAAACTCCAGTTTCCCGCCGTCGGGGCAGGTCGTATGCATAGAACGTTGGTTCTGCTCAAAAGGGAATTTAGCGCCAAAAGTCAAGGCGTAGCAGGGCGCGAACACCGAATGCGCCATCCCCAGGCAAAAATGCTTGGGCGGATGCGTGAAATCATCAAGTATCAGCTGGTCGCCGACCTTATAATTATGGTAACAATACCCGCCTTGTTTGGTAACGGTCAATCTTAACTTGGGAAACTTTACCCTGCTTTCCATATCTTCTCCTTGATCTGCTCTTTGGTGAGAAATCCGCCTGTCTTCTCTACCCTATGCACAAGTTCAACTAATTTTTTATTCAGCGGCGCGGGAACGCCGGTTTTCTCTGCTACGTCCGCTATCTGGCCGTTGATATAGTCAATTTCAGACGGCCTGCCCCGTTTAATGCTCTGCAATATTGAGCCATGGAGCGGCTCACTGCTCAATTTGGTCATAATGCCGGAAAATATCGCGGCTGCCTTATCAACAGGCATAAACGCGAGGCCGCGCGCCTTGTCAATATCAAAACCAGGCAGCGCGCCAGGTTTTATGCCTGCCCTGTCAACTGCCTCAAACGCTTCTTTCTGAAGCGCCAGCGCGAGCTTACACATCTCAATATCGGAAAACACCTCCTGCATACTCAGGCCGCAGAGCGCGGGAACGCAATTGTTGAGATTCACGAATAATTTTGTCCACTTCTGCGCCACAATATCGCTGCTCTGAACAATCTCAAAAGCAGAAGACAGCTCATCGGTTATTGTCTGTACTATTGTGCCGTTGGCGCCATAGGGTTTACCAACTATCCACTTGCCTTCAAAATTATGCACGATCGCGCCGGCTTTAAGATATGTCGCTCCGAACATAACTATGCTTGATATGATGTTATCCCGGCCGATGAACCCCGAAATAATTTCGTCCGCCTTTACGCCGTTTTGCGTAGTCAGAACGGTTGTGTCTCTGAAATAATCTTTGTTCTGGCTATATGCCTCTTCTATATCCTGCGTCTTTGTGGCAAGGATGATCAGGTCCGCGCGGCTGCCAAGGCGTGTGCCTGCATCAAGATCGATCCGTAGGTCTCCGCGCGCGCCGCTTACCTTCAGGCCGCCATTCTTGATCGCCTCAACCTGGTCAGCCCGTCCGATCAAACAGACGTCTTTGCCCTTCTGCTTAAGATAGGCGGCAACCAGCCCGCCGATCGCTCCTGCCCCTATTACGGCTATTTTCATCTCTTCTCGCTATACGCCTTAAGATTATCTAAAATGTTTTCCAGATTCCTGTCGTGTAATCCGCGAAAGACAAGTTTCCATAAGATCTTATTGGCCCATCCCCTGACCTTAAACAGCATCTCGTATTCCACCTTTACCTTATGGCAGCACATCTGCTTTAAAGAAACTGTTTCCATGCCCTCTAAAAATCCGTCTTTAAATTTGCGCGTTATGCTTTCGCCTTGCTTGATCTCAGAGACCGCTGCTTTCCACGACGGGCCGAACGGAAGCGCTACCTTCTGTATATACTCGCTGCCTTCTCGAACAGGGCCGTCCGTGGTTTTGCTGAACCTCATCAAGGAATTCTCAGGCCACCATCCGGCCTCTCCCCACCTGACTATTTCAAGGAACAGCCCTTCAATCCCCGCCTCAATTATCCTGGCGTGATAATTGGAATAATATTTATTTGCCGAAACCATATTTAGCGTAATCAATGCCTACCGCATCAAGTATCTTCTTCATCGGGGCGGCAAACGCCGCCGGCACGCCCATAAACATCGCCTTGACCACATCAACCTCCTCTATCAGCGCGCTGCCGCGCTCCGTAGCGTAAAGTTGCGCGCTTTCCCTGATGGATCCTTCGGCAATGCTCCTGTGGAACAGGGATATCTTATTGATGATCTGCCTGAATTTATCTTCTATGCCTTTTTCCCAAACCAGCTTATCAGCCATAAACCCTCCTTAAACGCTGAACCAATTTGCCACCAAAGGCCTGCCTGACAGATCCGTATTAATATGCTTCAGGTTCGTATATTCCAACAGCCCCTCCCTGCCCAGCTCTTTTCCGAAGCCGCTCTGCTTGAACCCGCCGTAAGGCGCCTGAGGATAAAACATGCCGTATGTATTAATCCAGACCGTGCCGGCGTTGATCTGACCGGCTAATCTTTGCGCCTTTGTTAAATCCCTGGCCCATATGCTGGCAGCCAAACCAAAAGCAGAGTTGTTAGCCAGGCCCGCTGCTTCATCAAGAGAAGAAAACGTGGATACGCCTGTAACCGGGCCGAACACCTCTTCCTGGAATATGTCCATTTCCGGCCTGACATCGGCAAACACCGTCGGCTCAAAGAAAAATCCCTGTTTCAGATCCGCGGGTATCTTGCCTCCGCAAACAAGATGGGCTCCCTGTTTTTCAGCCCGCTCAACGAAGGACATAACTTTTTTTCTCTGTTCCTTGCTTATCAACGGCCCCATCTGGGTTTCAGGATCAAGGCCGTCGCCTAATTTTAACGCCTTTGCCTTGCTCACAAAGGCATCTAAGAATTTATCCGCGATCTTCTTATCAATTAAAAGCCGCGACATTGCCGTGCACATCTGCCCCTGATTTAAAAATATACCGCAAAGCAGGCCGCTGGAAACGGTTTCTATATCACAATCATCCAATACCACTGCCGCTGACTTTCCCCCTAACTCCATAACCAGTTTCTTGGTATTGGCTGAAGCCAATTTCATTATTTCTTTGCCAACCTCATTGCTGCCGGTAAAAGAGATCATGTCCACAGCTTTATGCGCGGCCAATGCCGCGCCGACAGTGCTGCCCGCGCCGGTAACGATGTTAAAGACGCCTTTAGGCAGGCCTGCCGCCTCTATAATACGGCCGAGTTCCAGCGCGCTTAAAGGCGTTAAGCTCGCCGGCTTAAGCACTATAGTATTGCCCGCGGCAAGGGCGAAGGCCGTCTTCCAGCAGGCGATCAACAACGGATAATTCCAGGGGACGATCAAACCAACTACGCCTATTGGCTGGCGCGTAAGCGCGCTTCTTGCCTCTGCCGGCAGTTTTATTTCTTCATCCTTAAGCCATTCCTGTGATAAATTGGCAGCGTCCTCAAACACCTGCGCTGCCGACGGGATGTCCATAAAGGTGGTTTCCTTTATCGGCTTGCCGGTATTCAATGACTCAATCTCAATTAACTTGGAGGCATTTTCTCTTATGCCTTCCGCGATCTTGAAAAGACAGGCGGCGCGCTCCTTTGGAGACATCTTCGGCCAGGGCCCGTTATCAAAGGCATTTCTTGCCGATGAAACAGCCCGCTCCAGGTCATCGAGCGCGGCTTCCGGCACCTGCGCGATCACTTTTTCGTTACAAGGATTAATTATTTCTCTTTTTTTATTAACGTTCATTAGCGGTAATTAGCTTTTTACAAATTAGCGGCAATTAGCGTATTTTCACCTGCTTAAATAATTCAAACAGCCGGCCAAACGGCACATACCAGCGGGAAAGTTTACCTAATTCGCCTTTCAACTTCATTTTACCCTGCATAGTAGCCACAAACGGCTCGATCTTACCTAAAAATACCGACTGCCAGACATCTGCCGGAGCCGATATGATAAAAGGCGCCTCATCATCAAATTCCAGCTTTGCTATCCTTCCCTTCTCAAAATTGAATTTATATGCCTTATTATGCCCGTCCATCTTGATCGCCAGTTTCAAGGTCAGGTCCAATTCCCCGCCTTTCTTCGCGATAAACTCGTCCTTATTCACCAGGTCCACGATCGCCTGGATATGCTCCGGGGAAAACATCAAATACGACTTATCAGAAGCCAGGTTTTCTTTAAGCGCCTTATCCAGATCATCCAGTATATCCTTCTTAAACAGCCGCGCCACAGAAGCGGTCTTTACCGCCTCTTCCAATTCCTCAATAAGATACAACGCGTCTATGAATTTGTCCGCCATAGAGACCACGCCGTGATTCCTGATAAACGCTATATTGCTGTTTTTCAGGGCCTCGATCACCAGTTCCGGTTTTGTGATGGAAGGGGTATCCTGCGACACAGCGCTAATGTTGCCCAGATAGAGCCTGGTCTCAAAGGTCAGGGTCTTCAGTTCCGGATACACGGCAAAGTAGGCGTTGGCGAGCGGCGGATGGCAATGGATCACCGCTTTGCAGGGAAAATTCTTATAAATGGACTGGTGCAAAGGAAACTCCGAAGACAGGTTTTTTGCTTCTTGGGGCCTGCTCAAATCCACTTTAATGATATCTTCGGCGGTTAAATTGCCCAGGCATGTTCCGCTGGCAGTGATAAGTATATTGTTATCGTCTATGCGGCAGCTCAAATTACCGCCGCGCGCGGCCACAAGGCGCAAAGCGGATAATTTCTTTCCGATATTGATCATCTCATCCCTTAAGGCCTTGTCTTTGCCGAATATCATCTGCCGATCTCCAGAATAAAATGTTTACTGATGAATTTATCGGGCGTAATATCAAACGCCGGATAATATCCTTTTACGCCGTAAGGGGCGAGCCGCAACCCCTTATATTCCAGCATCTCTTTTTCAGGGCGGACCTCTATTTTGATGTCCTTGCCTGTTTTCGCCTTTGAGGCAGGCGGGCATAAAACATAAAAAGGTATCTTAAAATGCCTTGCCAATACCGCGATCTGATAAGTGCCGATCTTGTTGGCGACGTCGCCGTTTCGCGCCAGCTGGTCGCATCCCACAATAACCTTATTCACCTTTCCCTGGGATATGACGCTGGCTGTCATATTATCGGTTATCAGGGTTACGGGAACCTTTGCGCGCTGTAATTCCCAGGCGGTAAGGCGGCTGCCCTGAAAATAGGGACGGGTCTCTGTGGCGTAAAACCCTATTTTCTTGCCCTGCTTCCGGCAGAACTGCGCGATAAGCGGCAGTTCACCGCTGACATTGCAATGGGTAAGTATGCTGTCGCCGTCTTTTAGATGATCAGCCACTTCCTCTGCCCGCTTAATCCGCTTATGCCTCAACATCTCTAAAAATCCATGGATCATCTTTTCTAAATCTTTTCCTTGCGCCTGCCAGCCAAGGACCATATCAGTAAGGAATTTGAACGGCAATGTAGGACGAGTGGCATTAAGCGTATCAGCTACCTTCTTGAGAACTTTGCCTGTATTTTTACCGCCCCTGTTCTGCCTCAAAACCAGCAGAAAAGTATAGAAAACCAGGATCACCTGGCCAAAGGCGCGCGTCTTCATTGCCTTGATCGCCCTTGCCGCCTGCTGGTATGTCCTTACCTTTATATATGTGAGTTTCTGCGGCAGCGCTGTCTCATCAAGCACATAGATCGTGTCACCCTTCAATTCTATCGGCCAAAATAATGGTGAAAATGTCATAATTAACTCCGAAGCAGTTTATTATTTATGATTATTCAGCGACTTCCTTACCTTTAATACCAGAGGCCTGACTTCGGGCAACTCCTGCTTTATTAAATTCCAGACTATCTCGAGATCAACACCAGAATATTCATGGATAAGCTTATCGCGCATGCCCGCCATTGCCTTCCATGGTACACCGGGATGTTTCTCTTTTATGGCCGCCGGAATATTTTTTGCCGCCTCGCCCATCACCTCAACGCTTCTTAAAACTGCGTTTTGAGTTTTCTTGTCCTTTTTGAACTGCGCTAAACTCATCTCACCCACAAAATCATAAATCTCGCTTATGCAATCAACAATGTCCTGCACATAATCACGATAATCCCTTTTTACCATAGCGGCACCGCCTCTTTCAGTATGCTCCTGCCCATAATCGGCTTCAGGGCCTTTTTGGATACCAGATCAATCTTCCTGACCTTCAGTAAATGTCTTAAATATTCCTCTAATTCCATAAACGCCAGAAATCCCACGGGGCCGGAGAATTCAACCAGCATGTCCAGATCGCTGGTTTTCTTGTTTTCTCCTCTGACATATGAGCCGAAGACGGCCAATTCCTTTACTTTAAATTTGCTGTATAAAACCGGCTTGTGCTTGGAAATGACATCCCCTATTTTCTGCAATTTTGTCACGCCAAACCACCTCCTTTATTAGTGAAAAATGCCCCCTCGCCCACAATACAACTACCCACTTTCCTCTTCAGCTCCGAAACAGTTTCTTGTTCCGCCAAACTTTGTGGCGGGTCACCCGCTACGATACCCTCACCCCTTGCCCTAAATGTTTACTTTTCTATAGTAGGTTGCTTAGAGGAACGGGCACTATTTTCCACTCTCTTCTGATTCTGCGCATCAAAAGGAGTTATTACTCTAAGCACATCTTGACTCCTTATCTTGAATAATTGTTTGGTTTCCGAATCTAAAAATATGGTTCCCGTCTTTAATGTTTGAAATCCTTTAAGTTTATTCAGATATCCGAATGGGGTTTTCTTTTCATTCGCTAAATTCAGTGGTATTGCGGTCAATACTTCTGAATCTTGATCCTTCAAAATATCCTCCGAACACATTCCCATTAATACCCACAGATCAGCAACGCATATTGGGAATACAATAAGAAAGACAACTAATGGAATTGTAATTAGAGCATAAAAACTTCTATTCTTAATGTATTTTAATATAGGAGATGATGGCAGATGCGCTAATGTCCATATTATATTGGTAAGAAAAATAAGGAAAACTAACACAATGGTCCAAACACTTAATGAGTCGACAAAAATTCCAGACAAAAGACGAATTATTAACATTGCTAAAAATACAACAATTAATACGTTAACTACCTGAGCTAATATGGTAATTGTCAATTTTTTAAATAAAGAGTATATCATTTTATCTAGAAATCTGATGAATTCGTGTAGACAAATATTAAGATTTATTAATATAAAAAAGAGGAGGAAGCTAACTATGCCATAAAAAACATTCATGGACAAAATCGGTTCCTTAAAAACATAACCATGATAAATACCATTTAAAATTTTAAGGGAAGCTAGATATCCCGCATAATAAAAATAAAAGACCAAACCAATAAATATCTGAACAAAATGCTTCATTAAAATTTGTTTCCAATATGCTTTATCAAACATAATTCCTCCAGAAAATGGAGTACACTCGTAAATGAACCCGCTGGCTTTCGAGCGAATTTGAGGTTTTAGGCAAAGCAGCTCGAGCAGCGAGGGAACTTTGTGGCCTATAAGGCCCAAAGTGCGAGGACTGTCTGAGCAGTATTTGCGTATAGCGCAAATACTGCGAGTTCCGCAAGCACCGAGCTGCGAGAGACCTTTGCCGGCCCTCTTTGAATGCCATTAGGGGCAAAACCGATATGAGCGAGGAAGCCAGCGGGTTCATAGATTAGGCTATTTCCCCTCTAACTTCTTCACAGTTGCCAGGGCGATCTCGATCAGCTTTGATTCTGCCATATAATAAAGCGGGTTCATAAAGCCCATTTCGCCGGTAATCACGTTGTCGCTGACCGATAAAATTGAGCCGGCCTTGATCTTATATGTCTGCGCAATCGTTAAAAGCGCGGATGAGACCATATCCACGGCAATCGCGCCCTGCTTTCTCTTTGCCTCAACGATCTCTCTGGTCTCCCGCAGGAGCGCGTCGGTTGTCCAGCAGGTGCCGCGATGGATATTGACACCCATGCCTTTGGCGACTTCGTATAAAGTATCAGCGATCTTCTTATCGGCAAGCGTCTCAAAACCCTCATCCACATAATACGGCGTCACCCCGTCCCCGCGCAGCACCTTATCCACCACGATCAAATCCCCTACTTTGATATTCTCGTCAAGCGCTCCGCAGGTGCCGATACGGATAATGTTCTGTATTTCGGCGTTGCACATTACCTCGGAGGTGATCGCCGTATCCGCTGAAAACCTTCCGCCGTTTATGGCGCTCACCCTTATGCCGTCAATCGCGCCGGTATACATCGTATATTCCATAAAGGAAAAATTCCTTATCGGGCTTTCTAATTTCTTTATCAGGACCTCTAACCTGTCCCTGGGCCCGGGCACGATCGCGTATTTACCCACATCCTGCGGCCGTAACTGCACCATCTGCGTCAAATCCCTGCCCGTCAAATGAACCTCTTTTTGCATTTGCATAATCGTCTCCTTATTTCCTCAATGCTTCCTTATCCACTTTGCCCGTTCTATTCTTAGGCAGCGAGTCCACGAAATTTATATGATGCGGGATCTTGAAGTGCGCCAGATGCTGGCGGGAGAACTGCCTGATATCCGCCTCTTTTAATTCCGCCCCGTCCTTTGCCACAATGAACGCCGCCACTGCCTCTCCCCTTAATTCATCGGCCACGCCTATCACAGCCGCCTCTTTAACCAGCGGATGCCGCATAAGCGCTGCTTCAACTTCAGGCGAATAAACGATCTCGCCGCTTACCTTGATCATCTCTTTCTTGCGGCCGATTATATAATATAGACCTTCCTCATCCTGCCTGACAATATCCCCGGTCTTAAACCATCCGTCTTCGCTAAGGACCTCGCGGGTCAGCTGCGGCTCTTTATAATATTCCTTCATCACCGCGTCGCCCCTGATCCAAAGCTCGCCATCCACGATCTTTGCCTCTATTTCAAAATCTAATTTTCCTATACTGGATAATTTATTGATATCCTTGGGCGAATAGGCGTTAGGAGCGGCGGTCTCGGTCAGGCCCCAGCCGTTAAGCAGACAGGCGTTAGGGTATGCCTTGTGAAACCTGTTTAACAATTCCGGCGAGGAAGGCGCGCCGAAGACAACGGCATATTTCAAATGAGAAAAATCAAATTTATCGTATTCCTTTAACGATAAGATCGCCACATACATCGCCGGGACGATGCAAAAGATGGTTACTTTATGCTTTTCCGTATTCCTCAGGAACTCCAAAGGATGGAATCTTTCCATCAACACCAGGGTTGAGCCAAAATACAGCATAAACAGGGCGTAATCAAAGCCGCCAAGATGCGAGAACGGCACTCCGCCGCATAAATATATGTCATCGCAAGAGGCGCCCAAAAAATGCTCTATTGTCTTTACCGGGCTGTCAAAATGCTTATGCGTCAAGACCACTCCCTTGGGATGGCCGGTTGAGCCGGAGGTATAAAAAATGGAAGAGATATCTTGTTCATTGATTTCTATATCTGGCCTCGCGGAACTTGCCCCTATGTTATCGTTAAGTATGACGACCTGTTTCAGGCGGAGGCAGCGGGTTTGGATGGATTGCGCGTCTATGTCTTTTTTGGGCTGGGCGATCAGGAGTTTCGCGTCGCTGTGATTGATGAAATTAACGATCTCTTCCTGCGTTAACATAAAATCCAGGGGCACGCACACCGCGCCTGCGCTGAATACGGCAAAATAACTGTAGATATACTGGGGGATATTGGGAAGGAACACGGCCACCTTATCCCCTTTTTGAATGCCCTGCTCAATGAGGAAGTTGGCGAGCTTAAAGGAGTTATCGCGCAAGTCCTTGAAGCTGACAGAGCTGTCGCGGAAGATAAGCGCCGGCTTATCAGGCCGCTCTTTTGCCTGCTTTTCCAGTAATACGGTAATATTCATAATATAGTAAAATTTTACTAATTAAATTGTATTATATAAAATATCCCCTGAATGTCAAGGTTTTTTTAGAGATAAAACTGATTGGCTTAATTGAAGATACGGCGTGAATTAAGTGGCGTCTTCCAAAGGCAGGAGGAATGCCTTAACACCTTCGCGGCCCAACTCTTTACGCAGCTGCCTGATGCAGTCAAGTAGCTGTTTAGCCTGCTGATCTTCACAGGCGATATACAAAAGATCGTTCTTCCCCGGCCAGATATCAGTCCCAAAATGCGTGCCGGAACTGCTGCCGCTGCCAAAAACACCGGTTACTTTAGTATAATTCTTCAAGCCGCAGCCCTCCAAGGTTTCCATTACCTCGGCATCTATGGCTTCGTTGTAAATGACCATCACCATTTTCCGGCTCACTTCTTATGGCCTCCATTTCTCCTGATCCTGGCTTCGAATATGGCATACAACGTCGGAACGAACAGCATCGTAACCAGGGTAGACACGGTCAAGCCGCCGATCATCGTGATCCCCAGCGGCTGCCAGGTTTCAGAACCCTCGCCTCTTGATAAAGCCAACGGCATAAGCCCCGCCAGAGTGGTAATGGTGGTCATTAAAACCGGCCTCAAGCGGTCCCTGCCTCCCCGCGTTACCGCCTGAAGCATTGAAAGGCCCCTAGCGCGCAGAATATTTATGTAGCTGATAAGCACTATGGCGTTATTAACCACGATGCCCATAAGCATAATGATGCCTAAAAAGGTGACCACGCTTAATGTCGTCCCGGTCACAAGAAATGCCAGGAATACTCCCGTAAAGGTAAAGGGCACGGCAAACATAACGATGAAAGGGTCTAATAACGACTCAAACTGGGCGGCCATGATCATATACACAAGCACAAGGCCCAGGGCCAAAAGGAACGTTAAGTCACGGAACGCCTTCTTCTGCTCTTCTGCCTCCCCGCCGAAATTCAGCATTATGTCGGCGGGCAGGATCAGCTTCCGCAATTCCTTCTTTACGTCTTCTATGACTTTTCCCGCCGAGCGTTTATAGGTATTGCATTCTACCCTGACTACTCTTTCGCGGTTCTGGCGCTCGATATTGATGGGCCCGGCCGTCTCGTAGACCCTGGCAAAATTAGACAGGCGTATCTGCTTGCCGGTTACCAGAGAGACAAGCGAAAGGTTCTCTATATCTTCTATTTTTGAGCGCGACGACTCCTCCAACCGCACATAAATATCGTATGTCTCGCCCTTCTCGCGGTATTTTGTGGCGGTAGAGCCCTCAATAAATGTCTTAACGCTGCTTGCTACCGTGTTCATATTAAGGCCCAGTGCCGCCGCCTTTTCCCTGTCCACCTCGATCCTCAACTCCGGGCGGCTTATATCCCGCGAGATGCTCGTATCAACAGCTCCGGGGACCTTCTCCATAACCCCTTTTATCTTCGCTGCCAACGCGTTGGTATCTTCAAAAGAGTGGCCGATGATCTCCAGCTGTATCGCCTTCCCGCCTGCCCCGGTGATCATCCTGCCGAGGGGGTTGCCGGTAGAGATATCGACCTTTAACACCCCGGGAATGCGCCAGATCTCCTCCCTGAGCTTCTGTCCGACCTCAAATACCGAACGCCGTCTTTCTGTTTTCGGCACCAGCTTTGCCCCGCAAACCACAACGTGCGGCCCGGAGTCGCCCGCGCCCATTGCCCTGCCGCTGCCCGTGGTAGTGCCGGCCCTGGCATAAAAAAACTTCGCCTCGGGGACGCTCTTTTCCAGAATATCCTCGATCCTGCCGGCTACCTTATCCGTTTCTTCAAACCTCGTGCCCAAAGCAAGCTGAACGGTAATGCGCACGTCGCCGCTGTCCTCTTCGGGGATGAATTCATTGCCTATGAAACGGGTGGAAAACAGGCTCGTTATAAAGGCCGCCAGAAAACCGAAGATCACCAGTTTTTTATGGCCGAGGCACCAGGCAAGGCAGCGGCCGTAAAAATCTTCCCATGACTTGAACAATCTCTCTGAAAAATCATAAAGTTTGGCCAGCGCCCCGCTCTGTTTCCTCAATCTCAGCAGTTTTGAACAAAGCATCGGCGAGAACGTGGCGGCGGTAAAAAGAGAAGCCAGGAGCGTTACGGTCACGATCATGGCCAATTCCCCGAACATGATGCCGACGACGCCGGTGATAAAGAGCATCGGCAAAAATACGACCACTGTGGTAAAGGTAGAGGCGGCAATAGAGAGGAACATTTCGGAAGCGCCGAATATCGCGGCCTCCTGAGGCCTGCGGCCTTTCTCCAAAGAGCGGTAAACGTTGTCCACTACCACGATGGCGTTATCCACCACCATACCGCAGGCGATCGCCAGCGAAGAAAGTCCGATGACGTTTATGGTCTTTCCGCTCAAGAAGAGATAGATAAAGGCGATCAGCAGCGAAAAAGGCAATGTCAAGGCGATGATGAGGCTGCCGAAAAACTGCCGCAGGAAGAACCATACCACCAGTATGACCAGGATAATGGCCAGCCAAAGCGCCGACTTGAGGTTCTGGAGAGAATTGATGATATCCTGCGAAGTATCAAATATGAGGAACATCTTTACGTCGGCGGGAAGCGTCTTTTGGAATTCCTTTAATTTATTCTTTATCCGCGCGGCCACCTCCACCGTATTGGTGCCGGTCTGCTTCTGCACCATCATCATCAGGCCCGGATGCCGGTTGATCCTCACGTTCATCGTTACTTCCTTGAAACTGTCCTCCACTTTGGCGACATCCTTAAGATAAACGGACTTCCCGTCGCGCTTGCCGAGGATGACCAGGTTTATCTCTTCGGGCGAGGCGAACTCGCCGGGAAGGCGCAGGAGATAATCGCTTAATCCCGTCTTTATGCCTCCCATCGGCTGGGTGACATTCTCCTGCTTTAAGGCGTTCTGTATATCAAGCACGGAAAAACCGTAGCCCTCCAGCCGCTGCCTGTTTATCCAGATATTGATCTGCCGCTCCAGGCCGCCAAACAACTGCACGGTGCCCACGCCCGCAAGCTGCCTTAAGCTGTCGCCCACCCTTTTATCAATCAGATCATACAGCCCGGCGTAGCTCTGCTCGGCGGTTATCCCCGTGAATATGATGGGAATATTGGCGGTGTTAAATTTATATATAAAAGGGTTGTCCATCTCATCGGGGATATCCGGAAGGAAGCGCTTTGCCAGGTCAATGCGGTCGCGGATATCATTTGAGGCCTCATCGATGTTGGTCCCCCACTTGAATTTTATGCTGATCAAAGAGAGCCCTTCAAGAGAATTGGAAGTCATCTTTTCCAGGCCGGGGGTAGTAGAGAGCTGGTTCTCCAGCGGCTCGGTAACCTTTATCTCCACGTCTTCGGGGCTGGCTCCGGAATAAGAAGACACCACCGTGATCACCGGCGGCTCGATCTCCGGCATCATATCTATGCCTAACCTTGACATACTGTAAAAGGCAACGACGAGGATCGCCGAAAAGATCATCAAATTTGTTACCGGCCTTTTTACGCCGAACTCAGGAAGCAACATATTTTACTCCGTTTCCACGCTTACCTTAGCGTTCTCGTAGAGCCGCTGCTGGCCCATGATCACCACCAGGTCGCCCGGTTTTATTCCGTCGTCAACGGCATAATAGGGCCCCTGGCGGACGCCTAACTTTACTTTCTTTAACAGAACTTTATTATCTTCTATCACATATATATAGGTATCCGGCTCCTTACCTACAACCGCCTCTTTTAAGATTACCGGCACATTTTTATATTCCTCAATAAACAAATTTACCTTGGCGAACATCCCGGGCTTAAGGAGCTGTCCCTCCTGATTATCTATGGTTATCTCAATGGGCGCGGTCCTGGTCTCCAGGTCAACCATCGGGCTGAACTTGGTCACCTTGCCGCTGAATTCCCTGTCAGGATAGGCGTCTACCTTGATCTTCGCTATCTTCCCCAGTGAGACCCTCGGCAGGTATTTTTCCGGCAGGCCCAGATCAATAAGCATACTGTCCATATTGACCACCAGCGCTACCGGGTCTTGAGGACTTACGTTTGAGCCGATGTCCACGTACACCCTGCCGACAACGCCGTCCAGAGGGCTTTCTACCGGCGCCTTCTCGAACTTCAGGCCGACCTCATCCCTGTCAATGTAGACGATCGCCTCTCCCTTGTTCACCGGGCTGTTATCCTCTTTGACCTTCCGCATTATCTTGCCGCCTACCTTGGGATAGACCAGCACTTCGTCTTCGGCCTTGATGTTGCCCACGTATTCCAGGGACTCAAACAGGTCGCGCAGCTCCACCTTCATTACCTTTACCGGGATGGCCTCTTCAGGCGCTGTCTCGGGCCCTTTCTGCGAGCATCCCGCCAACATTAAAACGCAAAACAGCAAAATAACTAACGGTCTCATCAGATACCCCCTGTTGCCTTGTCAAAACTCGCCTTGGCGATTATGTAGTCGTATATCGCCTGTTTTTTATTAAAGGCGGTTATGTCGTATTTCACGGCGGAATCGTCCACGTCCAGGGCGCTGGCTATGCCCTCTTCATATTTTTCTTCCGCCGTTTCCAGATTATCCTTATATAAGGCCGTATCGGATTCTACCGCCTGGATCTTTGATATCGCGTCCTGTAAAGCAAGATAGGCGTTCCTTAATTCCAGCACGATATCCTTAACGGCCTTTTCTTTGGTCAACTGCGTCTGTTTCAGGCCTATCAGCGCCTGCCCTACCCTGGCCTTTGCCGCCCAGCCGTCAAAGACCGGCCAGGAAAAAGTAAGCCCGATGATGTTGTAGTCCTGCCAGCCCTTTCCTGGACTGAAGGTCAAAGATGCGGTGGAACGGCTATAGTAATCCCAGGAGGCGTAAATCGAAGGCCGGTTATCCGCCTTGGCGATCTCTACCGCGTTTTTATCCGCCTTGAGCTGCGCTTCATACTGCCGTATCTCCGGCCTGGCGGAAATCGCCTTTAATAACGCCAGGTCATAAGCGATCTCTTGCGGTTCATAGCCGAACTCCGCGTCGGGCCTGATCCGGGCTTCCTTCTCTAAATATAGCAGATTTTTCAAAAGCTCCTCCGCTGCCTCCGCCTGATTAAGCGATGCCTCGTACTCCTGCCGGGCGCTGCTTAAAGACGCTTCCATATTAAGTATATCTGATTCTGACGCCTGGCCGTTTTTATAGCGCTCTTTGGCCACGGCCAGATGCACCCTTATGTTCTCCAATATCTTTTGATTTACATAAGCGAATTCATCGGCTAAGGCCAGAGTATAAAATGACTTATTTATATCCAGCGCCAGCTCCAGCTTTTCTTTATCCAATAACGCCTGGGAGACCTCGAATTCGTTCTCTTTTTGTTTTATGGTATTGATCGTCTTGCCGCCTTTGTAGAGGTATTGCTTAAGAGTGGTTTGCGTGGTGGTCTGGGCTATGTCTTTGGCGTAATAACCCCGCGTATCGTTCCATGTGCCGGTAAAACTTAACGCCGGCAGCAGTCCTGAACGCGCCTCAGCGATCTTTAGCTTCGCGTTTTCAACGTCCTGCGCTTTAAGGCGTATATCGCGGTTATCTCTTAAGGCGATGGCCAGCGCTTCATCCAGAGTCAAGACAATGGCCTTGCCCTCAGCGGCTGCCGCGGCCATACAGCGGGCGCTGCCGCAACAGAAGAATGTAAAAATCATATATAATATAATGTAATTGCGCATTTTATTTTTCGCCGGCCTTCAAGTGGCTGTGTATCTTGGTCAGGATCTCAAGGTACTTGTCGCGGTCTGAAACGCTCAGATTGCCGAACGCCTCCATTATCATCCTTCGCCTTGCCTCGTTTATCCTTACAATAACGCCCTTGCCCTTCGGAGTAACGCTGACTTTGACTACGCGCCTGTCGTCGGGCAGGCTCTCGCGCGCGACAAGGCCTTCTCTTACCAGTTTATCTACAAGCCCTGTGGCCCCTGCCATGCTTACGGACAGGTCCTTGGCCAGTTCGCTCATGCGCATTGATTCCTCTTCTTTCAGGATATCAAGTATGATCGCCTGCGCGAAAGAGATATTCGCCGCTGCCAGCCATTTTCTGTGCCTCTTCAGGAACTGGCGCATGACAGCCGGCAGGAGCCGGCAGACACCGTGGGAAAATTGGACGAGATCGTTGTCAGACATATTTAATCTACCTGATATTTAGGTTACTTAAATATTCACTAGATGAAGTATAATATATCTTTGCCATCCTGTCAAGAAAAAATAAGGAGTTATTGAGCGGCCAGGCGCGTGAGGAATTTTATCTCGGCGTCAAGCAGCTGCTGGTTATGCTCTATGATAGTAATAAGATTAGGGGGGGCGTCGGGGGCGAGGGTGTTTTTAAGTTTCTGGAGCCCTCTTTCCAGGCGCTCCAGAAGTTTCAGGCGTATCTTTAAATAGCGCCGCCTTGGCTGCGGCGGTATATGGTTCAGGAAATACAGCGACAGGTCAATGCTGAAATACGGCCTTTCGATCCTTAAGATGTTCTCCAGGAGCAGCCTGCTGAACTCCTCCCTGCCCCTGGAGGTGATCTTGTAGGTCTGCCTTGCCGGCCGCCTGCCTGCCTTGGTCAGGGCCTGCGTGACCAGGCCCCGGGACAGCATCTTTCGCAGAGGATAATATATGGAATCCGTGTCAAACCCCGCGAAAGTGGAAGAAACCTCCCGCATTATCTTCTTTAATTGATAGCCGTGTTTAGGGCCGTCGCTAAGAAGACCTAAGAAAAGCAATTCCTGTTCTTTCATTGCTGAAATACGCCGATTTTTCTGAATTTATTGTAGCGCTTCTCCAGCAGTTCATCTATGGGGACTGCCTTGCATTCTTTTATATTGCGAAGCACCGCTTCCTTCAGGGCCCGCGCCATCTTTTCCGGCTCGCGGTGGGCGCCGCCTAACGGCTCCGGCACAATTTCATCTATGATGCCGCGCTGCTTAAGGTCTGCCGCGGTCAGCTTCAGCGCCTCGCAGGCATCCTGCGCGCGGCTTCCGCTTTTCCAGAGTATCGCGGCGCAGCCTTCAGGCGAGATCACCGAATAATAGGCGTTTTCCAGCACGCCGATCCTGTCGGCAACGCCTATGCCTAAGGCGCCGCCTGAGCCGCCCTCCCCTATCACAAAGGCAACTATTGGCGTGGCGATCAGCGACATCTCCATCATATTAAGGGCTATTGCCTGCGCCTGGCCGCGCTCTTCAGCCCCTATGCCCGGATACGCGCCCGGCGTATCAATAAATATCACGATGGGGATCTTGAATTTTTCCGCCAGTTTCATAAGGCGGAGCGCCTTGCGGTAGCCCTCCGGATGCGCGCAGCCGAAGTTGCGCACCAGGTTCTCCTTTGTATCGCGCCCCTTCTGATGGCCTATGACCATGACCTTTTCGCCGTCTATCCTTGCCAGTCCGCCTACCATCGCCTTATCATCCGCGAATGAGCGCTCTCCGTGCAGCTGGACAAAATCCGACATGATCGCGTTTATGTAATCAAGGGTATAGGGCCTCTGGGGATGGCGGGCAAGCTGCACTCTCTGCCAGGCGGTAAGGTTGGAATAGACCTCCTTCCTGAGTTGCTGCAGCCGGGTTTCCAGCCGTTTGATCTCGCTGGACAGGTCTATCTTCTTCTCGTCTGTAAATGAGACCAGTTCCTTGATCTTTCTTTCCAGCTCTAAAATGGGCTTCTCAAAATCAAGTCCGCTCATTTCTCTAATCTATGATGGTGACTTCCGTGCTCACGGGCACAATAGTGTAGAGTTCCTCTACTTCCTGATTGGCCATACGCACGCAGCCCTGGGTGACCTGCTTGCCCAGGTTCTGCGGCTCGGTTGTGCCGTGTATGCCGTAACCGGCTAAATTAAAACCCAGCCAGCGGCTGCCTAAGATGTTCTCGGCGCTTTCAGGAGGGACGACCGCGCCTGCCTTAAACCAGGTAGGATTCATAAGCTTATTCACTATCTTGAAGGTGCCTACCGGGGTAGAGTTGTCCTTTCCGGTAGAGACAACATAGGTCTTTATTATTTCGTCTTTTATCTTCAGCATTAAGACGTTCTGGGACTTGTCCACAAGGATGTTGAACGGCACATTTATGACTTTAAGCTTCTTCCCCGGGACGATCATGTCTCCCGTGATCCCGTTCATCTTCTTCAGCAGTTCAACCGTGGTATTGTAGCCGGCGGCTATCTTCGTCAAGCTGTCCCCGGGTTTTACCTCGTACATAACGCTGTAGGGGCCGGGCTGATTAGAAAAAAGCAGCTGCGTATTTATCGCTTCAACCTTCTTCTGCCAGGCGGATACCTCTTTTGAAGCGGGGTAATCGTTTATAAGCCGAGCGTAAACCGTCTTTGCCTCAAGCAGAGCGCCTTTTTCCTCCATGCCCTTGGCGCTGCTTATGAGCTGATTGAGGGAATCAGCGGCCTGCCGGGATTTATTGGCGCTGCCCAGCCCGCGCATTAAAAAAACGCCTGCGATCAAAGCCAGAATGACCGCCGCCGCCATAAATACTATTTGCTTTTTCATATCTCTCCTTATCTGAATGCCAGCGCAGTTAATATGCCTATTATGGAGCCGATGATCACCTGCAGGGGCGTATGGCCGATCAGTTCCCAGAGGCGCTTCTCCTGGATCCTGCCCTTCCAGTATATATCCTCCATTACCTTATTCAGGATCTCTGCCTGCTTTCCTGCCGAACGCCTCACCCCTTGCGCGTCAAACATGGTTACAAAGGCAAAAACCGCTGCCAGCGCGAAAAGCCCTGATTCAAACCCATATTCTATGCCTGTGATCACTGCCAGGGCAGACGCGCCTGAGGCATGGCTTGAGGGCATGCCGCCGGTGCCTACGAACCAGCGGAAATTGAATCTTTTCTCCCTGATTATACCCAGAGCAACCTTGGTCAGCTGGGCAACCACCCAGGCAATAATAGTGACCCTGAGCAGATTATTCTGCAAAAAACCCTGAAAGAATCCCGGCATAGTATCTAATTATAATAAATTTTTAAGTTTTTTGCAAGAATTTCCCTCACTTTTACGTCTTATATAGTAGAAGGAGGTGATAACGATGAATAGCCAGGATATTCAAGTAAAGCGGCTGCATAAGCTGGATAAGGCAGAGGGCAAGCTAAAGGGCTTTGTGGACATTGCCGTGCAAGGGGCGCTGCTGATCAAGGGGCTGCGCATTATGGACGGCAGGAACGGGCTGTTCGTGGGCATGCCCTGCGAGCAGGGCAAGAACGGCCAATGGTATCCCACTGTGCTGCCTTTAAACAAGGAGGTCAAGCAGCAGATCAACGAATTGATATTGCAGGCGTATGAGGAACAGGTATAGGCAGGACCTGGGCAGAAAAGGCGAGGATATCGCCGAAGGGTTTCTGCGCCGCAGGGGCTGCAAAATAATTGTCCGGAATTTTTCCTGCAGATCAGGAGAAATAGATATTATTGCCGGCCAGGGGAACACCACGGTATTTATAGAGGTCAAAACCAGGTGCTCCGATGAGTTCGGGCTTCCCGAGGAATCGCTGACTCCGGACAAGATAAGCCGCCTGCGGCGCTCTGCCCAGTTCTATATAAAAAACCACGCGGACCCTGAAGGCAATTTCAGGTTTGACGTTATCTCAATCACTTTAAGAGATAACTATGAGATCAGGCTGATCGAAGACGCATTTTAAAGGAGGGTGGTATGTTAGCCAAGGTGATTTCCAGCACGGTCGTAGGGATAGAAGCGGAAGAGGTCGTTGTTGAGGTTGATGTTTCCGGCGGGCTGCCGGGTTTTTCCATTGTAGGGCTGCCTGATACGGCTGTGAAGGAGAGCATCAACAGGGTCAAGGCGGCGATCAAGAACTGCGGGTTTGAATTCCCCGGAAGAAAAATAACGGTCAACCTCGCTCCGGGAGATATCAAAAAACACGGCCCCAGCTTTGACCTGCCCATTGCCCTGGGGATCATGACCGCTACCGGGCAGATCCATCCCGACTCTTTTCACGGCAAGGTGATCTGCGGCGAGCTGTCTTTAGACGGCAAGCTGCGGCCCATTGCCGGATCGCTCGCTCTTGCCTTGGCGTTTAAGAATAAGCGCTTGAGCAACCTGTTACTGCCGCAAGACAACAGCGCTGAAGCGGCAATAGCGCGGGGAATAGAAGTCCTGCCGCTGGTTGACCTCAGGCAGGCCGTGGGCTTCCTGAGAAAGGAAGTAGAGATACTGCCTCAAAAAGTGGACCTGCGCCGGATATGGAAAGACAGCGGCCACTGTCATTTGGATATGAGCGACGTTAAAGGCCAGACATACATTAAGAGAGCGCTTGAGATCGCCGCCTGCGGCAGGCACAACATTCTGATGATGGGCCCGGCAGGCAGCGGAAAGTCAATGCTGGCAAAACGCCTGCCCACGATCATGCCGGAAATGACTTTGGAAGAGGCGCTTGAGGCCACAAAGATCCATTCGGTAAGCGGCCTTTTGACCAACAAGGCGCCGATCGTAACTGAAAGGCCTTTTCGCGCGCCTCATCACACCATATCCGACGTGGCGCTGGTAGGCGGCGGCTCCATACCGCAGCCGGGAGAAATAAGCATGGCGCATAACGGCGTGTTGTTCTTGGATGAGCTGCCTGAATTCCACAGGGACGCGCTGGAGGCGCTAAGGCAGCCGCTTGAGGACGGCGTGATCAGGATCGCGCGGGTAAATAAATATATAGAGTTACCCTGCAATTTTATGCTGGTCTGCGCCATGAACCCCTGCCCCTGCGGACGGCTTGGCCAAAAAAGGCATCCCTGCAGCTGCTCAACCACTCAGGTATACCGCTACCGTTCCAAGATCTCCTCTCCGCTATTGGACAGGATAGATATCCATATAGACGTGAAACCGCTGAAATACCCCGACCTGAAAAATAACGAGCCGTGCGAAAGCTCAAAGGATATAAAAATGAGGGTGAAACGCGCGCACAAGACCCAAAAGGCGCGCTTCAGGCGCGAAGGCATACTTTTCAATTCCGCCATGTCGTCAAGGCAGATCAAAAAATACTGTATTCTTGATGAAAATGCCGCCAATCTGCTGAGGGCGGCGATGGAAAAATACGAGATTTCAGCGCGCGGCTATGACAAGATACTGAAGGTAGCCAGGACGATCGCGGACGCGTCCCAAAGCGGCGAAATAAGGGCGGAGCATCTTTCAGAGGCAATTCAATATAGAAGCTTAGATAGGGATGTCTTTGTCTAAAAGAAAACTGAACTGGTGCCAATTTGGCACCAGTTTTAGAAACAGTTTCTCTCCCGATTAGGAAACTGTTTTAAAACTACACAGGAAACTGCTTTAAGGAAATCAGAAAAGGAGAAATCGATGTCGAAAACGCGAGTATTAATAGAAAATGCGTGTTATCATCTTTTTGTAAGAGGCAACCACAAACAAAATGTCTTTAGAGAATTGAGCGATTATAGATTCTATCTTCTCCAACTTAGGAGATATAAAAGAAAACATTCATTTTTATTATACGGTTATTGTTTGATGCCTAACCATATCCACCTAATTGGTCAACCCAAAGATTCCAAAAAGCTTTCCAAATTTATGCAGGGATTACATCGCTCTTATACTGCTTATTATAATAAAAAATACAATAAAGTAGGACATCTATGGCAAAACCGATTCAAAAGTAAAGCAATAAATAAAGATGAATATCTAATAGATTGCATTGCTTATATAGAACAGAATCCAGTAAGGGCAAATATGGTCAGTAGCCCAAAGGAATATACATTTAGCAGCTATTTAGAAAGAGAATGTAATATTGATGAAGATTTGGATATTAATCTATTGGATAATCTTCTAATCTAAAACAAATATACCCTCAATACCCACTTTGCTATTCAGCTTCGAAACAGTTTCCTATTAAGAAGTGAAACAGTTTCTTAATTTTAATTGGCCGCAGGAGGCAAGGATGTCCTCTCCCCGCTGCTTGCGTAAAGTAACGGGTATCCCCTGTTTTAAGAGATGATTCTTAAATAAAAGGATTTCCTTCGCAGGGGGCGGCTCTATGTTCAATTCCTTGATGTGATTGGCAGGTATCAGATTGACTTTGGATAATCTTATTGTCTTTAAAAGCGCGCTCAACTTTTTGGCGTTCTCCAAAGCGGAATTCAGGCCTTTGATCAAGATATATTCAAATGTAACCTGGCGCTTTGTTTCTTCCGCGTAGCGGCGGCAGGCAGAAATGAGTTCTGGCAGAGGGTATTTTTTATTTACAGGCATCAGGCGCGTTCTTAAGGCGCTGTCCGCGGCGTGCAGGGATACGGACAGCTCGATCTGCAGGCCCTCGCCTGCTAATCTTTTGATACCCGGGATGATCCCGCTGGTAGAAATGGTAATGCGCCTTGCCCCGATATTCAGCCCTTCGGGAGAATTTATAACCCTGATCGCCTTTAAGACATTATCGTAGTTATCCAGCGGCTCTCCGATACCCATAAACACAATATGCGTAACCTTCTTTGCCGCGGAATAGGCCTTGAGGCAAAGTACCTCTTCAATGATCTCAGCGCAGGTCAAATTCCTTTTAAAGCCTGCCAGGCCGCTGGCGCAGAAAGCGCAGGCGAATGGACAGCCGACTTGAGAAGAAACGCAGCCCGTGACCCTTTTGCCCGCGGGGATACTTACCGCCTCAATGATATTCCTGTCCCGCAATTCAAAAAGGAATTTTTCTGTTCCATCGCGGGACTCAAACTGCCGCGGCAGGCGCGAAGCGGAAAGCGTGAAATTATCCTTTAGCCGGTTTCTTAAATCCAAAGGCAGATCGCTCATCCGGCTGAAATCAGGAGCGCCCTTCTTGTAGAGCCAGGAAAATACCTGGCGGCTATGGAAGGCGCCATAGCCCCATTTTTTAAAAACTTCCCCTAATTCAGCCAGGGTTAAATTCTTTATGTCGTCCATAGGGTATTAAGGGAGGCGCGCCGATATTGCTTTGCTGTCTGTAACAAACAGGTGCTCTTTGTAGCGGCAGAGGATGGTTAAACCGCGCCTTAGGCCTTCCGGGATCTTCCGGAACTCCGCGTCCGGCAGATAGATGAAACGCGCCTTTAGCGAAGGGGCGCTCAAGGCCTGCTCTAAAGACGGCGCATCTTTGAAATACCTGTAATTATCCGTCGACAGGTAAAAAAACGCGGAGCCCCTGTCTACCCTGCATATCATCAATTCGTGATCGCCGGCTTGTTTTAAAGCGGCATTGATCGCCGGCGCCATCTTAAACACCTCTTCAAAACGCGGCTTGTAAAGTTTAAGCGGCAGGCATAACATAAGCAGGGTCATGGCTATGATTATATATTTTACCGCTTTGGCAAATTTAAATTTGGCCCCCTCGCTTAATAACCTGTTGAGGGAAAGCCCGGCAAGCAGGGCAGAGGCCGGATACATAGGCAGGATAAAATAGTGCAGTTTCTGGGCGCCGAAAGAAAAGACAAAAGGGAAAAATACCGCCCATATTACCGGTATAAGCCAGCCGTTGTTACCCCCTTTAAACTCCTCCTTTATCGCCAGATACCCGCCGTGTAAGGCAAACGGCAGAAAATACCAGTATTTATCCAGCAATGCCCTTATATAATAATACCAGGGAACATCAAACCTGTCCGCGAAACTGGGTGAAAAGGCGACGTGTTTAAAATTCCAGGCATACCATTTCTCAAACAGCGTGCTGCCGTAGAGTTTATGCTCCAGAAAGATCCAACCCAGCACCGGGACAACCGCGATAAGGCAGCCGGCTAAAAATAAAGGGTGGAACAGCTCTTTAAATCTGAACCTGATTAACAAATATAGAACCGCTATCACAAGAGGCGCCGTGCCTACAATATCCTTGGAGAATATGGCGAGGCAGCTTGCCAGGCCGAACAACAGGTAATAACCGCGCCTGCCTTTCTGCGCCAGATAAAACGCGAACATGGCAAGCGCTATGAAAAACGTGACCGGCAGATCCATACGGCATTGCCGGCTCAGCCGCGCGACATGATTGGTCAAAAGAAAGCTCCATGCCGCGAAAAAACCTACCCAGATATTCTTAAGCCGCCTGCCGAAATAGAATATCAGGACAGCGGCAAAAAGCGCGCTCGCCATTGAGAGCAGCTTGGCGGTAAAGAGCCCTGTTCCGAAGAATTTAAAAAGCAGGGCGGTCAGCCAGATCACAAGGGGGAAGTGATAATAAAACTGTCCGTCGTAACTTGGATCGTAGATATTAAGCCACTGCCCCGTAGCCGCGACATGCCTGGCTGTAGCCGCGTACATGTAGGAATCGCCGTCCAATGTAGCTGTATTCCAGGAAAAGGCGAATATCATCATCAGGGCCATGCAGATGATGTAAGCGAGAAGAAAGGCGTGGTTATTTTTTACCGGCATATCGGCTTTATTATATTCATTTCCCTTCCGGAATTCAATAACAACTTGAGTATTGATGTATTTAATATATAATATTAGAAAATGGCACCCATAAACAAAAAAATAACCGTATTTTCCTGGGCGCTGTATGATTTTGCCAATACGATATTCTCAATGAATATCGTATCGCTGTATTTTGCCCTGTGGGTAACGGTCACAAAAGGCGCGCAGGATATCACCTACAGCATCGCCCTTTCCCTGTCAATGCTTATCGCCGCGTTCCTTGAGCCCCTTCTGGGGACCATCTCCGATATCCGCCAGAATAAAATGCGGCTGCTTATGGGATTCACAGCCGCCTGCTGCGTATTTACGGTATTTATGGGGTTCTCCGGCGGGTTGTATACGGGGCTGATTTTTTTCATCGCGGCAAACGCGGCATACCAGATAGCATCTATATTCTATAACGCGATGTTATCCCATATTGCCGAAAAAAGCGACGTGGGAAGGGTCTCAGGCATGGGGGTCAGCCTCGGGTATGTGGGCACGCTTGTCGGGCTTTTCACCATAAAGCCGTTCGTGCTAAAAAGCGGCTATCAAGCCGCCTTTATACCTACGGCGCTGCTTTTCTTCGCCTTCTCCCTGCCCTGCTTTATTTTCGTGAAGGAAACAAAACTCGCGAAAGGCACATTTGAGCTCCCCAGCGTCAAGAACGCCTTCTTAAGGATCAAACGGACGTTTACGGAAAACACGGAATTACAGGGGGTAAAGTATTTTCTTATCGCCGCCTTCCTGTTTATGAATGCCGTAAACACCGTGATAATCTTTATGTCGGTATACATAAAAAAAGTCGTCGGCTTCAGCGATTCGGAGATCGTCACCTTCTACGTCATCTCTACATCCTTCACCATAATAAGCTCTTTTCTTTACGGCTTTGTAACCGACAGGGTAGGGCCGTACAAGGCGCTGGGATGGGTTTTAAAGACCTGGTGCGTAGGCATGGCGCTTGTAATGCTCAACTTCAGCAAGACGCTGTTCTGGTTTATAGGCCCCATAGCGGGCGCGGCGCTGGGAGCGACCTGGGTTTCTTCGCGCGCGCTGGCAATACACCTGGCCCCCAAAGAAAAAATGGGAGAGATATTCGGGATGTTCGGCCTGACCGGCAAGGCCTCCAGCATAATCGGGCCGCTATTATGGGGGCTGGCCATCCTTGTATTTACGCCGCTTGGGCTGTGGCGCTACAGGATAGCGATCCTAACCCAGCTTCTCCTGGTGATATTAAGCATGCGCTTCTTCAAAAAAATCAATGGAATATAAAACACTGCCGCAAATATTCAAAGAGACCGCGTCAAAATTCCGGGGAAACGTCGCCATCCAGGACAAAGACGGCGGAAAATTAAAGGCCTATACCTTCGGAGAGATCAGGGATTCAGCCGGAAAAATAGGCGATTTTCTTCTCCATAGCGGAATATGCAAAAATAACGTGTCCCTGATCTGCCCTAACGGCGCGCAGTGGGTAGCGGCGTATTTCGGTATCCTGGAATCCGGTTCGACCGTTGTCCCCATAGATTACACTCTCACGGCGGAAGAGATCGCCAATATCATATCGGATTCGCAAAGCAAGGCGCTGTTCTGCTCAAAAGAAGTCCTGCGTAAAATTGAGAGCGCCCTGGGCAAGCTGCCCCACGTCAAGCTCGTGGTCCTGACCAACGCCCAAGCGCAAAAAGAAGGCATGGCGGGGCTGCGCCAGATAGAAGAACAGGATATCCCCCGTCAAGATATACGGCCGGAAATAAACATAGACGCTGTCGCCTCGCTGCTTTACACATCCGGCACGACTGCCAGGCCGAAAGGCGTGATGTTGACGCATAAGAACCTGTGCGCGAATTTCCAGAGTTTAAACGAACTTAAGATATGTTCTTCTAAAGACAATGTGCTCTCCATACTCCCCCTGCACCATGCCTACGCCTTTACCGTCACGCTGCTTCTGCCCTTGTTTTCCGGAGCGCGCATAACTTATATACACTCTTTAAGGACAGACGCCATACTCTCTATAATGAAAGAAACAAAAGTCACGATGCTGGTAGCGGTCCCGGAAATGTTAAATGCCATCCTGAATTCCATAGAGGATAACATAAAGCGCCTGGTCCTGCCCTTAAGAATCGGGGTAGCCCTGGCAAGAAAATCCTGCCTGATCATTTATAACGCCAGCGGCCTTAACTGCGCGAAGGCATTATTCGCGAATATACACTCACGCTTCGGAGGGCATTTAAGGTTCCTGGTAAGCGGAGGCGCCCGGCTTGAACCCAGGGTATCTCTCGGGCTTATGAGCTTTGGGTTCACTATTTTTGAGGGCTACGGCCTCACCGAAACCTCGCCGGTGGTCGCGCTGGCTAAAAAGGAAATAAAGAAAGCGGCGGCTGTGGGCAGGGCGATAAACGGCGTGAACATCAGGATAGAAAGCGACAACAAGGGCTCTACCGGAGAGATACTGATCTACGGAGACAATGTGATGAAGGGTTACTACCGGCGGGATGAAGACACATCCGCGGTAATAAAAAACGGCTGGTTCTATTCCGGCGACCTGGGGTTCATTGATGTTGACGGATACCTCTACATAACCGGCAGGGCAAAAGACGTGATAGTTTTGAGTTCCGGAAAGAATATTTATCCCGAAGAAATAGAAGAACACTATAAGAAGAGCCCGTTCATCAAAGACATATGCGTCATTGATATAACGCAAGGCGGCGTTATAGGGCTCTACGCGGTGATCGCCCCGGATTATGACCACTTCAAGAAGGCGCGGGAGATCAACATAGCGCATAAGATAAAATGGGAGGTGGAAAACCTCGCCAAAAACGCCCCCTCATTCCGCCGCCTGCTGGGCTTTACTATCGCCAAGGAAGACCTGCCCAAGACCGCCCTGGGAAAAGTCAAACGCTACGAAGTCCGGTCAAAATATAAGGACGCGGTCCTGCAGAAAACAAGCGCTGAAGGGACAAATGACGAGCTGCCGCCGGACAAAGAAATACTCAAAGATGAAATGGCGCTGGATATCCTGGGTTGCCTCAAAAAGGAATTCAAAAAGGGCGTGGCCCTTGGCGATCATCTGGAGCTGGATCTGGGCGTGGACTCGCTTATGCGGGTAAACCTGGCGGCCTGCCTGGAAAAGACGCTCAACCGCAATATACCCGACGAGGCAATGTCTTCCGCCTATACTGTCAGGGAACTTATAGAAAACATCAAAGGCCTCTCTACCGCGGAAGCCCCTGGCCGGGCGCCTGAGGCAGCGGATTGGGGAAAAATACTGCGGGCTGATCCGGGCAAAGAGATAATGGAGAAGATCCGCACGCGCGCCAACCTCCTGGAAAAGGGGTTGATATTTTCAGGGACGTTTTTCATAAAGCTGCTCTGCGGCAGCCTGTTTTTGCTTAAATCCCGCGGCAGGCAGAACCTCCCTTCCAGGGCACCCTATATCATCTGCCCAAACCACACCAGTTTCCTCGACGGCCTTCTCATCAAGGCGTCCCTGCCGTATTCCCTGGCGGGAAAGATATTCTTTCTCGGGTTCGATTTCAAGTTCTACCGGCTGGCACTGGTGCGCCCCATTATCAAATTGGCCGGCATAATACCGCTGGCCCCTTCGGAAAATCTGGTTGAGGCGATGCAGGCCTGCGCCTTTCTGCTTAAACAGGGTAAGATTCTCTGTATCTTTCCTGAAGGCTCGCGCGGCATAGAAGAAAGGCCCCAGGAATTCAAAAAGGGTGTTGGTATACTGACGCGGGAACTGAATGTTCCTGCTGTTCCCACCTATATTAAGGGCGCTCTTGCTGCCTGGCCAAGGACGCAAAGATTCCCCAAGCCCCACCCTACCAAAGTGACCTTCGGCAAAGCGGTCTATTCTGAAGAAATTAAAGAACCTCGGGATAACAGCGCCTATGAGGCGATCGCTAAGACGCTGCGCGATAGAGTGGAAGGGTTGCTTAAAACTTGATCAGATCAAGAGTTTCCGAGCGGGTCTTCTGATTTTCCTTAAATATCCCCCTGACAGCGGAAGTCACTGTAAGCGTGCCGGGCTTGCGTATGCCGCGCATTGACATGCAAAGATGTTCTGCCTCGATCACGACCATCACCCCCAGCGGCTTAAGCTTGCCCATTATCATATCGGCGATCTGGGTAGTCAGCCGTTCCTGCACCTGAGGCCGTTTAGACAGCATATCCACGACGCGCGCTAATTTGCTCAGGCCCGTGACCCTGCCTCCTTTCGGGATGTAAGCGATATGAGCCCTGCCGAAGAAGGGCAGCAGGTGGTGCTCGCACACGGAATAAAGCGGTATGCCCTTAAGCAGGACTATCTCGTTGTGCTTCTGGTCCAGTATTACCTCAAGCTCTTTTCTGGGGTCATCTTTAAATCCGGAAAATATTTCTTCATACATCTCTGCCACGCGCCTGGGCGTATCCTTTAAGTCCTTTCTCTCGGGATCTTCGCCTATGGCCTCGAGGATCATCCTTACAGCTTTCTCGATTTTCTTCAAATCCATATTTTATCCCCCTTATTTTCCAATACAAAACTGACTAAATATATTCTCCAATATATCGTCGCTGAAATTCTCCCCCGTTATCATGCCGAGATCATCCAGAGCGCGCCTTAGATCAAAGGCGGCAAGCTCCAAATCCCGCGAAGATGCCGCGGCCCTTTTTACTCCGGCAAGCGCGTCCGCCATAAGCCCGGCATGCCTGGCGTTGGCCATGATCGTAAAATTATCCGCGGATACTTTTCCGTCAAGGACAATGCCGGCGACCGCCTCTTCTACCCTGTCCAGCCCTTCGTCCTTCAGGGCCGAAACCCTGCGGGCGATCATGCCTTTATGCCCCGGCAAACTTAATCTCTGTTTCAGGTCGGATTTATTTATTACGACGACCGCGTTCCTGCCTTTAAGTTTTTTAAGCAATCGCTTATCCTCAGCCGCGGCCGGCTTTGAGCCGTCCAGAACAAGCAGGATAATATCCGCCTCTTTGAAATATTTCCTGGTTTTGCTCAGGGCCTTTCTCTCAAGCAGGTCTTTGGGCTCAACTATGCCGGCAGTATCGATTATTCTCACAGGTATGCCCCTGATATCCATTATATCCTCGATCGCGTCCCTGGTTGTACCCGGGATATGCGTGACGATCGCCCGTTCCTTTTTAAGCAGGGCGTTAAGCAGGGACGATTTGCCCACATTAGGCCTGCCGAATATGCAGATGCTTACTCCTTCCCTGAATATCCTGCTGTTTGAGGCGCCCTTAAGCAAACCTTCCAAATGGCGCTGTATTTGCAGAATATCTTTATCTAAACCATCCTTGCCGCGCGCCTCTATGCCTTCCTCGGGAAAATCTATCTCCGCTTCAATACGGCTTAACAGGGAAGTGAGCGCCTGCCTGATCTTCTTGATCTTGCCTGAAAATGCCCCTCTTAACTGGCTGACGCTGATGGAAAGCGCCTTGTCTGTCTTTGATCTTATGATATCCAATACGGATTCTGCCTGCGCCAGGTCTATCCTGCCGTTCAAGAACGCCCTTAAGGTAAACTCTCCCGGTTCAGCCAGGCGCGCTCCGCTGCCGACGGAAATATCCAGTATCCGCCTTAAAGGCACGATGCCGCCGTGGCAGCCTATCTCAACTATATCTTCTCTGGTGTAGGTCTTGGGCTTGCGCATAACTGTGAGCAAAACCTCGTCCACGGCATTTTCATCGTTGTCCCTGACCCAGCCGTAATGGACTGTGTGGGTCTTATAATTTGAGGGCTTGCCGCCGTCTTTGGCGGAAAAGATCTTATCGGCTATGGCCAGCGCGCCTTCTCCGCTTAAGCGCACGATCCCTATGCCGCCCTCTCCCATCGGCGTAGATATCGCGACTATCGTATCTGTTGGATTATACATAATTCCCTCTACACACTTACGTGTGTAGAATCCCTTGGCTATGCTTATAATCGCAATTCCCCACACGTAAGTGTGGGGTGTCTTCCCTTTCTTATAACATATTCCCTTGCTTCTGCCGCGACGAACAATGAGCCGCAGACAAGGATCAAATCATCTTTGCCGGCCGATGAGATCGCTTTATCCATCGCCTCTTGCACGCTGCCCGTGGTAACCGATGCCGCGCCTTTCAAATATTTTAAGAATACCTCGGGTTTTGCCGCCCGCGCGTGACCCGAACGCGTCAGTATGAATGCGGGTGTCAGTCCCTGCAACTCCAGCGTTATCCCCTCTATGTCCTTATCCGAAGAAGCGCCAAGCACTACAATAACCTTCTTACGCGGAAAGTACCTCTTTATCGCGTTCTTTAAGGCGAGGGCTGATGCCCTGTTTTGCGCTCCATCCAGGATAATATGCGGATTCTTAGAGATCACTTCACATCTCACCGGCCACAGGCATTTAAGCAGCCCGCCCCTGATCGCCTTTTCTGATATTGATATCCCCTGCCCTGCCAACTGCTCAATAATGCCGACGGCAACAGCGGCATTCACGATCTGGTGTTCGCCCAACAATCGTATTTCCAGGCCGCTGTATTCACCGTTAACGCCTCGCAGATCAAACCTCTGCGTATCCTCTGTGAAATCCGACTCTTTATACAAAATATCCCTGCCGGCTTCAAGAAACCCTACACCTATACTCGCGCATCTCTGCTGTAAAACAGCCCTTGCCTGTTGTTCCTGCGGGGCGCTTATAACCGCGGCTGTTAAGCCGTTTTTTATAATGCCCGCCTTTTCCCCCGCGATCTGTTCCAATGTCTTTCCCAGCTTATCGGTATGCTCAAGGCTTATAGGCGTTATGCCGCAGGCAAGGGCGTCGGCGGTATTAGTAGCGTCAAGCCGCCCACCCATCCCCGTCTCAAGCACGACAAGATCCGCTCCCTTCTCTTGAAAATACTTAAAGGCAAGCGCTGTATATACCTCAAAAAATGACAGCGCTCCGTCGGGGCAGTCCCGGTTATACCGTTCGGCCGCCGGCTTTATCTCTGTGACCAACCGCGCTAATCTATGCTCGGGGATCATGCCTTCGAAATCCCTGCCGTCAGGCGCGCCTTCTTCATTATCCAACAGCCGTATCCGCTCTCTGAAATCGTTCAGATGCGGAGAGGTGTAAAGCCCGGTCCTGAATCCCGCTTCTTTAAGGATGTAGGCGAGAAAGGCGCAGGTCGACCCCTTGCCTTTTGAGCCGGCGATATGCGCGCATCGGAGTTTGTGCTGGGGGCTGCCGAGTTCCTTGAGAAATCCGTCCGCCCTTCGCAGTTTTAATTCCAGTTCATAGTTGTAGGCGGAGAGTTGCTCAAGATCGGCGAAAGAATCCAGATAATTCAGCGCTTCCCGATAAGTCATTTGACAAAGAGGAGGCGGATACTATTAATGCCTGAAATGGCGCATACCTGTGAATACCATGGATATGCCTTTTTTATCTACGGCCTTTATTACCTCTTCATCGGATATGGAGCCGCCCGGCTGGATGATCGCTTTTATTCCGGCCTTTGCCGCTGTCAGGACCGCGTCGGCCTTGGGAAAGAAGGCATCGGAGGCAAGCATGGAGCCCTTAGCCAGTTTTCCCGCCTTTCTTACCGCGATAATCACGGAATCCACTCTGCTGGTCTGGCCGGCGCCTATGCCTACGGTCTTTGTGCCGCTGGCCAGCACGATCGCGTTTGATTTTACGTGCTTAGCTACCTTCCAGCCGAATAAAAGCGAGGCGGTCTGCTGCTTTGTGGGCTTCTTTTTAGAGATAGTTTTTAAGCCGGCTTCGTCTACCATGGCCAGATCTTTATCCTGGACCAATAGCCCGCCGTTTACCTTCTTAAGGTCAAGCTCCTTCTCCAGGCCAAAATCGGCAAGCTCTATCAACCGCAGGTTTTTGCTTGAGGAAAATATCTGCCGGGAGGCGGCGCTGAAGGAAGGGGCAATTACGCATTCAAGGAAACCGCATTTCTTTATCGCCTTTGCCAGGCCTTCTTCAACCGGCCGGTTTATACCGATGATACCGCCAAAAGCCGAGAGCGGGTCGCAGGCGTAGGCATCCTTGAACGCCTTGATTATATTATCCGCCTCAGCCACTCCGCAGGGATTATTGTGTTTTATCACTACCGCGGCCGGACGGGAAAATTCGGAGGCGATCCTCACTGCGGCGTCAAGGTCCAAGATGTTATTAAAGGAAAGTTCCTTGCCCTGAAGCTGCTTAATATTGCCCAGGCCGTATGCCCTGGCAGCGTCGCGATAAAACGCCGCTTTCTGGTGCGGATTCTCGCCGTAACGCAGGTCCTGTACCTTTTTAAAGGCCGGCCGCAGTTCCTGCGCGAAGCCGGAACCCTCTGCCTTTGAGCCGTATGTTGAGAGGTAGCTGAAGATCGCCGCGTCGTATTGCGAAGTCCTCTTGAATACATCCACGGCCAGCTCAAAACAGGTCTCCTCGCTTACAGCGCCGTTATTGCCCTTCATTTCAGCCAGCACCTCTTGATATCTGGCTGGATCGGATATGACGCAGACGCTCCTGTTGTTTTTTGCCGCGGAACGCAGCATGGAAGGCCCCCCGATATCAATATTCTCTATGGCCTCGCCCAATTCAACACCCTTCCTGCTCACGGTCTGCTCAAAGGGATAAAGATTCACCACGACCATATCAATAAGGCCTATATTGTGTTCCTTTAAGGTGGACATATGCTCCTGATTGCCGCGCAGCGCCAATAATCCCCCGTGTATCCTGGGATGCAGGGTCTTTACCCGGCCGTCCAGCATCTCGGGAAATCCCGTATAATCGGACACATCCTTTACCTCGATCCCTTTTTCTCTAAGTAATTTCGCGGTGCCGCCGGTAGAAAGCATCTCTACGCCGGAACCCTCCAGCCCCCTGGCAAATTCCACAATGCCTGTCTTGTCTGATACGCTTATCAATGCCCGCCGTATTTTGACCATTTACGCGACTCCTTCCTTTTTATTTATTGAATCTGAATGTTATCCAATCCCCGTCCTGCACTATGTAATCCTTCTGCTCAAGGCGCACTTGAGAACGCACCGCGTTAAACGAACCGGCGGCGATAATGTCCGACGTAGGAACGACTTCGGCGCGGATAAACCCTTTCTGGATATCGCTGTGTATCTCCCCTGCCGCCTCTTTAGCGTTAGTGCCCTGCCTTATCAGCCAGCCGCGGCAGTCCTTATCTCCCGCGGTAAAAAACTGGGCGAACCCCGCCTTTATCAACAGATCCTGCAGCAACCTGTTCTTATCCGCCAATGCCTCCTGCGCCGCCAGATATACGCTCCTTAAACAAAAAAGCGGATATGTTTGCAGCGCCTTCTTTTCCTCCCCGCTCAACATCTCCGGAGTTACCAGCTCTTCCTTCTCTAAAGTCCCTTTAACCTTCAAGAGCACTGCCTTCTCTGCTTCGTCTTCGGACCGCTCAAGGCGCTTATCTATAAAATCTATGTCCGAAATAATAACCTGCAGTTTGTCCTCCGGTCTTGCCACGACCGCGTCGGCCTCGGATAACCGCTCTTCGGCGATGACCTCTATTTCCGGGTATGTCTTCTTGGCCGCCTTAAAAATATCTTTGAGTTTGTCCAGCCGCGGGTCTTTGACGGCTAATTTGCCTTTAGGAAATTCCTGTTCCAGATTAAGAGCGACTATTTTCATCCTTCAACACCTGCCTTTTGATGCGCCTGTGATTGCGCGATGACCGTAGAGACATGCTTATGCGGGACCTGTTCGTAATGCGAAAAATTCATTGTGTAATAACCTCTACCCCCGGTCATTGAACGCAGGTCGTTTGCGTATTTGAACATCTCTGCAAGGGGCACCTGCGCCTTCAAGGCGTTGTTTTTGCCCTTTATCTCCATACCCATGACCCGGCCGCGCCTGGAATTGACATCGCCTGAGATCTGGCCCATATATTCCTCCGGGATCACGACCTCCACGTCCATTATGGGCTCAAGCAGCGCCGGCGCCGCCTCCTGCACCGCCTTTCTTATGGCCATTGAACCGGCGATCTGAAACGCCATATCCGACGAATCGACTTCGTGATAGGAGCCGTCACAAAGCACGACCTGCACATCCACCACCGGATATCCGGCGACAATGCCCTCCTGCATCGCGTTCCTTACGCCCTTTTCTACCGACGGCACGTAGTTCCTCGGTATTGCCCCGCCCACAATCCTGTTCACGAACTCAAAGTCCTTGCCCCTCTCAAGCGGCCTGATCTCGATCCAGACATCTCCGTACTGGCCCCTGCCTCCCGACTGTTTCTTGTATTTGCCCTGCATCTTGACTGCCTTGGTGATGGTCTCCTTGTAAGGGACCTGGGGCGTTCCCAGGGTGACCTCGACATTGAACCTTTTTTTCAGCCTGCCCATAAGCACGTCCAGATGCAGATCGCCTAAGCCCGAAACGATCTCCTCCCTGGTCTGGTTATCGCGGGAGACCTTGAATGTCTGATCCTCTATCATAAGTTTCGCGAGCGCGGGTGAGATCTTCTCTTCGTCCTGCCTGGTCTTAGGCCTGACAGAAGCGGAGATCAGCGGCTCGGGGAAAACGATCGGTTCAAATACCAGCGGCCTGTCCTGAGAACTTATGGAATCGTTGGTAAAGGTATCCTTGAGCTTGGCGATCGCCACTATGTCGCCGCATCCCGCCTCGCTGATGCCGCGCTGTTCCTTGCCCTGCAATATGTATATGGGGCCTATGCGCTCCTGCGTCTTCTTGGTGGAGTTATAGAATGATGTATTCGGCAGGAGTTTGCCGGAAAATATCCTGATCACTGTAAGCTGGCCCACATAGGGGTCGGAGATGCTTTTAAAAACAAAACCGGAAAGCGGGGAGCCATCGCTGAAGGTTATCTCCGTCTTTTTATCCGGCTCCTTGGGACAGGCGGCAAACACGGCCGTCCGCTCCGACGGATTCGGCAGATAGTGGATAATGGCGGCGGCAAGTTCGCTTACGCCCTGATTGTTCAATGCCGAGCCGGAGAGTATGGGAAATATCTCCCCTTTATCAACCGCCTCATGCAGCGCTGTCTTGATCTCATCCTCGCTTAAAACCGCGCCCTCAAGGTACCTCTCCAATAATTGATCGTCCGTCTCAGCGACCGCTTCTATAAGGGCGGCATCGCTGAATGAGCCGACCACAACCGCTTTTTTAGAAAGCCCGCTTCTTATTTCCTCGATCACCTTATCGACGTTCACGCCTTCCCTGTCTGTCTTGTTTATGAAAATAAGGCGGGGCATCTTGATCTCTTCCAGGTCCTGCCATACGCGCTCTGTGCCGGCCGCTATGCCGTCGGTAGCGTCTATTACCACTACCGCCGAGTCAACCGCCCTTATGCCGGCCAGGACCTCGGCGTAAAAATCCAGGTAGCCGGGAGCGTCTATTATCTGTATGCGGGCCGCCTCCGATTCACAATAAAGCATGCTCGCGTTTATGGAGATCTTACGCTCGGCCTCGTCCGCGCTGTAATCGCTTACGGTGTTGCCTTCCATAACCGAACCCCGGCGCGTGAGCGCCTTGCAGTTAAACAGCATCGCCTCCGCCAAAGATGTCTTTCCCGAATGAGCATGGCCTAGAAGTATAACACTCCTTTTCTTATTCACGTCCATCTTGTCCTCCGGAATTAGAAATTCGTGTCAGCATCATGCCAACGGCTTAAGGTTTATGGGCTGGATATCAATACGAACGGCAGGACTTTATTATATGGGAAAAATGAAGCAGCGTCAAGGTGAGAAAACAATATTTTGGCGGGGAGAAAACCCCTTATTCCAGATAGGTATAGATCTTTCCCTTGTAATTCCTCAGGACGTATTTGCCCTTTGCCTGGGAAAGGATATAATACGGGCCGACGGGGATCTTGCCTCCTCCGCCTGGAGCGTCTATCACATATGTGGGCACGGCATAACCCGAAGTATAGCCCCTCAGTTTCTCAATGATGTTGATGCCGGCGGCAACGGGCGTGCGAAAATGCTCTGTGCCGCGCACGGGGTCGCACTGATAGATGTAATAAGGCCTGACCCTCATCTCAAGAAGCATATGCATAAGTTTTTTCATGATATAAGGCCTGTCATTGATGCCTTTAAGCAGCACGGTCTGGCTGCCCATTGGAAATCCGGCATCAGCCAGCATATCACAGGCATTCCTGGTGCGCCTCGTGATCTCTTTAGGATGGTTAAAATGTATGCTTATCCAGAGCGGGGAATATTGCTTAAGCCGGCTGACAAGCGACTCTGTAATGCGCTGGGGCAGCGTAACAGGCACGCGCGTGCCTATCCTTACGAACTCCACGTGAGAAATCTCGCGCACGCGCTTTACTATGCCTTCTATCTGGTCGTCCTCCAGCATAAACGGATCGCCCCCTGAAATAAGCACATCCCGCACCTTTTTATTGGATCTTATGTATTCGATCGCCTTGTCAAATTTGTGCTCGGCATCTATCTCTTTTTCATCTCCCACGAGCCTGCGCCTCGTGCAATGGCGGCAGTAAGTGGCGCAGCGCTCCGTCGCCAGAAGCAGGACCCTGTCAGGATACCTGTGCACAAGCCCGGGAGCGGGAGAGTCCCTGTCTTCCGCGCAGGGATCAAGCATCTCATGCGGGCTGACCGTAAATTCATGCGAGGTAGGGACCGCCTGCCTCCTTATGGGGCAGTTGGGGTCGTAAGGGTCTATGAGCGTCGCCCAATACGGCGTAATGGCAACGGAAAGCCGGCCTGAGGATTTTTTGATCCCCTTCTCCTCCTCAGGAGAGAGATCGATTATCTGCGAAAGCTGTTCTTTTGTATGGATCCGGTTTTTTACCTGCCAATGCCAATCCTCCCAATCAAGAGGGTTTGCCTCCCTGAACAGAGGCATCTGATGATAGTCGATAGGGAACCGTTTGATCCTGGGGGCGCCGGACTGTTGCTGCGTTTCAGCCCGTTCAGCTACCTGCTGCTGGCTCAAAGAGAGCCTCCTTTCCCATACCGCTGGAGGGCGCAATCAACAACCTTGCCTATCATAGCATCGTAGGTAATTCCCAGATGTTTGGCGATAACCATAAAGACATCATCAACGGACAAAGAAGGCAGAGGGTTTATCTCAAGGACGTAGGGATTGCCGTCTTCATCCGTACGGAAATCAATCCTGCCGAAATCGCGGCATTCAACCGCCCTGTAAGCCTTTAAGGCGTAATCCCGCATTTTATCTATCAATTTCTGAGGTATCCGCGGCGGGCATACATATCCCAGCCTGTTGGAATGTATCCTGGCGAAGGTGTAAAATTGGTCCCCGAGGTCCAGCTTGCCGTCTATCTTTACCTGCACCGGCGGGAAAACCTCGGGGTCTTCGTTGCCGATGATCGCTACGGTAAATTCCTTTCCGGATATGAACTCTTCCACCAGCGCCGGTTGTTTATATGTCTTGACCACGAAATCCACCCGCTTCCTTAAGCTTTCTTCATCGTCAACTTTGGCATCTTTGCTTATGCCCTTTGAAGAGCCCTCGAAACGCGGCTTCACGATCATGGGAAACCGCAGGTGGTCCATATTCATTTCTTCCAAACTCTTTGCCTCAAAAAATTTAGGCGTGGGTATTTTTTCATACAGCAGCATTTTCTTTGTGGCGATCTTGTCAAGCGTCAGCCCCAGGGTAAACCCGTCGGAACCAACAAACGGCACATCCATCATTTCAAGCAGCACCGGCACCTGCGATTCCCTGTTCCTGCTTATGGCCCTGCCTTCGCAGATGTTAAATACGATGTCAACGCCGAGATCGCCCCGCATTTCAAGCAGCCGTTCCGCGTTGCCGATCTTCTTAACGGTATGGCCGTTTTTCTCCAGCGCTGCCGCTACCGATCCTATCACGGGCCTGGAGTCCAGCTCCGCGTAGAGATCCGACGGTTCTCCCTCTTTCAGCTTATAATCCTCTTTTAAATCGTATGTAAATCCTATGATCATAGAAAAAAGCACCTTTCCTTTCAGGTCAGGTGCCCTTATCGGTTTCTATCTTTCAATTTTCTTATTTTCTCCTCGGAGACGGCATTCTTAAAAAACCAACTGTTTGATAATAACTCTATAGTTATTTTTTATCACACGCTATTATGTATGTCAAGAATTTTCTAAGATTTTGTTCAATTTTTCCTCCAACGCGCGCGCGCCTTCGAAACGGATACAATCAATACCCATTTTTCCCGCCTCCGCGATCAGGTCCGGCCTGTCGTCGGTATATATCACTTCTTCCGGGCCGGCATTGCTCAGGCGCAGGGCCGTATCATAGATCTCGGGCTTGGGCTTTCTTGCCCCGACCTCATAAGAAAGCACGATCCTGTCGAACACGCCGAATATATCAAATTGTTTCTTTAAAAATTCAAAATGCAGGATATTTATATTGGATATCAGCAGGATGAAAAGGTCTTTCTTCAATAATTTGGCGAGAGAATGGACCTTGAGGTTGTCGGGAGTCAAAAAAAATATATCATTCCAGATCGAGTTAAACTGCTCTATCCCTAAATTCAATTTAAGGCGCGGGCGGATCGCGTTGAAGAAGTCCCGCGGCGAAACCCTGCCCTCTTCAAATTTCTCGGTATATTCGGAATCAAAAAATACATCAAATATCTCTTTTTTGTCCAGGGGCGAAAACCGGGCGATCTTGTCCACGGCCCTCCAATGGTCAAAGTCAAGCCACACGTTGCCGAAGTCAAAGAATACCGCCTTGTATTTCATCCGGGTTAATTATCCTTCTTTCCGCTGCCTTTAAACAGGTCCAGGAACCTGTCTTCATAATCCTTGTAAACGCTCCACTTATCCAGTTCTTTTTTAAGCTCGCCCGCCTTTGTGATATCGGATTTTACCATCTCAAACAGCTTCTCGATCCTGGCGTTTATGGAAGACGGCAGCCGCGAATGCTGGCTAAGCAGTTTCTTGATCTTTTCTATTTCCTCTTCCCCTATCGGCTCCTGGCCTTCGTGCTCGCCCCTGACGTAATCTATCAGCTTATTGATCTCCGCCTCTACGAATTCCGCCTGTTCTTTTAATTCGGACAGATCCAGGTTGACACCGGCCAGCACGCTGAAAACCTTCAGCACAGCCAGCGCCGCCTTGGGGTTTTCTATATGCACCGTGAAAATGGGTATCTCCCCCAGCAGGCATATGCCTTTCAATCCTCTTTTCTTTGCCATAGCGACAAATATGCCGTTCATCCCGCTGATCTCTCCCCGTTCCATGATCGTAATGCCCGCGCCTTTCAGTTTATTTATATCGTCCGTATGCGTGCAGGAGGCAAAGACCTCCGGGGCCTTTATATGGTCTATGGGCTTGGGCAAAGAAGCAAAGCCATAGATCTTCTTCACTTTAAAATCGGCGGCTACGTCCAGTATCGCCCTGGCGTAGCTTTCCGCCCTGGAAAGATCCGGCTGCGCGTTACTGAAGAAAAAGATCAGGTCGTTATTATTGTCTTTGTCTTTCCAGAAAAAGAATTTGCTCACCGGCAGGTCCGCGATCCTTATAACCCCCTTATCCACGATCGCTGAGCCCCTGTAAAAAAACGGCCTGGGGTCGATCTCGGCAAGCTCCTCCGCCTTGAGCTTATCTATTAAATAAGTAACGGCCTTAAAAGCTACCTCCCCCATGCCGGGCCAGCCCACGATCAAGGAAGGATTGTTAAGTTTCGGCCTTTTAAATATCTTGATGTTCCTTTCCATTCTTTTCCTCCGATGGATTTTCTGCGAGTTTTTCCCGAATGTCGTCGGGTATGGCAACCGGGCGGAAGCCGGCGTTAACGCAAACCATTACCACCTCCGCCTCGCACACTACACAATCGCCCTTGAGGACCGTTTGACTGAAAATAATAGAAGATACCTTGATCTTAGCGGCTTCGCTCTTTACCGCCAACACATCTCCGTACCTGGCGGGCGTCCTGTACTTTATGTTGACGGACGCGATGACAAAAAAGAACCCCCTGTTAACGCAGTCGGCTACCAGGACCCCTCTTTTTTCTAAATATTCCGTCCTTCCTCTCTCCAGGAACCTGAGGTAGTTAGCGTAATAAACTACCCCTCCGGCGTCCGTGTCTTCGTAATAAACTCTTACCTGCATAATAATATGGGGTTAGAAGGCGTGGTTGGCGCCCAACCACAGGCGGGTCTGGTCTTCATCAGGATCGTCTATTGCCCTGGCCACATCTAATCTTATGCCCAATCTTTCCACAAAACCGGCTATATCTACATAAAACCTGAACCCCAGCCCCAGGTCCTTCTTGAAATCGCTGTCGTTAAAGCTGGCGAACCAGGCCTTGCCTATGTCAAAAAACGGCACCAGCTGTATTTCATCCAGATGCAGCAGATTATCAAAGCAGTATAGCCCGAGGTCGTCCAGCACGGTCGCCCTGTATTCAATGCTTGTAAGCAGCATACGGCTGCCATTTACGGTCTTCCTGTCATAGCCGCGCAGGCCCTCATCCCCGCCTAACTGGAACAATCTTTTATCATGCGCCTCTCCCCAGCCCAGCTTCAAGCGGCCCGCGAGTTTTGAGCCGGCTGATACAAAACGGTAAGAATCCAATTCCAGGGCGCTTCTCCAAAATGACTCGGTACCGCCTAAGGCATGGACACCGAACTCCTGCGTCGGCGTGAAACTCCATCCGCAAACATGGTCCGGGTATGGCCCGCGCCTTGCCAGCGTGCCTTCTATCCCGAATATGGTCTCGTCCTTCCTTCTGTAATAAAGATGCTCTGAGTCCTCTGTGCCGCTTAATGTAGACAGCCCCTCAAACTTCCTGTCCCTTATCATATATACGGTAACGTGGTCGTTTATTTCCCCCAGCCCGTACGGCGCCGGCCATAACTCCCTGCGCAAATAGATCTTGCCGCCGGTTAGATCCTCCTCTTTATGATTTGACTCCCAGTTGAAAAATTCAAACCCGGCGGCCAGATGAGAGCCGCCTATATGCTTGAATTGATAGCCCAGGGTTGATTTTACGGATTCACTGTTAAAATCATAGCCGCTCTTGATATACAGGATGTCGTCCTCGGGTTTTTGTAACGACGCCTTGAACCCTAAGGCATTAGACAGATCAGGGCCGGCCACAAGATTATATCCGTCGGGCTTCAGGAAAACCGGTATCTCGTAAGCAAAAAAGTAAACCGGCACCGGCTTAAGGTAGAGCCGGCGCGGCCAGACGTTATTGGTCCTGTCTATATCAAGCATGCTGCCGCCGGGGTCCAGCCGCGCGCTTTCCACATCCTCGGAAAAATCCAGGATCTGTACCGGGTCTTCGCCGTCCCAGGTGAGCGTCTCTTCTCTGCCGCCGGAAAGGCCTGCCTTGACCTCAACGGGCATTTGTATCCGGCCTTTGCGCTCAAGCAGGACGCTTTTGCCGCTTACCAAAGATACGGCGTAGTCGCATTGCTTATCGGTCTTCAGCCACTGGTCAAAGAACCAGCCCAGATCCCTTCCTGACTGCCCCTCGCAGATCTTTATGAAATCATCCACGCCGGCGTTTTTAAATTTAAAATCCCCTGTATAGGCCTGTATCGCCTTGACAAATACTTCATCGCCCATAAGAGCGCTCAACATTGAGATCACCGCGCTGCCCTTGCCGTAGGTAAGGGCGAAGATGGATGAGGGCTCCTGAAAACTTGAGAGCTTTCCCAGTATGGGCCTGTCGTAGCCGTTCTTGACCAGAAAGTTATACCGGGCGATCCTGGAATCCCGGAAGGAAAAATTAGGGATAAGCCATTTGACCGGGTTCGGCAATACCATCACCTGCGCGTCCTTGCCGTATTTCTCCTCGACATACTTAAGCATCCAGTAGGAATTCAGCCCTTCATCAAGAAATGTCTCTTTATATTCATCGGAGCCGACTACGTTGTAAAACCACTGGTGGCCGGTTTCATGCGAGACAAGAAAATCAAAGTAGCGGATGAGGAAGCCGGGCAATTTATAGGCCCTGGTGTCTATGAAAACGAGGTTGCTCGATTCGTGGCCGCCGTATCCCAGATAACTCGGGACCACGCTGAATTCCTTATAGGGATAACTGCCGAACAGCTTACCGTAAAAATCCATTGTATCCCGGGCAAAATCACAGGCGTCCCGCGCGCTTGCCTCATCACCGGGAAGATAAAATGACTTGATCGTTACGCCGTTCTCTTCTCTGGCATAGACCTTGAAGCTGCGGCTTATTCCTAAAGAGAAATCCCGCACAGGCAGCCCGGTCTCAATAAATAAGCTCTTTGTCCCGTTGCCGTTGTCCTCTTCCTGAATAAGCTGCCCTGTATGGGCTGCCGTTTCATCCGCGGGAAGGGTCAATTTCACCTTGTATAACGACGCGTCGCTGAAGAACGGCTGATGGTATAGATAAAAAGGATAATTATGCCAGCCGTCCTTATCCCTCACCGAAAGTATGGGATACCACCTGTTCAGCGTGGCCACATCCTCATGCCAGCCGAACCTGCCGAAGCAATGCGGGATATCCACAGTGAAGCCGATCTCGATCTTCACGGAGGAACCGGGGCCAAGCGGCGCGGGCAGACCTACATTAAGTATGGTGGCGTCTTCCCCTTCAATCTTGTATTCCGCTGTCTTTCCTTCGGCGCTTATTGACTGGATCTGCATGCCGCCCTTATCAAAGCCGCCCGGATAAGGATTGATCTTAAAATATCCGGCGTAACGGTAAAGGAAGGCGACCTCCTTCCTGGTATAAGCCCTGTGGGGATAGATGTGAAAGAATATTTCGTTTAAGGGCTCCGCGGTATTGTTGGTGAAGGTCACGGCCTCTCGCGCGGTTATTTTATGGCCCGCGCTGTCAAAGACAGCGTCTATTTCGTATTCAGGCACAGCAGCAAAGGCGGATCCGCACAGGATCAACGTAAATATAAAAACACCTGCGGCTCTTTTCATCTCTTTACCGGACATACATCGCACCTCGGGTTATTTTTCCTGCAATGCTCTTTTGCCAGGCGCACGATAAGCGCGTGAAACTCCTTAAACAGATCCACATCATGAGGCAGATTATCCATAAATAACCTTTGGACCTCGTCATATTCGGCGCCTTCTTTTATAAAGCCCTCGCGGGACATAAGCCGTCTGGTGTAGGCATCCACCACGAATACCGGCTTGCGCGCCGCGTAAAGGATAATGGAATCAGCGCTCTCAGGGCCGATCCCGTTTATAGAAAGCAGTTCCCGGCGCAGAGAAGCGGTATCTTTATCCAGCATCCTGCTTAAAGAACCGGCGTAATTTTTCTTAAGATGCGATATAAAATTCTTAAGGCGTTTTGTCTTTATATTAAAATAACCTGCCGGCCTGATGGCCCGCGCCAGCTTACGCCGCGGGGCCGCCTGTAATTTCCTGCAGGAAAGCAGCCCCTGCCGTTTTAAATTCCCGATCGCCTTCTCTACATTGGACCAGCTTGTGTTCTGGGTTAGCACTACCCCGACCACCACTTCAAGATCGCTGTCAGCCGGCCACCAGTATTGCGGCCCGAACCTCTTTAACATCCTGCGGTACAAACCGAGCAGCCTGCGCTTCATTCCTGTTCCAGGCGCAGCGGATTAAAACCATTAAAGGCAAAGAGCGCGTAAGTCGTGCCTGCCACTGAGCCGGTACGGCTTCCTTTGGGGGTCATCCAGCCATGGCCGGTATCGCTGAATTCCGAAGTAGCGTAAGGCAGGCATCCGGAGCCCTGGCCGGTGCGGGAATCGCTGGTTATGATCAACTTGGTCAACTCCGTAAGGTAGTCATTGGCAAGCTTGTCGTAGTATTTGGCCTTCTCCCCGTCGTTTTTATTCTGATAAAACTTGGCCATGATGCGGTAGGAGATTATCATCTGCGCGGTCCACTCCGTGGAGATCACCGGGCAGCTGCCTACGCGCCTGCTTAAACCAAAATCAAAGCCGTTGACCTCAAGCGTATTTCCGTCGGGGCGCTGGAACGATGTCCTGGCCAGGCATTTTACCTTGGCGAACTCCAGTATCTGGTCCGGGTCCATTCCCGCCTCAAATAACCGCTGGGGGCC
The DNA here is from genome assembly GCA_028707125.1 of Candidatus Omnitrophota bacterium. Lineage (NCBI taxonomy): Bacteria > Pseudomonadati > Candidatus Omnitrophota > Candidatus Omnitrophota bacterium. The sequence continues at coordinate 90,498 of JAQTUX010000001.1, forward strand.
TATTGCCGCGATGGACCAGGCATAGGTATCGGTGGCGATAGTAGAGTCGCCCTTGCCGCGCTTTACGGGGATCTCGGGCTTGTCGTAGGCGTGGTTTTTCAGCCATTTAAAGACCTGCTCACCGGATACATTATATCGCTCATTGCCGGTAATTTTATACAGCATGCGCAGGAAGGCGTACGCGTCAAGATTATGTTCGGTAGCATACCATGTGTACTGCGGCCCGCCCCTCAGGCCGTTGTCCCGGTCCTCTTTTTGCAGGCCCATAACCCAGTCGGCTATCTCCCCAGCCAGCTTAAGATAGCGCCTGTCTCCGGTCATATTTGTATAATGCGCCGCGGCAATGCCGACCCAGATGTTCGGGCCGGTATGCACGGCGTACTCCGCCACTTCATAATCATCGGCGTAATAAGCGTTGGCGAATCCGCCGTAAATTTTCTTTGCCCGCCCGGAATAAAAATCAAGTATCTTCTCAGCCCTCTCATAGTCGCCAAAATAGGTATAGGCAACGGCGATCAATGACTGGTCATAAGTAAATGCCCAGCCCTCTATGCTCGGGTCTCCCTCAAAGCTGCATACAAGCCCTGTGCGCGGGTTTTGATGGCTGCGCAGCCACTCATACATCTTTTCCAGATTCGCCCTTTCCAAGACCACCATCTTTTCCGTCATCATCAATAAATCCTCTGTGACGCTGCCCTCTTTATCCTGGACCGCGATCAACTTATTCTGGATATCCGCCTTCTCTTTTTCAAGCTGCTTTATGATTTGATTAAGTCCGGCTATATCTTCGTCTTTTGGTAAAGACGATCTTTTCATCACCGTATCTAATTTAAATTCCGCGGTAGCGAGCCTTGATTCAAGCTCCGCCCTTTCCCGCTGGATATCCTTTATCTTCTGCTTGGCAACGGAAGACCTCTGGACGACCTGCACAAGCTCATCAACCAGTTTCTTGCTGGTCTGGATCAATTTATAATTAAGGTGGGCGCTTAAGGAAAACGCGGCGATCAGCAGCACTATGCACAGGGCGATCAATCTGGGCAGCAGCGCCTTAGTATAGGCGAAGCGCATGATATTCCTGCCGCCTTTGGCATCTATATGCTGGTAGGAAAGCCCTATGCTGTAAGTATTTTCTTCGCCGGCGCCCTCGCCTTCTATCCACGCTATATTGGCAAGCGCGTTAACCTTCTTTCCGGCTATAGGCACATGTATCACCAGCTCCAATTGCACGGCCTTGCCGGAGATTATGCCGATAAGACGGGGATTTAGATTATTTACGGCCAGGCACAGGCCGCCTTTGCTGACATTGCTGGTAAATCCCTGCTGCCAGGTAGATAATTCCCTGCGCGGCCGCTCATCCCTGCCGGGGTCTACCAGCTTAAACTCAACGGGGAATACGCTGTCAAGGCGTATGTAGCGTCTCTGTTCCCTGCCCAGATAAGTCATCCTGAACCTTTTCTAAAACCACTCTTTTATTTACCGCCCTTCCCAATTCTTCCAGGAAGGATTTAAACGCGGGGTATTCCGGCTGCGCGATCTCGGTCTTTTTTACCGTCTGTTTCTGGTAAAAAACTATCCGGCCTTCCTGAAATTCATATTCTACTATAAAATCAAACCATTCGCTATCCTTTCTTAACCCCTGCGGCAGGTATTTCAACTTCAGGTGAGACGGCAGGTCTATAGTGACCTTCTTCTCTATGGTTTCGGGCACCACCAGATCTATGGGATAAACCCTCCGGCCCTTCGCGGCTATTGAAGTATCCAATTCGGCCAGAGGCGGCAGCATCTTTATATCCTCCGCGCTTATAAGGAACTCTGGGCCGTTGAAACTATAATTCAATACCACCGGCGTGCTCAAGTCGTCGAGATTGTCTATTTTATAATCAATGAGCTGCGCCCCCACGGAAACGGACTGTATCTGCTGCTTGAGGCCCTCTTCTATCAACTGCGGCTGGGTATAAATGAACCAGAACCTCTGCATCTGGTCAAACTGCCCGAATGAACTAATCTTTGATTCCACCGCTATGCTCTCATCGGAGTTTATCTGTATTGATGTCTCCCTGATCAGGCGGTTGTTATCCGGGCCGAAAAACGGCGTTCTTAATATCTCGTAGCCGTCATCCTTGATCACAAGCACATCCCTGTTCTGGTCGGCGTCCGGCAGATCACCCAGAGCGCAGGTCTCGCAGGTCGTATCCATGAACAAACTGCTTCCTTCAAATTCCATCACCGCTATGGCGTGGTTAAAGGTAAGCGTGGGAAAATCCTGATTGAGCGCGGCTGTCCCCTTTGTGCCGATAAGAACGGGGTGGGCCTTGAAACCGGCGGCCTTGAGCATTGTGATCAGCAGGACCGCCTTGTCCTTGCAGTCCCCGTACTTATTGGAAAAAACCTCTGCCGCGCTGTGCGGCTCATACCCTGCCTGGCCGTATTCAACGGCTACATAACGGACCTTCTGGGCGCAGAAATTGTATACCGCCTTTATCTTTTCATAATCGCTGTCCTTGCCTTGCGTCAGCTCGGCAACCGCCTTTTCAATGGCGCTGTCCGGCTTCATTTTATCTTCCGCCAATTTCCACCACCAGTTGTAGATCTCATCCCAGGCCCTGAACGTGGAAAGCATTATCGCCGTGTCTATCTCGGATACCGGCGGCATGGAATCCTCGGGTATGATCTGGGGGATATCATTAAATAACCAGGCATACCTTTGCTTTCCGTATTCCTCTGTAACGGCCGGCTCAAGTTTCGCCTCTGTAAAATTATACCTCTCGTTGATCAACTTCGTATTCAATACCCTGCCCGCGGGCAGCGTTACCTCAAATCGCGCCTGCTTGACCGGCTCAAACTCCTGCAGCCGGTAATTAGTCATAAAATCGTCGTCGTTAACCAGCTTTCTTAAGAATATCTTTGCCTTATATTCTATTACGCTGCCTTCGCTCACCTCCGGCATGGAGATTATCTTAACGCGCGCGTTGGAATACAGCGGGAAATTAAGGTACCGCGACACGTCCCTTATGTGCTTATCCCCCACCATAACCACCTTGCCGTCGTCCCTGATGGTCCTGGCGTATTCTATTTCAACCGATTCGTCGGTGGAGTCGTATCCTATTTCTATTTCGGCGAAATTCTCCCTGCCGCGCTCGTTCAATATCTTCACCAGGTACCTTTGCTGAAAAACCGCGGTGTTATCTTCAAATATCTCGACGCTCTCATCGCTCAGGAGGATCACCGCCCCCGCCTCAGGGTATTCTTCGGCCCCGCCGGCGCCGACGATCATATCCCTCGTCTCTTTATCAAGGTCGTCTAAAGTCAGTTCCTGCGTTTCCTTGCTTATATTCTCAAGGCGCGCCCCGGCCATAGCGGCAAAATTCCCGCTCTGGATCTTCGCGTAGACCTCCTGCGCCTTATTATACAGATTTAACTCCTCGCAGGTAAGCCCGTAGAAATAAAGGTGTTCGCCTTCATCGGCGGAAAGCCCTAACTTATCAAATACGGCCAGGGCATCCGTAAACCTGGCGCTTCTGAATAAGGAAACCGCCAGTGTCTTCCTGGCGTTCTTTGATCGTGCCTCTTTAAGCAGGTCTATGGCATTCTCAAAATCTCCGTTGCGGAAATACAGCTCCCCCAGCTCTTCCATGATCGGCTCATTATCCGCGGAGGCATTAAGCGCTTTCTGATAATAGGCAACGGCAAGAGCGTATGACTCTTTGCTTCCCGAGGCGTATTTACGCGCCAGCTCAAGGTCATCCCTGAAGGCGCAACTGTTTAAAGCCAACAACAATAAAAATGAAACGCAAATATCTCTAATAATTTTACCTTTCATATTTGTAATACCCCTTTCTCAAATGAGGCCCAAACTTACGTCGCTAGGCGCGAAGCGACTGCTCCATAAGTCGTGTCCTCACTTATTATACTCCCGCGCAAGCAATTTGTATATTCCATCCTTCCCCGATCGATTGATCCGCCGATTATTTATCCGCGCGACCGGCATAAGCCCGATAAGCGAATTTGCAATGAATACCTCCCGCGCCTTAAATAGATGATCCGGCCGCACATCTTTTTCAATAACCTCTATGCCGCTTCTTTCCGCGGCATCCATGATCACTTTGCGCGTGATCCCGGCGAGGCATCCGCAGGAAAGCGCGGGTGTGATCAATTTTCCATTTTCTACCAAAAATATATTTGAGCGCGAGCCCTCTGCCACAAGACCCCTGGTATTCAAAAGCAGCGCCTCATCCGCTTCCATCTTTTCTGCTTCCTCGCGCGCGAGGGCGTTAATAAGATAATTCAGTGATTTTATCCCGGCTATACCGGATAACTCATTGATCCTGAATCTGGAGATAATTACTTTAAATCCTCTGTCGTATTCAGCGCCGGTAGGAGGCGTAAAACTATTTAACGAAATGAGGATATTGCTCCCCTTTACGCCCTTCCAGGCATTTACGCGCATACGCGCGGTTTTGAAGTCGGCTTTATTTAGAACGGCATTTATACCCGCGCGCAGATCTTTACCTATATATATGCCTAACGTCCGCGCATTGTTTCTCAGCCGGCCGATATGCTCCTTCAAAAAAACCGGCTTGCCTTCGCATACCAACAGCGTCTCAAATACCCCGAACCCGTAAAGAAACCCCGGGTCCTGCGAGTACACCACCGCCTTTTCTCTTGGAACAATCCTACCATTCAAACAGAAAAGCTCTCTCATGCATTCCCTCTACACACTTACGTGTGTAGTATCAGCTATCTATGCTTAGTTTGCCATTCCCCACACGTAAGTGTGGGGTCCACTCCTACTGCCTGCATCATTGCCCGCGCCTTGACCAATGTCTCGTCGTATTCCTTAAGCGGGTCGGAGTCCGCGACAATGCCGCCTCCGGTATGAAAATACAGATCATCGCCCTTTTTCAAAATAGTGCGTATCAAAATATTCAAATCGGCGCTGCCCGAGAAACTGAAATACCCCAAAGAGCCGGTATATATCCCGCGTTTATGCGGCTCAAGCTCATCTATTATCTCCATAGAGCGTATTTTAGGGCAGCCGGTGATCGAGCCGCCGGGAAATGCCGCTTTTATCAGATCGCTTATGCCCGCGCCCTGTTTTAGCCGGCCGCTTACCACGGCAGTGGTCTGGAAAACCGTCTTATACCGCTCAAGCCGCCTCAGATCATCCACCTTTATCGTGTTATATTCACACACCCTGCCCAGATCATTCCTTTCCAGGTCCACTATCATAAGCAGCTCTGCCTTATCCTTGGGGCTGATCAATAACTGCCTCCTCAAAGACATATCCTCGCTTCTGTTTGAGCCCCTCGGCCTCGTCCCCTTCATCGGCTGAGTACGCACCCTGCCCTGATCCACCTTGAGGAACCTCTCCGGAGAAGAGCTGGCTATCTGAAAAGTCCCGCAATCAAGATACGCGCTGAAATTAGACGGGCTGAACCGCCTTAACCGCTGATAGATATCCGCGGCGCGCGCCCCGCTGCTCACTCTGAATCTCTGCGAGAAATTGACCTGATAAATATCCCCTTCGCTTATGTAGCGCTTTGCCTGTCTTATCCGCCCGCGGTATTCATCTTTGGTCAGGTTGGACTCAAAGGATGAATTCTTTAACGCGGATCTTTGAAAATCTGATCTGCGCGCGCCTGCGTTCAACAATCTATTTATTCTTTTAAAGCCCTCTTCTGCTTTTTTCTTCTGTAAGGCCGGGCTTTTCTCGGGGAAGCCGCAGGAAAAAGCAATGACCTGCCTTTTCGCGTGGTCAAATATGAGGGCGCAGTTATAAAAATAAAGTACGCATTCCGGCAGGCCCAGATCATCCAGCGCCTTACCCTGCCTTATCTTCTCAAGCCGGAACCCCAGGTCATAGGAAAAATACCCTACCGCTCCGCCCAGGAACGGGGCAATGGGAAGCGGCGGAATTTTATAAACGGCCAAAATACGGCCCAACTCATCAATGAGCCGCAGGCTGTCCGTCTTCAGCGTGAGCGCCGGCCCAAACCCCATGAAAGAATACCTGCCGTCATAGCCGTAAGGCATGCCGCTTTCTAAAAAGAAGCTGCCCTCATCTTCGGGCAATGCCTCAAATACGATATGGGGGCTGGCCCATTTGTTAAACGACTTCCAGATGTAATATGCTGTCAACGTTAAACGTCCTTTTGTCCTGCCTCAAATAACAATTGCCCACGAGGTAATACTTTCCCCGTTCCTGCTTTATCTCCAGCGGCTCCACGTTCCTTTCCGTAACCTCGCTGTTTGAGCGCGACAGATACCTGAGTTTCAGCTTTAGTTTAAGGTCGATCGCCTCCTGCAGCTCGGCAACCCTCTGCTGGAGCATTCTACGGGAAGTATCCGTGTTTACGGAAAAAAGGCGCAGCAGGGAATCCGTATCATCGATCCGTTTTGAGATCAGGATCTCCTTTAGTTTTTCAAAAACCCTTATGGTCAGGACCACGTCTTCATACGCCCTGTGTTCCTGGCCCGAACTTATGCCCAGCGTCCTTGCCACGTTCAACAACGAATACCCGCTTAAACCGGGCATCAGCCTCCTGGCCATGATCAATATATCCACCGCGTATAGGTCCGCGGGCAGGGCCTTGCCCAGCATCTTCAGCTCTATGTCCAGAAACCCCAGATCAAAGTTAGTATTATAAGAAGCCAGGAGCGCCCCTTTAATAAAATCCAGGAATCCGGGCATTATCCGGCGGCTTTCCGGCGCGCCCCTGAGCATGTCTTCGCTTATATGGTTCACCTTGAACGCTGCCTCAGAAACATCCCTCCCCGGATTGACCAGCGAACAGAAAGTGGCCAGATGGACCTTGCCGCGCAGCCTTACGGCGGCGATCTCCACGATCCTGTCTCCGGAAAAGGGGTCGAGCCCGGTTGTCTCCGTGTCAAATATGACCACGTCCACGTCATTTATACTCTTGCCGGTCATTATTTCTCCAGTAATACCGTATAGTAATTCTCTATTCTATGCGGCCGGTAAGAAAGCTTGGTCTTCCTTAAATCCTCCAGGCCGGAATCATCCATAACGTTGATAAATTCCTCTTTCCTCTCTTTGCAGAACTCCCTGAATATAAACTGCGCCAGCCCCTTGATCTTCAGGTCCGCCGCCTCAAGCAATACGCAGAACGTCCGCGTGTTCAGCTCAAACCCGAATGAATATGCGCGCAGGCGGCCCTCCACTTCAACGACCCTGCCTGCCAGGCCAAGCCCTTTGCAGTCCTCAAATACCCGCCTGTGATAACGCAGGGCGTCCTCAAGCATAAGATCGTGCGTCCTGTCCCTTGACGCGTCCTTCCTGCCTTTGGCCCATTCCTCAAGCAGAGATACGGCGGCGTCCTTATCGCTTTCTTTGTAGGGCCGGTATTGGAACCTGTAATTCTTCAAAAAATAATTTATGTCCGCGCGCTTTGACTTGAACCTCCCGCCCTTTAAAGCGGCCTGTTCCTCTCTAAGATACACGTACTCCCTGCCCCTTTCTTCCACGCGCAGCCCTGAGCGCCTGAATTCTTCGGCGGCATCCTCCTCTACGTTATCGATCCTTGCCGCCTTCAGGACATCCCTGATATAATTTACGGCGGACAGGTCGGCGCCCTTGCCCAAAGGGTTAAGATATAAGAACGCGCCTGAGCCGTTCTTAAACAATATGAACAGGCCGCCGTCAAATACGGCCTGCCTTATATCAAAAAAATCCTTCCAGATGTATACGCCGGCAAAAGAATACGCCGAAAGCCGATGCTCTCCGGGCTTTAAATAACCCTCTATGAATGCCCTGTCGCCCAGGGCGATTTCCTTCAAAGATACGCGCTCAATTTCTTTAAGCGGCTCAACAGAGCCGCCGTAATCGCAGGCAAGCGAATGTATCCGGCTTAGATCCGCCCTGGCCAGCAAATGATCACGGAGATATTCCGCGTATTCAAGGAGTTTTCCTGACCGCCTGTTTTCTTCGGCATAAGGGCAGTTTGAGTCAATGCCCAAATAGGCCCTGCCGTTATGCCTGACTATGACAAAAGGGTAGATCCGGCACTCAAACGGCCTGAGATCATATACCGAGCAGCGGTTGCCTTCTTTATCAAAGAACTCGCAGCAATATAAACCGTCTGAGCACTCCTTAAGCGCTATCCTGCTCTCTTGCTCTCTCAGCCCCTCTTTATCCTCCTTCAAAAGCGAGGGCCGGAACACGCTTTCCTTATCCGCGAAGCGGCAGCAGACCCGGCAACTCAGGCACACATCGTTGGGGACAAATTGCTGAAGCGTATTAAATGTTGACATATCAGAAAATGTATGTTATATTTCTTTCTCAAGAAAGGAGTTACGCATATGCCGCAAAGAAGAAACGCCGTAAAGAGAATGCGGGTTGACAAGAAGAGAAAAGCCCGCAACCAGAGAATAAAGGCCAACCTGAGAAAAACTATCAAGGACTTTTTGGCGCTTGTGTCTTCGGGAAAAATGGAAGAAGCCAGGGCATCGCTGAAAACGGTATTCTCTAAATTAGACAAGGCAGCCAAAAAAAAGATCATCCACAAAAATACCGCCGGGCGCAAAAAATCCCGCCTCAGCAGTAAAATCTCAAAAACAGCATAGTTTTATAACTAATTTCTCCAGCGCCAGAGCAGGCCGCAGGCGCCCTGTCTTTATGTCTAATTCCGTGCCGAGCAGCGCCGATAGATTCCTCTGCCTCTGCGTGTCCGCGAGGGAATCTTTCATCAACTGATACCTTAAGGCGCCCAGTATCCTCTCGGGGCTTTCGCCTTTATGCAGCAGGTAATTAAGAAGGCGCAGGCCCGCGCCTATGTCTTTGCCTGCCACCGCCCTGCCCAGGTCAAAGGCGTTGTTTTTCCTGGCAAAGCCGATCTTTTCTATTTTTATATTGCCCGCGCTGTAGGCGAGAGCGGCCTTATCCTGTTCCCCGTCCCCTCCCGCTGTTAACACGAGAACAACGTGGGAAAACGGCTTGCCGGAATAAGCGATGAGGGATTCCTTTACCTGCGGCTTTAGTCGTTGGGCATCGCGGATCAAGACCAGGCGTTTCTTTACGCCCTGGGTGGGAAGGCGCGACAACGCCTCCTGCAGATCCTTTACGGTGAGCCCTTTGGAGGCGAGGTTTTCGTAATTGAACTGCTCAAGGCAACCGGCAAGGCATGCCTGTTTAAACTGGTCTATCCGCGCCTGCTTCTTTTCTTCGTTGTCTCCCAATAATAAATAGACCATGGGCTCACCAATCTTCTATGGTCCTCTCAACCACGCGCTTGGCGAGATCTTTGATAGCGGCATCTACAGCGCTTGATTCTGATTTGGCCTGGGAACCGGTGACGAAATAAGTGGTATCTCCGGAAAAATTGGCCTCAGACCACACCTCCTCATCATTCTTATTATCCCGGAGGGCCATATTCAGTATCAGCGTCAGGCGGTATTCAAGAACGTCGTCATTGTCGTCATACCTTAAGGCGTCCCTGCGGTAATCTATCAATTCCGCCTTTAGAATAATGTCGGCGTCCCGCGGCTGCGCCAGGCGCAGCCCACCTTCAAAGGCGTATCTTTCTATTATGGCATTGGTTATGTCCCTGTCCAGAAGCGGGTGGTAGGTCCTGAAAAGCCGCTGGTTTGCCGCCTCCTGCGTGATGTCAACTTTATTTTTCACCGGCTCCACATACACGGTCTTAAACCTGGATTTTATCAACGAACGCGTGCTGTAGCCGCAGCCGGAAAAGAGAAAAAGCGCCGCAATCATATAGATCAAGATCCTTGGCCTCATTTACCCTCCATATTTTCTATGATCGACAACCGCTCGACCGCCTCAGAAGCAAACTTGCTGTCGGGATAATCGTCCAGGACGATCTTATAATAGACCGCGGCTGCCTTATATTCCTTCTGCTTCTCGTAGAACCTTGCCGTATCAAAATTAAACTGCGCCTCCTTATCTTTGATCCTGGTTATATTATCCCTGGCCTTCTGGGACAGCTCCGCGTCAGGATAGACCTTGAGAAAATCCTCAAATCCTTTTTTTGCCTCGCCCGCGGCTCCGGAATCGTATTCCGGGCCGGTTGAGGTGGCTGCCTTTGTAGAGGCCAGCTGAAACCTGGCCGCGGCGACCCATTCGCTGGCAGGGTAATTGTTGGCCACCTTCTCAAACGCCTCCTCTGCCTCGTATAGCCTGCCGAGATCCTTCAGGATCAGCCCCAATTTATATTGCGCTACCGGCGCCAACGGGCCGTAGGTGGAATTTTCTATTATCTGCTCCAATATCTCAATGGCCGGATTGTCAACCGGCAGCCTCAACCCCAATGCCTTGCGCTCCGCTTCTCCGGATATGAATTTCTCCGCTATCGCGTACTCCTTCTCAACGATCTCCTGAATGCGCTCGCTGAAAGGATACTTATCTATGACCTTCTGGTATGCCTTGTAGGCGGAATAAAAATCTGCCTGCTTCATAAGACACTCCCCCAGATAGAACTGCGCCTCGGAGGCCTCATGTGATTTAGGATAATACTTTATGAGTTTCTTAAACTCTTCTGCGGCCGGGATATAATCTCCCGCGTTAAAAAATCCTAACGCGAAATTGAGCTGCTCTTTGGGGTTCTGTTTTACCGCGTGCTTCGGGTTTACGAACCTGCCTGTCTTGGGCGTCCATACCCAGAAGGCCTGCGCCTGCGGGGCAAGAATCACAGTATTGATAAATAAAAATAATAAGAGTATCGGCCATTTATTTCTCATCGGATCTCCGCTTTGAGCTCTTTGACAAGCGCCTTAAGCACGTTATCGTGCGTGCTGTTTGCCTCTTCGTCGGTCAGGGTGTGGTCATCAGAACGGTACAGGCAGGCCAACATAAGCCCTTTATACCCTTCTGGTATCTGCTTGCCGCGATAACAATCTACTACGGATACATCCTTCAGGGTATCCGCGGAGCTGCCTGCGATCACCCTTTTTACCTCTCGCGCCGGTATCCCGCTTTTCAGTATCAGGCTGATATCGCGCCTTATGGACGGAAAGGACGGCAGGGGGCTGTATCGCCTGCTAAGGTCGGCAATACGGAAAACCTTCTCTATTTGTATCTCAGCCGCGAAGACCTTCGCGTTCTTAATGCCGAAAGTGTCCAGGATACCGGCCTCAATTTCTCCAAATACGCCTAATTTATCGCCTTGGGCGGCCAGGGAAAACGACCTCCCTTCGGCAAAGAACACGCAACAGCCCTCTTCAATCCCGTAATCATTTATGCCCAGCCCGCGGAATATCCCCTCAATTACGCCCTTCGCGTGAAACAGCGAATACCCCTCCCTGCTGATGCCTTGCGCGAGGCATTTTATATTTTCTCCGCTTAAGGCAAAAGCCAGCGTATCCTCCTCGGTATCTTTGAAAAACCTCCTGCCCCATTCATAAACAGCGACTCTATCCTGCCTCTGGTTAAGGTTTGTCCTCACGGCATCGAGCAGGCCGCAAAGCAGCGTGGGCCGCAAAACGCGTTGTTGGGAATTAAGCGGATTAACTATGGAGCGCAATTCATCAGCCGGATATTCCAACGCCTCTAACAGCTTATAATTAAGCAAACTTACGCTTATGGCCTCGTCTAATCCCTGGCTGATGAGCGCGTCCCTGAGCCCCTTCTTCAATTTTATTTCACGCAGGGTTTCCTCGTCTATCCGCGGCCGGAACGCCGGCAAACAGGAAGGGATATTATCATAACCGTATATCCTGGCGATCTCTTCTATAAGGTCCGCCTCAATACTCACATCCTGCCTGAAAGAGGGTATGCTTACCGAGAGCTTTTCCTTCGCGTGTTTTTTTACGCCAAACCCCAACGCGGCAAGGATCGCCTTTATTCTTGCCGTTGAGACATCTATGCCGAGCAGATTCGGGACCGAGCCTTCCTTCAATATAATTGACCTGGGCCTGGCACTGAGCCCTCCGGAGACGATCATCCCTTCGTCTCGCCCTGACGCGATACTGATAACCAACCCTGCCGCCCGCTCTGAAGCTCCAGGCAGCCCGGACCTGTCGACACCCCGCTCAAAACGATAGGAGGAGTCGGTAGAGGCCCCGGCGATAGAACGCCCGCGCCTGACAACAATGGGGTCAAAAAGCGCTGTTTCAATAAGTATGTTTTTTGTGCCCGCGTTGATCTCCGTATCTATGCCGCCCATGACTCCGGCGATAGCTATGGGCCTGGTGTTATCCGCTATGACCAGCACATCTTTGTTAAGCTGGCGTTTTTTACCGTCTATGGCCATGATCTCCTCGCCCTGCTTTGCCCGGCGCACAGTGATACCGCCTTTAATTTTATCCAGATCAAACGCGTGCAGCGGCTGGCCGGTTTCATAGAGGACATAGTTGGTAATGTCTACGATATTGTTGACCGGACGAAGCCCCACCGCGCTGACGCGCTCAGCCAGCCATTTTGGAGACGGCCCCACATTAACTCCTCGTATTATTTTTGCCGTATAAACAGGGCAGTCCTTTTCGTTTTCCACCTTGACCGGAAAAGAACGCGCCTTTCTCGGGGAAGCGGCCTTCTTGGCCGCGGCAGGCCTCATCCTCCTGCCTGTGATCGCCGCTATTTCCCTGGCAATGCCTAAGACGCTCAAACAGTCGCTGCGATTAGGGGTGACCTCTATCTCAAACACATGGTCATCCCCGAATTTAGACAGAGATGTAACTTCAAGCCCTGCCATGGTCAGCTTATCCGCCAACTTCTCCGGCGGGAGCGTAATATTGACAAAATCTTTAAGCCAATTGTATGTGACTTTCATACATGTCCTCTACACACTTACGTGTGTAGTATCCTTGTGCTGTTCTTGGCTTGACATTCCCCACACGTGAGTGTGGGGTCCACATCGCTAAAACTGTCTTAGAAACCTCAAATCGTTCTCGAAAAATAAGCGTATATCATTTATGCCGTACTTAAGCATGGCTATTCTCTCAATGCCCAGCCCGAAGGCGAACCCGGTATACCTCCTGCTGTCTATACCCATATTCTCCAGCACATCAGGGTGCACCATGCCGCTGCCCAGGATCTCCAGCCATCCTTTCCTGCCGCATACGGAACAGCCGCGGCCTCCGCACATGATGCAGGATATATCCACCTCTGCCGACGGCTCGGTGAAGGGAAAGAAGTGCGGCCGGAAACGCATCCGGGTCTTTTCGGAAAACAGGGAATGGACAAAGGACTCAAGCACCGCTTTCAGGTGGCTGAAGTTTATGCCCTCATCCACCATAAGCCCCTCTATCTGATGGAACATAAAGGAATGCGACGCGTCCACCGCGTCGGGGCGGAAAACCCTGCCCGGCACGACCACGGCAATAGGCGGCTTCCTTGATTCCATCACTCTGATCTGCACCGGAGATGTGTGGCTACGAAGCAGCAGCTTCCCGCCTTTCGGCCTGTTTGCCTGCTCTTTTTGCTCAAGATAAAACGTGTCAAATACATCCCGGGACGGATGCTCAAGCGGAATATTTAACGCCGTAAAATTGTGGTATTCTGTTTCGATTTCCGGTCCGAACACGACCGCGAAGCCCATGCGCTCAAATACCGCGCATATATCATCCATTGTTTTCGTGATCGGGTGCGGATTGCCCTGGTACTGGCTGACAGAAGGCATACTGATATCCACCGCGTCAACGCATACGGAGCCGGCCGCTCCGGAGGATCCGATCTCCGCTTCCCTTGATCCTATTAAACGGCTGACCTCGGCCTTAAGCTCATTGATCATACTGCCTGCCCGCGGCCGTTCTTCTTTTGACAGGCCGGGTATGGAACCGGTCAAAGAAGCAAAAACGCCTTTCCTGCCCAGATACTTGTCCTTGAGGGCAAAAAGTTCTTTCCGCGTTGCGGCTTCGCCTATTTCTTTACGCGCCTGCTCTTTAAAATCCTGAGGGTCAATACCAAGCATAACAATCCTGTCAGTATAATTACCAGCCGCCTTTTGTATAAGTCAAGCGGCTCGTTAATTTTCTTGCCCGGCCGCGTTACTGCTGCTTCAAAGGCGTGGATATCCAGGTCTGAGCCGTGGACAGCGCAGGCGCGGTTAAACACGCCTTTCACCTTAACCCTGTCGCCCTTTACATTATAGGCGCCGACATGGCTGATTTCCGGCATGATAGCGGCAGGTATCCATACGCCTATGGCGTTATCTCCGTCGTGCAAATTCACCAGTGCCTGATCGCCGCGCCTCATCAGGTCCCCTATTGCCTCGCCTTCAAACTCTATCTGCTTGCCGTCGAAACTCCGCGCCTCGTTAATTAATGTGTTGCTTGAAATCGGCTGCGCCCAAATACGGCCGCAGGCAAGAAAAATAAATACCGCCGGCAAGAATAATTTGCGCATCATTTACCCCTTATAGCCGATATGACAAAACCTATAAGCACAAATATGGACATGAATTCCAGGCGGCCAGCCCACATCTGGAACATATAGATTATCTTAAGCGTATTAGGCATGCCTGCCGAGGTTATGCCGCAGGACAGGCCCACGTTTGCCGCGGCCGACGTTGATTCAAACAATGACTGCATAAAGGGAAACCCGAAAAACATCGCCGCCAGCGTGCCCGCAAGATACATCGTAAGATAGAATAATGTGACTATGCTGGCGTTCTTTACCGCCTTATCATCAAGGAACATCTCCTTAAGATGAAAGAACCTTTCTGAAACGCGGCTTGCCTCGGGCAGCATCAACTGCCTGATATTCTGCACCGTCCCCTTTATTATCAGCCCTATCCTGAGCATCTTGATACCGCCGGAACTGGAGCAGGCGCCGGCGCCTAACGCCATAGCCAGGATCAGGCCAAAGATCGCCGTGGGATGCCATTCGGAGAAGAACTGCCCGTTGTAAATCGTGGAATACCCCGTGGTTGTATGCGCGGAGATGAACTGATAAAATCCCTTGCTGAATACTGCCTGGCCTGAAGCGTATACGCGGTAGCCGACAAGCCCCGCGGCAACAATAACAAACAGCAGCGCTATAGACCAGAGGAACGTCCTTATCTCTATATCCTTGAAGACCGCCTTCTTATTGCTAAGCCAGATGGCATAATGCATATTAAAGTTGATGGCGCCGGACACCATAATCAGCACTGTAATCATTTCTATAAGCGGATTGTGGAAATAAAGTATGTTCTGCGACTGAGTAGTAAAGCCGCCTGTGTCAAATGTGGCCATAAAAATACACACCCCATGGAAAAATGACCTGGGCCAGCTTATGCCGTAAATCCGCGCTGCCGCGGCAAGCGCGAATGACCCCAAAAACAAATAAGTAAAACTGACTATCCAGATAAACCTCGCGGTCTGCACCACATTCGGCAGGATGCGCTCCTCGCGCGCCTCGCCCACATACATCCTGAATGCCCCTGACGCCGATCTCACCATCAGAGAAAGCACAGTGATGATAATGCCCTGGCCTCCGATAAATATGGTAAGGTGCCGCCAGAGATTGTGGGAATAAGATATATGGTCTAAGTCCTGCACCAGCACAAGTCCGGTCGTAGACAGCCCGGACATCGCGTCAAAACAAGCGTCCAGAAAAGATGCCCAGTGCCCGCTTAAATACAAGGGTATCGCCCCCAAAAGCATCGCGGCAAGCCAGGAAAGAGAGACGGTGATCATACCCTGCATCCAATTGATATCTTTTGTGGTCCGGCAAAGAGAGACCAGGCCAAACCCTATAATCAAACTTGACAACAGGGCAATGCAGAAGTCAAGGGCGGGGTTAATCTCGCCTAAAGATAAGGCGAGGATGAGCGGAATGCCTAAAAACAGGGAAAATCCGATAAGTATCTTTCCCAGATAATAGGCGATTATCTTGATATCTTCAAATTGCGGCCTGAGCAGCATCTTAAGTCAATTTAGCGATAAAGAAAAAAATGGCCATACTTATGGCAAAACCCAGAATAATGATGGATACGCCCAGGCCCAGTTCAACGAGTATTCCGGTAAAAGACGAATACGCGGACCTTAAAAATGAGGCGGCTGCTTTAAGGGGATTGAATTTCATATCTTGCCGACGAGGCAGCTCAAGAGTTCCTGTTCATTCTTAATAACGGTAAGCGCTACTATGTCGTCGCGCGGCTTAAGCACGGTATCTCCCTTGGGCACGATCACCTCATCGCCCCTTATGATGGAAACCAGGACGGAATCAGGGGGGAGCTGTATGTCCTTAACCGCCTTGTGTATAACTGGTGAATCATCCGGCAGGTCAACTCTTACTATGGTAAGCTTGCCGCGCTTAAAACTCATCAGCGTGACAAAATCCGAGAAGGACACCTCTTCTTCTATGATCTTTGAGATTATCACTGTGGCGTCTATCGGCACATCCACGCCGAGGTCGTTGAATATATGGTTATTTTTCGGGTCGTTCACCCGGCCCACGGTCCTCCTGACGCCGAAGCGCTCTTTTGCCACCTGACAGATTATAAGATTATCCTCGTCGTCGCCGGTAACCGCGGCGACTACATCAGCCCTGTCTGCCCCTGCCTCCCCTAAAAATACCGGGTCGCAGCCGTCGCCGCTTATTATAAGGCAGTCCAGCGACCTGGACATCTCGTCGCATACGGCCTTATCTTTATCGATCAGGGCTACGGTGTGCTTATCCTCCAAAAGGCGCAGCGCCAGAAAATGCCCTACCTTTCCCGCTCCGACTATGACTATATACATAACACCACCTATAATTAGATATTAAAGATCTTACGGACCTTTGCCAAACTCTTGATGCTGACTACCGCCATAAGAATATCGCCAAGCTTAACGCGGGTATCCTTATCCGGTATAATAACCTCTTTGATCTTCCTGATAGAGGCTATGATCAGCTCTCCCGGTATGTTCAACTCCTCTACCCGCTTATCAACCAGCTCCTTGCCGGCCTCGATCTCCAAAAGCCCCACGTCCTTGCTTTCTATAAGATACGAACTGAACTTGCTTTCAATTATCTTATCGCGCAGCATTGCCGCGAAAAGCACTGTGCCGCTGATAATATCGAGCCCCAGCGCCTGATATATATGCGCGCGCGTAGGGTCATAAACGCGGGCGATGACCTTGGGGACATTGAATATCTTTTTTGCCACCTGGGAGGATACCAGATTAGTGTTATCGCCGTTAGTCACCGCGCAGAATGCCTCTGCCTTATCTATACCCGCTGATTTAAGCACCTTTTCGTCAAAGCCGCTGCCCACAAGCGTCAGCCCGTTGAACGAACTGCCCAGGCGCGCGAACGCGCCCTCATTCTTATCAATGACTACCACATTATGGCCTTCTGTGGAAAGAAGGCGCGCCAATTCAGAGCCGACCCTGCCGCAGCCTACGATTATGACATACATGGTAACCTTCCTCTACAGGCTTACGCCTGTAGAATCCTCATTCCCCACACGTAAGTGTGGGGTCCTTTCATTTATTAGGTTTTTCAGTTACTTGCTCCAATATTTTCGCAAACACCTTTGGTTCAGCAGCGGCTAATTCCGCTAAAATCTTTCTATCAACATTCACTTTTGCTTTCTTCAAAGCGTTCATAAACGCGCTGTAAGTCGTGCCGGCCTCTCTGCAGGCAGCGCTTATACGCGTGATCCAAAGCGAGCGGAAAGTGCGCTTCTTTACCTTCCTGCCCTCATAGGCATAAACAAGCGCCCTGTCCAGGGTCCTCTTTGCCTGCTGATACTGCTTGCTCCTGTCCAGAAAATAACCCTTTGCCTTCTTTAATAATCTCTTCTTTCTTTTATGAGTCGCTACGCTGTGCCTTACCCGTGCCATTGAATCCTCCTTCAGTGCAACATAAGCCGTTTAATCTGTTTTTCCATCCTGAAGCTGCCGACATAATCCTTGCGCCTCATACGGCGTTTTCTCTTTGAGCTCTTTTTTGTAAGTATATGGCTCTTACCCGCGTGCATATACTTTAACTTCCCTTTTTTAGTAAGCCGAAAACGTTTTGCTACGCCTTTGTGTGTCTTAAACATAAGTCCCCTCCATTACTTTGGCGCGATCACAACCGATAATACCCTGCCTTCCATCATAGGCGGTTTTTCCACCTGCCCGTCCTGCAGGGCATCCTGCATGAATTTATCTATGACGCGCCGGCCCAGGTCGCGGTGCTCAAGCTGCCTGCCCCTGAAAAAAAGGTTCACCCTTACCTTGTATTTTTTCTTCAGGAATTCGTTCACATGCTTTAATTTGACCTGATAGTCATGCTCGTCTATATTAGGTTTTACCCTGATCTCTTTAATATGAAAGACCCGTTGATGTTTCTTGGCCTCCCGTTCCTTCTTTTCCTGTTCGTATTTGAACTTGCTGAAATCCATTATCCGGCATACGGGCGGGTTTGCCTGGGGAGCCACCTCAACCAGGTCCAGTTCCTGCTGTATAGCCATCTCCAGCGCCTGCTTGGAAGCGACAACGCCTAACTGCTGGCCGTCAGCGCCGATAAGCCGCAACTGCGGCGCGCGGATCCTCTCATTGATCCTGATGCTCTTTTTAATGACTGACCACCTCCTCCTTATTGTGTTTTAAACTCCTCTATGAGCTCTCCGATATTCAGAACCCTCTGTTTCCCCTTCTCCTTTATCCTGCTTCTAACTGAAACCGTATTTGCCTCTTTCTCTTTCCTGCCCACGACCAGAATGTAGGGCACCTTCTCAACCTCTGCCTCGCGGATCTTCTTGTCCAGCGTTTGATTGCGCGAATCCACCTCTACCCTGAAACCGCTTCTCGACAATTCCGCTTGTATGCCCTCCGCGTAACCTGAGATATCTTCCTTGATAGGGATTACGCGCGCCTGTACCGGCGAAAGCCACAAGGGAAAATCCCCGGCGTAATGTTCGATCAACGCTCCGATAAAGCGCTCAAGGCTGCCCAGCAGGACCCTGTGGAGCATTATAACCCGTTTTTCCTTGCCGTCGGCATCAATATAGGTAAGGTCAAAGCGCTCGGGCAGGGCAAAGTCGCACTGGATAGTAGCACACTGCCACTCTCTCTTCAGGGCGTCCTTTAATTTTATATCGATCTTGGGGCCGTAAAACGCGCCGTCGCCCTCATTTATTTTATACTCTAAGCCCTTATCTTTCAAGGATTCTTCTAAGGCAGAGGTCGCCCGCTGCCAGTCCTCATCGTTGCCGATGGACTTATCGGGCCGCGTGCTCAGCTCTATGCCCAGATCCTCAAAGCCGAACTTCTTCATCGTCTCAAAAACAAAATCTATCACCCCTTGTATCTCCGCCTTGAGTTGGGAGTCCCGGCAAAATATATGGGCGTCGTCCTGCGTAAACCCCCTGACTCTGAGCAGGCCGTGCAAAACGCCGCTTTTTTCATGCCTGTAAACCGTACCCAGTTCAAAGAACCGGATAGGCAGATCTCTGTAACTCCTGGTCTGTGATTTATATATAAGTATATGCCCCGGGCAGTTCATCGGCTTTAAAATAAATTCCTTATCTTCAACCTTCAACGCGTACATATTCTCTTTATAATAATCATAATGGCCGCTGGTGCGCCAGAGATCATCCTGCATAATATGCGGGGTTATCACCATTTGATAGCCGCGCTTCTGATGCTCCTGTTTCTCATAATCCTCTATTATCCGGCGGAGCGCCGCGCCCTTCGGGTGATAGAAGATCAATCCCGCGCCCGCCTTATCGTAATATATATCAAAGAGCCCTAACGCCTTTCCCAGCTTCCGGTGGTCCCGGTTCTTCGCCTCCTCTAAATTATCCAGGTGCTTCTTAAGCTCATCCTGCGTATTAAAACAGGTGCCGTAGATCCTCTGCAGCATGGGGTTGGTCTCTATTCCATGCCAGTATGCCCCGGCAACGGAAAGCAGTTTAAACGCCTTGATTCCGCCGGTTGAGTCGATATGCGGCCCGCGGCAGAGATCGACGAACTTTTTCCCCGTCCTGTATACCGATACCTCGTCTTCTTTGAGCCCGTTTAACAGCTCAATCTTATAATCTTCTTTTAATTTCCTGAACAGGGCAACCGCGTCTTTCTTCTTCAGCATTTCCTTTTTAAACGGCTCGTTATCCTTTATGATCCGGCGCATCTTCTCTTCTATCTTCTCCAGGTCTGCCTCCGTAAACGGCTCTTTCTTATCAAAATCGTAATAAAAACCGTCTTCAATGGAGGGGCCTATGGCTAATTTTACTTCGGGCCAGAGCTCCTTCACCGCCTGCGCCATTATGTGGGAACAGCTGTGTCTTAAAATATCCAAGTCCATAATTTATTTTGCTTAGGTACTGTGCTCACTGCCTCGCTTGTCGCTGATGTTAGGCACTACGCTCGCTACGGCGCTTGTCGCGCCGTTTAACGCTCGCTTTAGTGCCATTTAAAAAATCCTTGTCGGATTTTTTAAATGGGCCCAAGAGGACTCGAACCTCTGACCTTTTCCATGTCAAGGAAACGCTCTAACCAACTGAGCTATGAGCCCGTAATTTTAATCCTGAAATGGGCAAGGAGGGAGTCGAACCCTCACGACCTTGCAGCCAACAGATTTTAAGTCTGTCGTGTATGCCATTCCACCACTTGCCCGATTTTAAATCCCACTTAGCTAAATTTAAGGCGTGGACCGGATTTGAACCGGTGAATAGCGGTTTTGCAGACCGCTGCCTTGCCGCTTGGCTACCACGCCATCTATTTCAAAGCCCTTTTTACCTCTTCCGTGATCTTCTCAACGTCCTCAAGGCAGCCGATACCGACCTTGCCGCAGGCAAGCTCTCCCTTACGCGGATGGATCATCTTATAGCCGAACGAACGCAGCTTATCTATGTTGTCCTGGACCGCCTTGTGTTCATACATATTCTCATTCATTGCCGCGGCGATAAACACCGGCGCCTTTGTGGCCAGGGCCACACAAGTAAGCAGATCATCGCATATACCTGAGGCAAGCTTACCTATTATATTAGCTGTGGCAGGCACGATCAGCAAGGCATCGGCCTTTTCCGCCAGCGCGATGTGTTGAACGTCCCAGATGTCGGGGACTTCAAACATATCCTGATAGACCTTGCGGCCGGAGAGCGCCTGGAATGTAAGCGGCCTGACAAATTCTCCCGCCTCCTTTGTCATTACGCAGGTTACGCCTATGCCGCTTTTTTTGAACGACCTTACAATATCCGCGGCTTTATACGCCGCTATGCCGCCGCAGATGCCGACAATAACCTCTTTAGTTTTCATCTATGCCGTCCTTATTTACCGCCCTTTGCGCACTTTATCCTGCCTTCGCTTATCTCCTGCAGCGCGGCCGCTATCGGCTTGACGGCCCCAACAGCTCCGGACAGCAGCGGAGCGCCTTCCGCGATCTCCAGCGCCCTTCTCGCGGCCAAAATAACCAACTTATACATTGAGTAATTCGTCTTATCCAGCAGATTTTCTAACGCCACTTGCATATACCCCCCCCGTTTAGCCCTTTTTACCTCTTGATTGGTAACTTTTAATTATATCCAATAATTGCCTGGTTGCCAAGTCAATATTGGCATTTTCTATGACGTGGTCGTAACGGCCGGAGAATTTCAGTTCCCTTCTTGCTTCCTTCAGCCGCTTAAGCACCTCGGGCCTGGTCGTCTTATGTGAACGTTTTGTGATCCTGTTCTCCAACTCCCCTATCGAGGGAGGGACAATAAAGATCGTGACTGTCGCGGCGGGGTATTGCCGCTTAAAAGAAGACGCCCCTTTTATGTCGCGGCACAGTATTATATCCCTGCCCATATGGATAAGATCGTCTATCTCCTTCCTCGGCGTGCCGTAGAGCCCGTCCAGAAACTTTGTCCATTCAAGCAGCTCCCCCTTCTTTATTTTCCCGCGAAACTCCTCCTCACTGATAAAAAGGTAATCCGCGCCGTCCTGTTCGTTATGCCTGGGAGGGCGGCTGGTAAAAGACAGGGGCCTGGCCAGCTTTTTAGGCAGGCCCGCCTTCAGGGCGTTATCTACCAGGGTTGTCTTGCCGGAGCCGGAAGGTCCTGAAACTATGAATATCATTCTACGTTCTGCAGCTGCTCTCTTATCTTCTCAATCTCACTTTTGATGCTGACCACGCTTGATGATATAAGCGCGTCTATTGATTTGGCGCCGGTGGTATTCGCCTCTCTTTGTATTTCCTGCGCGATAAAATCCAGTTCTTTGCCGCTTACGCTGTCCCTGCAGAGGTTACGAAGGAAATTCTTAAGATGGTGCTTGATCCTTACCAGTTCCTCCGTTATGTCGGAATTCTTTATAAAGGCGCTTTGCTCTTCCGGCGTCTTTAATCTCTTCACCCTGCTTTCCACTACCTTTTTAAAGCGCGACTCTATTGATCCCGCCAGCCGGCTGACCCTCTCTATCCTGTGAGTCAGGTCCGACTTTATTGTCTTGCCCTCCCTGCAGCGCATTCCCGCGAGATCATCCAGCGCCTTGACAACAAGCGCGGTTATGGCCGACGACAATTTACTCTTGTCATTATGCTCTTCGTATACGTTCAACACGCCGGGCAGGGCAAGAAGCGAACCCGCGTCAAAGGTCGCCGCGAATCCCGCTTCCTTACTCAGCGATTTTATTTCCCTGGCATAGTGGCGGATAGCCGATTCGTTCAGGACTATCCGCTGTTCAGGCCTGCCTGTGATGTTTACGGCCGCCACCACCCTGCCGCGCTTTAATTTCGCGGCTATAATATTCCTTAGGTTGTCCTCCAGATAGTAAAACCCGTCGGGCAAATGGAAGACGATTTCCAAAAACCTGTGGTTGGTGCTTCTTATTTCCAGGGAAACCTCGGAAGCGCCCGCCTTGCCTTTTGCCGACCCAAAACCGGTCATACCTTTCATGCTATAGCTCCTTCGTATAATCGAAAATTATTTACGCCCAGACCGCCTCTTTTTTTTCTTTTACCACCGCGTCTTTTTTAGGATAGAGCTCCACTATGACCTCGTCCGGGGAAAACCACAGCTTGATCTCCCTTTCCGCGTCCTCTTCATTGGCAGAGACATGCACGACGTTTTCATACATCCCCGATGTGGTTATCCTGCCGTAAGAGCCCCTTATGGTAGTCGGCTCCGCCTCTTCGGGATTAGTAGTACCTGCCAGCTCCCTTACCTTCGGTATGGCACCGGGACCCCAATATATAAGCGCCATGACTTTTTTTCTGTCGTGAAGTTCCCCCTGTATATACTTCATAAGGTCGGGGAAAAACGGCTCATCCTTAAGGTGCTGATAATGTGTTTCCGCTAATTCCCGGCTCACCCTGACCATTTTCGCGGCTACGATCTCAAGCTTGGTCTCAGAAAGCCGGGTCAAGATATTGCCTGTCAGCGACTTCTTTAATCCGTCCGGTTTTATAAGGACTAATGTTGCCTGATTTTTCATTTTTTCATTACCCCCAATATTCTCTCAAGATCTTCATCTGAATAGAACTCTATTATGATCCTGCCCCTTTTTTTGTTCCTCATCAACCTTACCTTTGTGCCCAACGCCTGCTGTAACAACTCCTCTAACTGTCTTAAAAAAGGGCTCGCCGCGGACGCTGCCTTTGCCCTTCTGTGCTTTAACGGCTTCTTAAATCTGATCACGTTCTCTAACTCCCTGACGGACAATGCCTTAGCAATAATATCCTGCGCTAACCTTCTTATCAGATTTTCATCCTCTATTTCTAACAGCGCCTTGCCGTGGCCAAAAGAAATACGCCCTTTCTTGATCTCGTCCTGCACTTCTTTAGGTAACTTCAATAACCGCAATGAGTTAGCAATAGAGGTGCGTGACTTGCCCACTACCTTGCTGATTTTTTCCTGCGTAAATTCAAACTTATTTATCAAAAGTTGATAGGCGCGCGCCTCTTCCAGAGGATTTAATTCCTGCCTCTGTATATTTTCAATAAGAGAAATTTCCAGGGACTCCCTGTCTTCAATATCCTTGATTATTACTGGTATCTCCTTTATTTGCAATAGTTTAGCTGCTCGCCACCTCCTTTCTCCGGCAATCAGTTCAAAATTATCCGCCTTTCTTCTAACTAATATCGGCTGAATAACCCCTTTCTCTCTAATGGAGCTGACCAGGTCCTGCAGCTCCTCCTGATTAAAATCCTCGCGTGGTTGAAATGGATTTGGCTTGATCCTGTCAATATCCACAAAAAGGACTATTTCTTTAGACGTATCTATCTTTTGCTCAGGTATCAATGCGCTCAATCCTCGGCCCAACACTTTTCTTTCTATCATAGTATCTCCTGTTTTAATTGACCCTCTTGATCAGAGGATTCAGTGAGTTGCGCGCCTATGTTCCTGGTTGCCTCTTTTTCAGATTGGACATTTTTTAAAGCATCACGAAGAAACTCATTGGCAAATTCAAGGTATTTCTGCGCGCCTAAACAGTCCTTATCATAATCCATAATGGACTTCCCAAAACTGGGCGCCTCGCTTAATTTAATATTCCTGGGTATAATGGCCTTGTATACCTTATCTTCAAAATGATGCCTTGTTTCAATAATAACCTCTCTGCATAACTTGGTGCGCAAGTCCGCCATTGTGAGAAGGACCCCTTCTAATTGCAAAGAGCCGTTCAGATTATCTCTTACAAGTTTAATGGTATTAAGTAGTTGCGATAGGCCTTCCAGCGCGTAATATTCACACTGAACCGGGATCACTACAGAATGCGAGGCGCTCAAGGCATTGATAGTTAAAAGGCCAAGGGATGGAGGACAGTCAATAAATATAAAATCGTAATCCTGGCTTGCCGGTTCCAAGGCCTTTTTGAGCCGGAACTCACGATTAAGCACGCTCACTAACTCTACTTCGGCGCCGGTAAGATTAATATTTGAGGGGATAAGATCAAGATTGGGAACGGCTGTGCGCTGTATTATGTCTTTTGCCTGAGCTTCGTCCAGCAATAAGTGGTAAGTGCTCTTCTCAACCTGATTTCTATCAATACCTAAGCCGCTTGTGGCATTTGACTGAGGGTCTAAATCAACTAAAAGGATTTTGTTTTGCAGGACAGACAGGCAGGCCGATAAATTGATGGCGGTAGTGGTCTTGCCGGTACCGCCTTTTTGGTTGCAGAAACTTATAATTCTTGCCATAAGTGGTCAATAATGTTCCACGTAGAACAATGTTCTACGTGGAACATTTACACATATTTTACTAATTTATCGCGGTATGTCAAGCTATTTATGCTGCTTGATAACTGTTACGCGCACTTTGGCGGGTTTTGCCCCGGGCATACCAAAAAGCCCTTTTTCTTCCTCGGAGAGAACTTCAATTTTGACATTATCCCTGACCTGCTTTAGCTGCTTTAACGCCTTTTTGACGGCATCTTCAATTGTATTACCTTCGATCTCTATGCTCTGCCCGGATTTATTACGCATTTTTTACCATCCTCAATTGAGAGATAGCCATAAGCGCGCTGTTAAACAACCAGTATAAAACCAGGCCTGAAGGCATATTATAAAAAATAAAGCCGAAAAGCAGGGGAAAGAGCACAGACATAATTTTCTGTTGTTCGGCGTTAACTCCGGAGGAGCTTTTCATGGATGTCTTTTGCTGCCAGAACATAACAACCAGCATAAGCAGCGGTAAGATATTGATGTCCTTACCCAGCAGCGGCAGGGCCTGTTTTAATATAAACGCCCGGTCCGGCTCAGATAAATCCTTTACCCAGAGAAAGGTTGCCCCTTTTAATTCAACAGAACGCATCAGCGCCTGATATAAAGAGAAAAATATGGGTATTTGTAATACTAAAGGCAGGCATCCGCCTAAGGGATTGATTTTATGCTCCTTATATAGTTCCATAATTTCTTTATTCAGTTTTTGGGGATTATCCTTGTGCGTCTTTTTCAGTTTTTCTATATGCGGCTGCACTGCCTGCATGTCTTTCATAGAACGCAACTGCTTTAGGGTCAAGGGGAACAAGGCAAGAAATATGACAATGCTGAACAATATGATGGCCAGCCCCCAGTTTCTCGTCACAACGTGTAACGCCCTGACAACCCCGAAGAGGAATTTGGCGATCCCGTCAAAGAAACCAAAGTTGACCACCTCTTGCCAGCGCTCGTTCAGATGCCGAAGCTGCTGAATATTCTGCGGCCCTATATAGACGTCAAACCTGAATGCCTGGGTTGAACGCGCCGCGACTTCAGCCCCTGAAGATTGCAACCCTATAAGCGCATAGCGTTTACTCACTTTTTCAATAAACGGCTGAAACTTGCCGGAATGCGGCCTTAAGATCGCGCAAAAATATCTGTCGCGGAAAGCAATAAAATCAATGGGCAGGGGAGAGGTAAAATTATTTTTCAGATTAGGCCTGACAATACTTTCAGGCAAAGCAATAATGCCTTGATTAAAACGGGTTGTAAAATCTTTATCCGCGAAATCGTAACCGGCAAGAATGAGCTTCAAAGGAAGAGTGATTGTTTGAAGGGTAAGATTCTGGATTTCTACATCTAACCTATTGATAACACTAGAGTTACGAAATGCAAACCTCAGGGTTATCTTCTTTTGGCTGTCTTCTCCGGAAACAATCAGTACTCCATTCTCAGATCTGACCTCGTTAAATTTCACTCCGGCGAGATTAAATCCCTGGCTTAAGGCAAAGGCATAGTAATTAAAGTCCTTAAATAAAATCCTATCGATCCGCCCGGACTGTTTTCCATAATGGATCTCCGCATCCTCAATCTCAATAACTCCCGTGGGATCATTCTGCGCCAACAAAGCAACTTCCTGAGGCGTTGTTATCGGCGTCCGCGGCCTTATCTCTCGCGCAACCTCTTTACTAGCAATATGATGCGGCTTAGGCGCCAAAAGAGACCAGGTGGTTAAGATTACTAAAGAGAAGAGAATGGCTAATAGTGTGCGTTTTTCCATATTATTATGTCCTCGGGGAAATGTTATTTAACCGGGTCAAATCCTCCGGCGGTAAAGGGATTGCATCGGGTTATTCTCCATAACGACAAAAGGGAGCCTTTAAATATGCCGTACTTCCTGATGGACTGGCCTGCGTACTGCGAACAGGTAGGATAAAACCGGCAGGACCGCGGCAAAAGGGGAGAGGCGTGTTTTTTATACGCGCCCAATAAAAAAAGGATGAACCGCTTCATCATACGCTAAGGCGCTTTCTCCCTTTGCGCCTGCGTCTTTTTATGACATTCCTTCCTAAGCGGGTCTTCATGCGGGCGAGAAAGCCGTGCTTTCTCTTGCCGCGTATCTTGGTGGGTGTCTTAAGATGTTTTTTCATAGAGGGAAATTATAACATAGCGGGGAATTTAGTCAAGGTCAAAGTGAGAAATTCGGAAGGGGGCTACTTATGGCCGGATAATGCCTCAAGCCGCTTGCGGGCGTATTCATCCTGCGGGTTTAAGCCAAGCGCCTTGCGGTAGGACTCTACCGCTTTGGAGAATTTGTTTACGCGGGCATAGAAATCGCCCAGCATATTGACATAGAAAGCGCCGTGAGGGTCGCAGGCAACCGCCCTGATAAATTCTTCTTCCGCGAGATCATCGCGCCTGTGGACAGAATAGAGCCAGCCCAATCTTAAATGAACCTCCGCGCTTAATTTATTGATTCCCAGGGCCTGCTTATATAATTGCTCCGCCCGCTTAAAATCATTGTGCTTCTCGGCGGAATTCATCTGGCTGCGTATCGCGTGTATATTGGCAAGCATGGCAAGCGCGCGTTCATTGCGGGGATTAAAATATACCGACCGGTTTAGCGCCTCTGCCGCGCGGGAAAACTCCAGGCGCTCATACAGGTCTTTGCCTTTTGTGTAATGAAAAACCGAGATGTAGTGGCCGAGGGAGAAAAGATAGGCGCATACAGAAAAAACAATAATGGCGAGCACGATAAAAAAAGACGCCTTTGGCCTGCCTACGCGCGGGACGCTTAGCGGGTTACCGCGTATTTTCCGCGTTACCAATAAATCGGCCCTCAAGGTAAGGGCCGCTATCGTCACAAAGAGTATTGTCAGGGCGGGTATATGAAAGTTAAACTCATAAAGATTGTGCACGAGCAGCCCGAAACAGGAAGCAGACCCTCCTACGATGACCCCTTGCAGCAGGGTCTTCTTTTGAAAGCCCATAGACCTGATAGAGGACTTAAAAAACGCGAAGAGAAACCAGAGAAACGCGGCCAGGCCCAGTATGCCTGTCTCAGAGGCGATCTGCAAATATTCCTGGTGGGCAAATTCAAAGAACGCGATAAGCCGGGGGTTCCTGAACTGCGGGTAGATAAACTGAAACGTGCCTAATCCGCTGCCAAGCAGGGGGCGCGCCCTGATCATACGCAGCGTATCCTGCCATAACACCCATCTTTTCCACAGTGTGGGGTTAGGTGAATTCTCGAGGCCGCCGTAGAACAAACCGGAAAACTTATGGGCGATGCTTGAGCCGTTCATTATAACGATCGCGCTGATCAGGATGATCAGCAGCGCGAAAAGCGTCATCTCTCCTCTATGCTTGACCAGGCCGGCAGCCCTGAGGAACACAAACAGCGCGAATAAGGAGGCGGCGATCTGGATCACTCCTCCTTTATCGGCGCTTACAACCAGCGCGCCTATCATCAAAAATACAAGGGAGGCGACCCAAAATTTATAGTTTGGGTTCAGCTCACAAAAAACCAGGGCGATACCCAGAGGCACGGCCATCCCCACATAAGCGGAAAAATGCGATGTGTTTGTAAAAGTAGAGAAGGCGGCGTATTTCCAGATCGAGGCGATGACGCTGCCGGCCGGGCTGATACTGCGCAGGATGCCTATGACAGAAATGGCGGCTGCCACAAGAAGTACCAGGCCGACTACGCGCATAACCGCGGCCTCGTTATCCAGCGAGTTAGTTATGACATACAGAAGCACGATCCAGGAAAGCAGCCACAATAAAGCCACTGTGGTCGCGTAGGGGTGCACGGAGACGAAAAGCCCGGCAAGCGCTATGGCAAAAAACAATAAAAGAGGCGTATCAATACCTGTCTTTACAAATTCCATTCTGCCCTTGAGCAGCATTCTACTCAACCACAACAGCGCCATCAAAAATACTAAAGAAAACAGGATGACCTGCGACCATGCCTCCACGCAACCATAAACAAAAGCGGAGAAAACCAATAATAGAGCCAGCAATACCTGCATGCTAACGGCCTCCTCGCTGCTTTTTGTATTTATAGTCATAATAATAGTAGTGCTCCTCTTTAATATTAAAATCATTTAATACGGCGCCCAGCAGATTCGCCTTCAAATTGGAAAGCATGACCTTGGACCGGCGCACAGCGTCAATAAAAGACCTGCCGCTCCTGATCACCAGAATAGTCCCGTCGCAGATGCGGGCCAGGACAGCCGCGTCCGTCACGGGCAGAAGGGGAGGGGAGTCAAATATTATATAATCAAAGTCGGACTTCAGCCGTTCAAGCAGCACCTTCATCCGTTCACTGGCAAGCAGCTCCGGCGGGTTTGGAGGCAGTGTTCCCGAAGTCATTAAATACAGATTTTGCTGGGGGGTGTTCTTAATGAACTGCCATCTGTTCGCGGCGTCTTTATCGATCTCAACTATCGCGGAAGACAGGCCGAAGGTATTGCCCATTTGAAAGAACCTGTGCAGAGACGGGCTCCTCATATCCGCGTCTATGAGCAGCACCTTTTTATTTGACTGGGCGATCGCCAACCCTAAATTAGCGGCGAGCGTGCTCCTGCCGCTTTTAGAGTCGGCGCTGGTGATCAATATGGCCTTAAGGTTCCTGTCAACGCCGGCAAACTGCAGATTGACCTTGAGCGTGCGGAATGACTCCGACGCCAGAGAATCCGGCTCAACAGCGACTATAAGTTCATTTCCCAGGTTCATTTTTGCCCTTATTTAAAACCGTTGTTTTGTTTACAGGCCGCCTGCCGCGCCTTAGCCTTATATGAGGGACCGCCCCCAGAACAGACAGCCCCAGGTAGCGCTCAACGTCCTCTATGGTCCTGACGGTGGTGTCCATTGCCTCGCGCATCAATGCCAGCATGATGCCGACGAGAAAACCCATGGCTGAGGCGCCGGATACGGGCAGGCGCGCCGGCTGCGCGGTCTCAACCGGCAGGGAGGCCGGCTCAATGATCTTAACGTTTACCGTCCCCCTTACTTCTTCCTCAAGGCTGACCTCTTTTAATTTTCTCAGGATGTTTTCGTATATATCCCTGTTCAAATTTACCTCTTTTTGCAGGCGCAGCAACCGGGATTGATCCACGCCGGACTCGGGCCTCTTCTGATAAGCGCCCACAACCTCTTCTAAATTACTGAGGGTCTGGATATCCGAAGTCAGGCTGTTGGCGGCGGCTTCCAACTCGTCCCTTATCTGATCCCGCACCAAATCAATTTCGGATTTTACGCGGATTATCTCCGGGTGTTTCTCTTTATAAACCTGGCTCAGGGCGTTCAGTTCATTATCCTTGTCCAGAAGTTTCTGTTTCAGGCCGACATTGACGGTGTAAACGCTGCCTAACTTCTCCGAAACAAACGTGAGGGCCTGTATGATATCGCTCTCTGTAATTTCCCTCAAGGACTTCAGTGTGGATTCCTTCTCCGACTTTTCCTTCTTGATGCGCAGGAGTTCATCCTTTATGTTTTCTTCCGTCTCAATATTCAGCTCCTTCGGGATACCTGTCTGTACGCCGGATTCCTGCTTAAATCGCTCAAGCGCGTCCTCCGATTCATCCACCTTCTCCCTTGCCTTACGCACCTGCTCTACCAGATTGGAATAGATATTTTTAACGATGGAGTCGCGCTCCCGTTTTTTAATATCAACGAATGCCTCGGAGACAGCGTTCGCCATATCCATTGCCGCGCGCGGATTCCTGTCTGTGGCGTTTATGGCGATCACGCTGCTTAACGCCGCGGCCCTTCTAGATTCCTGGATAGGGGCGATCTCTATCGACTTCTGTATCCGTTCAACGGCGGGCTCTTTATCCCGCACCCAGCCCAGGATCTCCGCGGCCCTTTCGGCAACGATGCGGCTGCGCAATAATTCATACTGCGCCTGAAGGAAAGAGGAAGGCTGCAGGCCCCAGGAATCTTCCTTGACGGCCGGCTGCCTGCCCATAAACGGCTCCATCTCCACAAACGGCGGCTCCACTGTAATCTTCGCGGTGGCAACGTAGAGCGGCACCACCTTCTTCTGAAAATATCCGGCTATGGACGCCGCGATGACTACCGAGGCGATAATCCAGCCCTTTCTTTTCAGCAGTATCCGCGCGTAATCACCGAGGCCTGCTTTTGGCGGTATAGGCATCGCTTAAAACACCCTCCTGGTTACCACTACTATATCGTCCTGCTGTATGGGCACATCCGCTTCCGCGCCCTTGATAACATTATTAATATTAACCCTTATCCTCTTCTCTCTGCCGGCCACCCTTCTTTTAACGTAAACTATCTGGGAGGCGTAATCCGTCATCCCTCCGGAAAGAGTGATCGCCTTAAGCACGGTGAGATTACCCTCTATCTTATAGGCGCCCGGCTGCCTGACCTCTCCATAAACGTAAAACTGCCTGTCTGTTTTTGGCCTGTCAACGGCTACCGTAACAAAAGGGTCTACGATATAATCCTTGCCCAAAAGATACGTAAGATACTCTTTCAGCTGCGCGATGGTCAGCCCCTCCACCTTAAGCTCTCCCAGAAGGGGAAAGGTGATGTTCCCTGTCTCATCCACAACCAACTGCTGCGTCAGGTCCTGGTGCCTCCATACGCTTATGGAGAGGGCGTCGCCTCTTTGAAGCACGTAGTCCTGGTCAATGTCTCCCTGGCCCTGGATATCCGGGCCATCCTCCGCGGCGGCAAAGACACTAACGAAAACCAGCGAAACAACAATGAGGGGCATCATCCTTCTGCGCATAATTAAAAATCTCCTCGTAATTCTACGCTATAGGTATTCCTGATATACTTATCGTTAAAATGCAGGGGCGCCCTTATCGCGTCCAGGGTATAGCCTAAACCCAGATTCAGCCAGTCGCTCAGCCTGTAATTCAAGCCGGCGGTAACGGTATATATGTGCTTGGTTCTGCTATCTTCTTCGTGGCCCGCGGTAACGCCGTCTGCCGGATAGTACTCGTGCCTGTAATTAGGGTTTATTCTGGCTGAAAGCCCATTCAAAAAATAGTGGTTCAGGCTGAACCCAACCTCATTACTCACGTAGCTTCTATAGTGGTTGCTGATGGCCTTTCTGTCCATCCAGATGTAATCCATGCTTATGTCTGTGAACGGCGAGATCCTGTGATACAGGTCAAACCTGGCCTTATAATAAAATTCACTGTTAACAAGCGACTCTGTCGTATTCTTTTTATTTATGGCATCATAGTCAAAACGTCCGGTTAATTTCGTAAGAGGAGAAAGATCGCGCCTGAAACCGAAAAACCAATCCCTCTCTCGTTCGTCGTTCCTGCCCCAGCTTCTTTCATCGAACAGTCTATAGCTAAACCCCATAAGCAGCGAGGTAGTCGGATCAAAATACCGCTCAAAGTCAAAATCTATCCGCTCTGTCTGGCTTTCATACTCTTGCACAGCGGCAGAGATATCTTCATGCTGCATCCTAAGGTGCAGCAGATTATGCCTGCCGCCGGGCATATAAGTCAATATGCTGGTAGTCGCATTTCTGTCTTTCCTCCGCTTGCGCTTATTGGAGATGGACTGTTCGCTAAAATTGGTGTCGAACACGCCCAGGTCGCTTGTCCTGACATACTCATGGGTAAGCTCCCAGTTGAATATATCCGACGGACGGTAAAGCGAAGTGGCCCTGAAGGTCTGCTCTCTCTCGCTGGTGGTCCGGTTCGGGAAATGCCTGTAATTATGCGCGTAGTTTGCCTCCAGATAGCTCTGCCCCCGCGGCAGGCGCAGATAATACGCGTAATTCAGGCGCGGCACCATATCGCTTTTTTCATTATCGGGGAACTGGTAAACATTATCGTCGTATTTCAGTTCCGTAACGACGCTGGTACGCAGCTGCGCCCTGCCGAAGCCAAAGCGATTCAACAATCCTTCCGGCCTGCTCTGCTCTTCTGTTCGCGCTGTCTGCGCCTCCGCGCCATCAGCGCCTCTGGAGGCAGCGTAAACCAGCGCCTCCTGCTGGGCGATCTCTCTCAACGCCGACTCCTCTTCTGTAATGCGCGCCTGCAAATGGTCCAACGCCTCTGTGGCAGCAAGCATACGCCTGAGGCGCGCCCTCTCATCTACGGACGCCTCTGCCAGCGTAGCGCAACTCAAAAAGGCCGCCATAGAAAACATGGCCAAGATCCGGCCGCGGCTATTCCGGTTGATAATAAAGGTAAAATCCATCCGCACCATCCGGAGAATCCCATTGTACAGCGCTCAAAAATACATGCTCATTGTCAGAATAAACAAACCCCGGCTTTAAAACAAGAGAGAGACTGCCTTCTTTGGGGTCAAGGACAGAGGGCAGTACAACGTACTGATTCTTGTTTCTGCTTATGAACCCCTGCCCCTTGGCGAACAGTGTGCCCTGGGCCTTCAAAACTGCCGCCGGGACCTCTCCTGTTACCTTATCCACGGGTTTTCTCAGCCGCCTTGCGCTGATCTGAGGGTTGGCTACCTCTTCAGGGGTATCAAGCTTACTCCGCATAACAATGTCACCGCTGCGCAAATCCATGGGGTCGGTCCTGATCCTGGATTTGTATACGCGTAAATCATATACGTATGAGTTGGAAGGGAACTGCCCGGTTTGCGACTGCGCCCCTATCCAGATATTGTTAAAAAACCCTGCTTCGCCCCACCTTCCTTCGGCGCTGCCCACCTCTACATTATTGATAAACATGCGTATGCTCTTGCTGCCCGGCAGCCGGGCGGTATTTGAATAAGAAATACTGACCTCCAGATTCTGGTTAGGGTCAAATGACGCGGGCCACTCTACCTTACGGCCCTTTAGCGAGCCATTCTCATATACCACAAACACAAGCCTGCCCCGTTCCGCTCCGATTTGTGCCGGCATATCCAGAGGATATATATGAGTGGCGTCTGTGAGTATCGGCTCTGCCGGGCCTATGGCGCCTGCCAGGTCTTTGATGGTATCCCTTGCCTGCGCGAGATACACGGCTCTTCGAGAAGGACCTTGCGGCACCAACAGCTTCTCATCCTCCATCCTTTGCCTGAGCACCCGCACGTGATCATCCACCGCCTCTCGCGCCCCTCTGTGGTAATGGAGGTCTACAAGACGATCTGAGTCCGCGTCGACGTATGGCTGTTTAAAAGGACAGACGGGTATCTCGCCTTCAAAGTTAACCGCCTGCAACAACTCCTGTATGCCGGGCCATTTGCCTTGCCGCTTGAACATGCTGAACCACGCCTCATTGATCCTGTAAATGTTCTGCGCGCACCTGTCGGCATCGTTTATGGCTGCCCGCTTAATGCCTCTGGCCTGTATCATCACCGTGGAGAACCTGCCTATGGTCAGTATCCTCGCGGGCTGCCAGCCGTCGAGAGGCTCGATCCCATGGTGCCTTAAAACAGATATGTAGTCGGCATCTTTGGGTTCGGGCGGAAGGTCTTTATCATACCCGGCCGCCTTAACGATCATCTCGGCAAACTCGCTTTCGCTGATCCTGCTGAACTCATCCTGCGCCGACACACCGTAAGAAAACAGTAACTGCAAAACCAGAATCAAAATACCTGTCTTCATATCGCACCGCCATCCTTTCTAAAAACGCGCTTCAGATACGCGAGCCATCTGCCGACCCTGAAGCTCCATAGTCCTTCGCGTTCTGTTTTGTTTATGAAACTTATGTAATCCAAAACATCCTTGCGGTCATCTTCGCCTATTTCTAAAAACCTCGCGCCGACATCAAACAGGTCGGTGCCCTTGACAGGCCTCGCCCAGACGGTCTTCAGGCGCGCCTTTATTGACTTGCCGAACACCGGCATATTAATTTCTATCTCAAGATTTTGCCCGATGGTGAGAGGATCTTTAACGCGGAGCAGGAGCCCGTCTAAGCTGATGTTGCGAGACACAGAGGCAACCGGCATTGTTGACTCGGATGCCCCCTGAGGCCTGTATTTGACAAGGAAATAGATCGGCGTGCGGGGAAACTGCCTTTTATTCTGCTTTTTCATATCATACCTTAATCTCTTATTCTATTGATAGTTATATTGTTTGTCAATTTATATTATGAATAAAACGCCTTGTTTCTCGTCTGTCGGTCGCGGTTGCGCCGCTCGTATCGTTTTACGTTATACGCATAACGTAACCAGCCGCGCAACCGTCCAACGTTAGACGAGTTTTAAATTTCTGCTTGCAAATAACAACATCTTTGTTATAATGGTGATGTTTTCAAAAACAACGGGGATTTTTACGTATCGTATGGCGGTTCTTGTTTATTTTCCCCTGTTAATAATCTGTGGATTCTGTGGATAATTTATAACGATATGGGCACTTCTCCCCTTGTAGCAGCCTGGGAACAGGCAAGACAGATAATTAAGCATAATATAGGCCAATCCGCGTTTGACACCTGGCTTGAACCCTTACAGGCGAAGTCAAAAGACAAAACGTTGATTACGTTAGAGGCCCCGGACGTCTTTTTTAAAGAATGGGTGTCCCAGCGCTATCTCGGGATAATCAAGGATTCTCTCGTAAAAATCTGTGGATATCCTGTTACTGTTGAGTTACAGGCCGGCGCCGGCACATCCGGCGCGCCGGCGCCATCTGGCGGCTACGCGCATAATACATATGCCTCGGAATTAAAAAATGCCGCGGGCCCTGCCGTGAACATCGTAACCGCGCTCAATCCTAAATACACATTTGATAACTTTATAGTCGGAAGCGCCAACAGGTTCGCGCACGCCGCGTCTATGGCTGTGGCGGAAAGCCCGGCCAAATCCTACAACCCTTTATTTATATATGGAGGGGTAGGTTTGGGGAAAACCCATCTTATGCAGGCGATATGCCACTTCGCGTTAAAGAAATACCCCGCCATAAAGATCTGCTACCTTCCATCGGAACGTTTCACCAACGAGCTTATAGACGCGATACAGCACCGTTCTACGCAGCAATTCAGGCACAAATACCGCGGGGCGGATATATTGGTAATAGACGATATCCATTTTATAGCGGGCAAGGAGTCCACGCAAGAGGAGTTTTTCCACACGTTTAATACCTTATACGACGCGCACAAACAGATAATCATCTCTTCCGACAGGCCGCCCAAAGAAATAGCCGGCCTCGAAGAAAGGCTGGTATCGCGGTTCAGTTGGGGCCTGATCACGGATATCCAAATGCCGGATTTTGAAACGCGGGTGGCGATACTGAAAAAAAAGATAGAACGCGAGCCGGTCAACGTCCCCGACGACGTTATATTCTTTATAGCGGAATTTATAACAACCAATATCAGAGAGTTGGAGGGGGCGCTGATAAGGGTTGTCGCGTACTCTCTGTTAGAGGAAAAACCTATTACACTCCAACAGGCCAAAGAGGTCCTCGGGGATACCATTAAAAACAACAAAAAATCCATCACGGTCGAGGGTATTCAAAAAATGGTTGCCGACAACTTCGGGATATCCCTGTTGGACATAAAGACAAGAAGGCGCAATAAAAACATTGTTTTCCCCAGACAGGTAGCGATGTATATAAGCAGGGAATTGACCGAGTTTTCTCTTCCGGAAATAGGTGAGTTTTTTGGGGGAAAAGACCACACGACCGTATTACACGCTTACAATAAGATCAAAGAACATATTAACAGAGATGCCGACCTGCGCGGTAAAATACAAAAACTTATTAAAGATATCACACAATAAATCCAAAGGATATGCAAAGCATATACAAGGCGCCACGATGGCTTAATCTTTGAATTATTATAGGGTTGCGTACTTATTACAGTAACGCAACCCTATTACTACTAATACGTTTATTCTTTAAAATAATATTAATCATATTCAAACATTGGGGACGCGGGGATAACAAGGAGATAATCGATGAAATTTAAAACCCAGAAGCAAGGCCTGCTCAACGGTACATCTATAGTGCAAAACGCGATCAATCCAAGGGGCGCGTTGCCTATCTTATCTAATATATTATTGGAGGATTATCAAAAAACACTAAGGTTGATCTCCACCGATCTGGATATTTGCGTGAGTTATTCCCTGGTAGTGGATTCGCAGGAGGATGGCGCTATAACCGTTCCCGCCAAAAGGTTTTTTGATATTATACGAGAGCTACCCGAAGGAGAGGTGTCTGTAACCACCAAAAAAAACAATATGGTAACAATCGAATCCCAAAACTGCCTGTTTAAAATAATGGGGCTGCCGAAAGAGGATTTTCCAAAACTGCCCGAATTCAAAGATAAAGAGGCGATCAAGATCGAGCAAGGGGTTTTAAAAGAGATGTTCGCCTTGACATCTTTTGCCGTTTCTCATGATGAAGCAAGGTATATTCTGAACGGTATTTTAATGAAGATCAAAAAGAACGCTTTGACGCTGGTTGCTACCGATGGGCGGCGCCTGGCTATAATTGAAAGAAAGATCGATTTTAACAGCACCAAAGAAACACAAGCGATCATACCCCTGAAAACAATCCAGGAGTTATTGAGAAATCTTAATGAAGAAAAGGAATTGTCTTTAGTGATGACCCATAACCAGGCACTCTTTGATATGGGCCAGACAACGGTGATCTCCCGGTTGATCGAGGGGGAATTCCCTGATTATCAACAGGTTGTCCCGGCTCCGGCAGAAGACAAGATAATTGTGGACAGGGAGCCGTTTTTATTAGCGGTAAAACGCGCGTCATTATTAGCCACTCCTGATTATCAGGCGGTAAAAATGGAGGTGTTTAAAAACAGAATGATCCTTTCCAAGTCTACTCCCGACATAGGAGAATCCAGGGAGGAGGTAGAGGTGGAGTATCAGGGTAAAGAAATGGTTATAGGTTTTAATCCATCCTTTTTAGTGGATGCCCTGAAGAACCTCAAGATAGAAAAGGTCTGTTTTGAGATCGCGGGAGCGGATAAGCCGGGGGTAATAAGGACGGACAACAACTATATATATGTTGTTTTGCCGATGCGCCTCAGTTAGCCGGGCGCCTGCTTAGCATGCAGCAGATCAAAGATACGGTTAAAAAGATAGTCGGGGAGATCGGCAGCAGGCGTTCGGGTAATGAATGCGTGGCGCGGGCTTTTGAAAAGGCCTTTTCCAGGCCGGAAAAAAAGCACTTGAGATTTATCGGTTGCAAAAATAAAATATGTGTGGTAAATGTAGATACTTCGGGATGGCTGTATCATTTAAGCTTGAAGAAAGAAAGGGTGAGGAAGCTGATCAATGAAGAACTCGGTGGTAAGGGCGGCTCATCGGCGGTAGATGATATAAGGTTCCGCATCGGAGAGGTATAGATAAGAGGTATTTATGGCGAAGAAAAAAGAAAAACAAGGAGCGCCGCAAGCCCCGGATAAATCCAGGGCGTACGACGCGACCAATATACAGGTGTTGGAAGGCGTAGAGGCCGTACGGCGCAGGCCGGCGATGTATATAGGGGATACCTCTACCAGGGGGTTGCACCATCTGGTTTATGAGGTAGTGGATAACTCTGTGGATGAGGCGCTGGTAGGGTTTTGCGACACTATAGAAGTAGAGATCCATCCTGACAACAGCGTCAGCGTTACCGATAACGGCCGCGGCATTCCCGTGGATATGCATAAAACCGAGAAGAAGCCCGCCGTAGAAGTGGCCCTGACCACGCTTCATGCCGGCGGTAAATTTGACCACCGTGTGTACAAAGTGTCCGGCGGCTTGCACGGCGTGGGCGTCAGCTGCGTTAACGCGCTTTCTGACTGGCTTGAGGTAGAAATAAAGAGGGACGGCAAGGTTTATCACCAGCGTTACGAGCGCGGCAAGACCGCCTCCAAATTAACGGTTATAGGCAAGAGTAACGCCACGGGCACAAAGGTAACCTTTAAGCCAGACCGTACCATATTCAACAAAACGGAATATTCCTACGACATCCTCGCCCAGCGCCTTAGAGAATTGGCCTTTTTAAATAAGGGCTTGAAAATCAAATTAATTGACGAGCGTACAGAGAAAGAGGCGGTCTTTGAATTTGCCGGCGGGATAGTTTCTTTTGTGGAGTATCTGAATAAAAACAAAACCCCCCTGCACCATAAGGTGATCTATTTCCAGAAGACGCAGGATAATGTCGAGTTGGAGGGGGCCCTGCAGTATAACGACGGCTACGCGGAGACCCTGTTTTCTTTCGCCAATAACATTAATACCATTGAGGGCGGCACGCATTTATCGGGCTTTAAATCCGCGCTCACGCGGGCGATAAATCAGTATGCCAAAGGTAAGAATTTAATCAAGGGCGATGAAATCGCTATTTCCGGGGAGGACGCGCGGGAAGGCTTAACCGCGGTGATAAGCGTGAAGGTGCCCAACCCGCAGTTCGAAGGCCAGACCAAGACAAAGCTGGGCAATTCCGAGGTAGAAGGGCTGGTCGCCTCGACGAGCCTGGATGCCCTGTCCGGTTATTTTGAAGAAAATCCCTCGGTCGCGAATAAGATCGTGGATAAGGTGATCGTCGCTTCCCGGGCGCGCGAGGCCGCGCGTAAGGCCCGGGAGCTGACCCGTAGAAAAGGGGCGCTTGAGGGGGCGGGGCTGCCGGGAAAATTAGCGGACTGCTCAGAAAGGGACGCGGCCCTGTGTGAATTATATGTTGTGGAAGGCGATTCGGCCGGAGGCAGCGCCAAACAGGGCAGGGATAGAAGATTCCAGGCGATCCTGCCTATCAAAGGAAAGATCCTGAATGTGGAGAAGGCGCGCCTGGATAAAATTTTGTCCAACGAAGAGATCCGCACGATCATCACCGCGCTGGGCACAGGGGTGGGCGAGGAGTTTGACCTGGCCAGGCTGCGTTACCACAAGATAATTCTTATGGCCGATGCCGATGTTGACGGCTCTCACATCCGCACGCTTTTACTTACACTGCTTTATCGTCACATGCACAAGCTGGTAGAAGGGGGGTATGTCTATATCGCTCAGCCGCCGCTTTATAAAATAAAACGCGGCCAGCGTGAAGAGTATATTCAGACCGAGCAGCAAATGAGCGAGATGTTGTTGGACCTGGGCAGAGAAGGCCACCGATTTGTTGTCTTAAAAGATAAAAAGGAATTTCCGGATAATCAGTTTAAGGAGGCCTTGAAATCCCTCTCAGAATTAGAAAAAATAGGGAAAAATTTAGAGAAAAAGGGAGTTGATTTTGCCAAATACCTCAATTTTAGACATCCAAAGACCAAAAAATTGCCTATTTATAGGGTTAAAGTGGAGGGGAAGGACCATTTTATTTATTCTGACAGAGAATTAGGGGATTTTACAGCCAAGGAAGGCAAGGATAAAGAGTGCGATGTCTTGGAACTCTTTGAAGCGCAAGAGGTTGAAGAGGTTATCCGTAAAATAGAAAAATCAGGCCTGGATATTACCACGTATAGCCCAATTCCTTTGGAAAAACAAGCGGCCGTAGTAAAAAAGGGGGACGAGAAAAAGCCCAGGCCGTTGTATCGTATCGCCAATGAGAAAGAATCAAAGGACCTGTTTGCCTTAAAAGACGCGCTGGTTTATATTAAAGAAGTTGCCGCTAAGGGCATGCATATTCAACGCTACAAGGGTTTGGGAGAAATGAACCCCCAGCAGCTTTGGGATACTACTATGGATCCCGAAAAGCGCACTATTTTGCAGGTCACACTGGAAGACGCGGTTGAGGCGGACAAGATGTTCACGGTTTTGATGGGTGATCAGGTTGAGCCGCGCAGAGAATTCATTGAGACATACGCGCATCAGGTGAAGAATCTGGACATTTAAACTATGTATACCCGCAACGAAAAGATAATACCGGTTTATATTGAAGACGAGGTCAAGGATTCGTATCTGAATTACGCGATGAGCGTGATCGTCGGCCGCGCCCTTCCCGACGTGCGCGACGGCTTAAAGCCGGTGCATCGCAGGATCCTTTACGCGATGCAGGAGCTGGGGCTTGAGCACAACAGGTCCTATAAAAAATGCGCCCGTATCGTCGGAGAGGTCCTGGGCAAGTATCATCCTCACGGCGACGTGGCGGTGTATGACGCGTTAGTGAGGATGGCGCAGGATTTTTCCTTACGCTATCCTTTAGTGGACGGCCAGGGCAACTTCGGCTCTGTTGACGGCGACGCGGCGGCGGCGATGCGTTATACCGAGGCGAGGCTGGCCGGCATCGCGCAGGAAATACTGGCGGACATCGACAAGGACACCGTAAACTTCGGACCGAACTTCGACGCTTCTTTGCAGGAGCCGCTTCTTTTGCCCGCGGCGCTGCCGAATCTTTTGATCAACGGTTCCAGCGGCATAGCCGTAGGCATGGCCACGAATATACCGCCGCATAATTTGAAAGAAGTGGCGGACGCCATAATCTACCTTTTAGATAATCCCGCGGCAGAGATCAAAGACCTGATGCGCTATGTCAAAGGGCCGGACTTTCCTACGGGCGCGATCATTTGCGGCCGGCAGGGGATCAAAGACGCCTATATGACAGGCAAGGGCAAAGTCCTGGTGCGCGCGCGGGCTACGGTAGAACATCAGAAAAACGGTAAAGATCTGATCGCTGTCAGCGAGATCCCTTATCAGGTGCAGAAATCTTCCCTGATCGAAGCCATAGCCGGGCTTGTGGACGACAAAAAGATCGAAGGTATTTCCGATATCCGTGATGAGTCCGACAAGGAAGGTATGCGCATAGTCGTGGAACTCAAACGCGATGCCGAGCCGCAGATCATCTTAAACCAGCTGTATAAGCATACACAGTTAGAGG
The DNA here is from genome assembly GCA_028707125.1 of Candidatus Omnitrophota bacterium. Lineage (NCBI taxonomy): Bacteria > Pseudomonadati > Candidatus Omnitrophota > Candidatus Omnitrophota bacterium. The sequence goes on from JAQTUX010000001.1 coordinate 132,170, forward strand.
TGACCTTCGGTATAATCATGCTCGCGCTCGTGGATAACCGGCCGCGGGTCCTCAATCTGCGCCAGATACTCGAGGCCTATATTACGCACCGCAAGATAATCATCCGCAGGCGCACGCAGTTTGAACTGGACAAGGCGCTCAAACGCGCGCACATCCTGGAGGGGCTGAAGATCGCCCTCAAGTTTATAGACCGCATTATTAAGGCGATCAAGACCTCAAAGAATACCGAAGAGGCGAAGCATCGCCTGATGAAAGAATTCGGGCTCTCCGAGATCCAGTCCCAGGCGATCCTGGAGATGCAGCTGCAGCGCCTGACCGCCCTGGAACGCGATAAGATCGACGCCGAATACGCGGAATTACTCAAGAAGATCGAATTGTGCAGGGCCATCCTCGCCTCCGAGAAAAAGATAGAAGGCATTATTAAAGAAGAATTGGAAGGGCTTAAGAAAAAATACGCCGACCCCAGGCGCACGGATATCGTGGGGGAAGTAGAGGAGCTGGAGGTGGAGGACCTGATCGCCGAGGAGGACGTAGTCGTAACCATAAGCCACGGCGGCTATATAAAGCGGCTTCCGGTAAGCGCCTACCGCAAACAAAAGCGCGGGGGCAGAGGCGTTACGGGCGCCGAGGTTAAAGAAGAGGATTTTATTGAGCATCTTTTTGTGGCGTCCACAAAGGACTATCTGCTTATTTTTACCGATAAAGGCCAGGTGCATTGGCAGAAGGTATATGAGATCCCCCAGGCGGGCCGGGCATCAAAAGGCAAGGCCATAGTGAACCTTCTGCAGGTAGAACCGGGAGCAAAAATAAGCTCTACCATACCTATTAAGGAATTCTCCGCGGACAAGTATCTGGTCATGGTCACAAAGCAAGGCCAGGTCAAGAAGACAAAATTGGACGCTTACAGCAACCCGCGCAAAGGCGGCATCATCGGCATCACCCTTGATAAAGGCGATGAGTTGATCGGCGTGGAATTGACCGACGGCAAACAGGAATTGCTTATCGGTACCCGCCAGGGCAAGGCCGTGCGTTTTTCCGAGGCCAATGTGCGCGATATGGGCAGGGCCGCGCACGGCGTTCGCGGCATAAAATTAGCCAAAAGCGACCAGGTCATCGCGATGGTGGTGGTGCAAAAGGGCGCTACAATATTGACCGTAACGGAATTGGGGTTTGCCAAGCGCACGCCCATAGATGAATACCGCCTGACCAGCCGCGGCGGCAAAGGGATCATCAATATGAAGATCACCGGCAAAAACGGCCCCGCGGTAAGCCTCAAAGGCGTCGGCGACAAAGACGAGCTCATGGTGATCACGGAGAACGGGATATTTTTGCGTTGCGCGGTCAAGGACATCCGCCATACGGGCAGGGCCGCGCAGGGCGTGCATTTGATAAAACTGGACGACAAGGATCGCGTTTCCTGCATCGCGCCCTTAATCAGCGAGGAAGAATAATCTCACGACCCCATCGTCTAGCCTGGTCCAGGACAAGAGCTTTTCAAGCTCTCGACGCGGGTTCAAATCCCGCTGGGGTCGCTTTTTATTATGTGCGGCATAGTCGGATATATAGGCCGGAAACAGGCAGCGCCCCTGCTTATCGAGGGGCTTAAACGGCTTGAATACAGAGGGTATGATTCAGCCGGGCTGGCGCTTTTAACGGCCAGGGATAAATTATTTATAAAGAAGCGCAAAGGAAAGATCTCCGGCCTCATTGAAGCCCTGGATAAAGAAGGTATTCCGGCATCTACCCTGGGCATTGCTCATACCAGATGGGCCACGCACGGAGCCCCCACCGAAACAAACGCCCACCCGCATACCGGCTGCGCTCCCAAAATATGCCTCGTTCATAACGGCATTATAGAAAATTACCAGGAACTCAAATCCTCACTCGCGAAACAAGGCCATAAGTTTAAATCAGAGACCGATACCGAGGTCGCGGCGCATCTTATTGAGGAGTATTATAAGGGCAGCCTTTTTGAAGCGGTAAAGCGGGCCGTTAAAAGAATAAAAGGGTCTTTTGCCTTCGGCGTTATCTGCGCGCGAGAGCCGGATATATTGGTGTGCGCCCGCCGGGACAGCCCGCTTATCGTGGGAATAGGCAGGGGCGAGAACTTCATCGCCTCCGACGCGCCCGCTATCCTAAGGCACACAAAGGACGTGATCTATCTTGAGGATGACCAGGTTGCCGAGCTCAACCGCGAGACGGTCAGGATAGCCGATGCCAGAGGCAGGGCTGTCAAGCCCAGGATCCACGCGATTAACTGGGACCTGTCCAGCGCTGAAAAAGAAGGGCTTCCTCATTTTATGTTGAAAGAAATATTTGAGCAGCCCAAGGTTTTAAAGAGGATCATCTCCAGCAGGGTCTCAAGATCAGGCCGGATAATTTTTAAAGACAGCCGCATCCCCGATAGCGAGCTCAAGGCCGTAAGAGATATAATAATCGTTGCCTGCGGTACCGCCTATCATGCCGGGCTGGTAGGAAAGTACGCGATAGAGGCGATAGCCAGGGTGCCTGTTTGGGTGGACTTGTCCAGCGAGTTCAGATATAGAGACCCCATTATTAACAAAAATACCCTGGTTATCTCTATAAGCCAGTCAGGAGAGACCGCGGACACTTTAGCGGCAGTGCGCCAGGCAAAGGCGAAAGGCGCTAAGGCATTGACTATTTGCAATGTAGTGGGCTCCTCTATTGTCCGGGAGTCGGATTGGGTCATCTATACTATGGCAGGCCCTGAAATAGGCGTTGCGTCTACCAAGGCATATACGGCGCAGATCATGACGTTGTATCTGTTGGCCATATACCTCGCGTCTTTAAAAAATAGCGTATCTGCCGGCCGCAGAGGCCAGTTGTTGAAATCACTGAAGGCGATCCCCCTGCTTTGCGAGGCTGTATTATCAGGCCACAGGCAGATAAGATCGGTCGCCAATAAGCATTCGCATTTTGGCTGCTTTCTGTTTTTGGGCAGGAATATCAATTATCCTACCGCGCTGGAGGGCGCGCTCAAGTTAAAAGAGATCTCCTACATTCCGGCCGAGGGCTATGCTGCCGGAGAAATGAAGCACGGGCCCATTGCCTTGATCGATGAATACAGGGCGGTTGTGTGCGTCGCCCCCCATTCCAGGACATATGAAAAGATGGTCTCCAACATACAGGAGATACGCAGCCGCAGGGGCCGGGTTATCGCCATATCCACCCGGGACAATGACCATATTAAAGAGCACGCGGATGAAATAATCTATATTCCCAAAACAGAGGAAATATTTTCTCCTTTACTTGCCGTTATACCCCTTCAGCTCATAGCTTATTATATAGCGGTCAACCGCAAATGCGACGTGGACCAGCCGCGCAACCTTGCTAAATCCGTAACCGTTGAATAATGCAGCATTCACAAAAAGCAATAGTGATACCTGTTTTTAACGAACGGTATACCATTGAGCCGTTGTTGAGCGGCATCATCGCCCTCGGCTTAGAGGGCCTCAATATTTTTGTTGTGGACGATGATTCTCAAGACGGGACCGCGGCAATTTTGGATGGGGTCGCCGCGGAGCATAATTGCGTAAAGGTCATTCATCGCCGCGGCAGGCGCGGCAGGGGGCTGTCCGTTAAAGCGGGATTCGCCGCCGCCTTAGAAAAGGGGTGCAGCTATATCCTGGAAATGGACGGAGATCTTTCGCACCGGGCGGAGGACATACCTCATTTTTTCCAGGCCGTAGAAAATGCCGACATAGTTGTAGGTTCGCGGCGGATCCAGGATGGGGAGGACTTGCGGAAAAATCTGGCAAGGAAGGCCCTTTCGGTATTCAGCAATTTTGTCTTGCGCAGGGCCCTGGCATTAGATATCCAAGACTGCACTTCCGGTTTCAGGTGTTTTAAAGCGGATGTCCTCAAGGGTATACCGCTGGAGCGCTTGAAATCAAGCGGCCCCATGCTGCTGGAAGAGATATTATTGGTATGTCAGCGCGATAAGAAGGCGATGCGGGAAGTCCCGATCAAGTTTTTAGACAGGAGAGGCGGCCGGTCAAAGCTGGGATTAAAGACCGTAGGGATATCGCTGCTGGATTTTTTAAGAATTAAATTCACGTATACTTAATGCTGTATATAGTTTCTACCCCCATAGGCAACCTTAAAGATATCACCCTTAGGGCTCTGGAGGTATTGAAGAGCGTTGATCTGATCGCCTGTGAAGATACCCGCCATACCGCTTTCCTCCTTAAGCATTACGACATAAAAAAGCCCACCGTAAGCTATCATTCTTACAGCAGTAAAAAGAAGACAGAGTCATTGATCCGGGAGCTCAAAGAGGGCAAAAACGTTGCCCTGGTTTCTGATGCCGGGACGCCGGGCATCAGCGATCCCGGCCACTTATTGATAAAGACGGCCATAGATAATGATATCCCGATTACGGCCGTCCCCGGCCCGGCAGCATTTTTAACCGCGCTTACCCTGTCCGGGATGAACGCCGGCCGATTTGTCTATCGCGGATTTTTAAGCCCGAAGCAGTCGCGCAGGCGCAGGCAATTAGAGGAGCTCAAGGGCCTGATAGATGATTATCCGGTTGTCCTTTATGAGTCGCCGCACAGGATATCAAAATTACTTGATGATATAGGAGTGGTATTGGGGCAGCGTGAAGTTATCTGCGTGCGCGAGGCGACAAAAAAATTTGAAGAGATATTACGAGGCAAGCCAGAGCAGTTATCGGGCCATCTGCAACAGAGACCCCCAAAAGGAGAATTCGTTCTTATCATTAGCCGATGAGAACCCGATTATGAATATTTCGGTAGTAGTCCCGGTATATAATGAAGAAGAGAATATCGGGCCCCTGTATTTTCATTTAAGGAAGGCCCTGGATAATAGCGGGGGGCTAGTTAATGATTATGAAATCATATTCGTAGATGACGGCTCCAGCGACGAGTCGCATCTCAAGATCGGCTCCCTGGGGCGTAACCGCCTGAAGACAATAAGGTTTAAGAGGAATATGGGAAAATCCGCTGCTTTGTCAGCCGGTTTTCAAAAAGCGGGATACGAGATAATTGCTACCATTGACGCCGACCTTCAATATGATCCCCGTGACATCCTGGGTATGGCGGAAAAGGTTGCCGCGGGGTATGATTGTGTCTGCGGCTGGAGACATATCAGGAGAGACGCCCCCATTAAGAAATTATCCGCGAAAATCTCCAATTACGTCCGGAGGCTTATTTTAAAAGACAATTTTCATGATATCGGATGCGCGTTGAGGGTTTTTAAAAGCAGCTGTATTCAAGGCATGGAATTTTTCCATGGATCCCATCGATTCCTCCCTTTTTTAATAGAAATGGCGGGCCATAAAGTGTTGGAATATAAGATCAGGCATTACCCGAGAATATGCGGAAAGTCAAAATACAATATAAGAAACAGGCTCTTGGGGACCATGCTTAATTTGATATATGTAATCAAAATTAAAAGGCAACGCAAAAAACCAGATGACAGCTGAATCGGCTGATAGAATACGGATGTCCGTTATTGTTATTGTCTCGAGGGGCCGGGAATTTATCACGCGCCTGCTTAATAGTATCGCTCCTTTTCTTAATGATAAGATAGAAATAGTTATAGTAAGGAATGGCGGGGGCAAAGGATCTTTGGATCCCGCCGATAGGCCACCCCATGGAAATATCAAGTATATTGAATTGCCTCAAGCATCGATCGGCAGCGCAAGAAATGAGGCCATTAGACAATCAAGGGGCGAGATCTTATATTTTTTGGATGACGATGTCATTGTGGGCCACGATATATTCCGGATTGCCCTGGATGGATTTAATGCCCGTTTAGACATAGGCGTGATAGGCGGCCCAAACCTCACTCCGCCAGGCAGCGGTTTTTTCCAAAAATGTTCGGGCATGGTGCTTGCCTCTGTATTTGGTTCTGCGCACGCCCGTTTCCGTTATAAAAAGGCCCGGAAGCAAATGCCGGCAGATGATAGTTCGCTCATAGCATGCAACTTGGCGATAAGAAGAAGCGCCCTGGATAATACCGGGCTGTTTTTTAATGAGACGGTAATACGCAACGAAGAGAATCTATTGTTAGAGGCGTTGGGGGCAATGGGCATACGCATGCTGTATGTGCCGGAGTTATTTATTTATCATGAGCGCAGAAAGAGCGCCGCAGAATTATTCCTGCAAATATTTCATTATGGATATGGCAGGGCGCAACAGGCAAGGCGCGCCCCGCGGACAACGTCGCTGCTTAATCTGCTGCCAAGCGCGCTAATCATATATATATTGTCGGTGTTGATATGCCCTAACAGCCGATTATATTATTGCCCGCTTTTGATATATATAGCATCAGGCACGATTTTCTCTTTTGGGCTGGGGATTTCCGCGAGAAACTTCGCCCATGGTTTTTGCGCATTATGGCTGTTCCCTTTTGTGCATATGGCGTATGGTTTGGGTTTTATACGCGGCATAGCGCCTAAGCCATGGATACGATAAATTTTGATTTTTATACTATCGGTGTGTCGGTGCGTTCTTCCGATCCCGTAGTCATTGATAATATCCGCAGGGATTTTTCTTATTTTCATCGCGCTGATATAGCCAGGGCCGATATAGTGCTTCAGGTATATAATGAGCCTCCCGACTATTCCGTCGTATCCAGACTAAAACCCGCCTTACGTTTTAATACAGCCGCCTGTTATGACAAGCAAAGTATCCGCTATATAGATTATCAGGGCAAGGCGTTGGCAATTTGCGATTATGATAGCGAAGAAATCAAGGTTTATTCTCAGGATGAGGATCTGCTGCATGAGATACCTTATCTTTTGTTGCATTCACGGCTGGGTGTGCTTTTAGACGGCAGGGGCCTGCATAGGATACATGCCTTAGGTTTTTCCATGGACAATAATGCTGTTCTTTGCCTCCTGCCTTCGGGCGGAGGCAAGACATGTTTGGGATTGCGCCTGCTCAGGGATCCGCGCATTAAAATACTTTCAGATGATACTCCACTGCTTACGCGCGAAGGCATGGTCCTGCCTTTTCCTATACGTATCGGGGCCTATGCCCGGGATGTGCAGGGGATACCGCAGCAATATGTGCGGGATTTTCGCAGAAGGAGGCATGGCGCGAAGAAGCTGGTTGACATAGAATATTTTCACAATAGTATTGGCAAGCCGGGTATGCTGCGTATGATATTAATAGGAAGGCGTAGGGACTCATGCGTTCCTGTGATCAGGCCGCTGCGCCGGATATCCGCTATATGGCCCTGTTTTGTCAGCGGGGCGATCGGCATCGGTCTCCCCCAGATCAAAGAGTGCATGCTTAAACCCGGCATAAGCGAGCTCCGGAAAAACGCATCCGTTATATGCAAGCGGGCCGGGGTTTTGATGAATGCTATCCGTGCCTGCGGCACGTATATATTTCATTTGAACAGCGATGGGGAAAGTAATTACGACATTCTTATGAGGTATATATCCAAAGAAATCAGGGCCATTACTTAAGGATATATGAATATTGCGCTGGAGGCCGGGAGTGTCGGCAGAGATGCTATATCACTTGCTGCCGCGCGCGGCTTTTACAAGATTGTTGCGCTCCTGGCAGTTGTGTTTATCGTCAGGCGCCTCGGGCCGTATGATTCCGGAGTATATTTCTTTTCTTTCGCCTTTGGGCGCGTATGGGGATATTTGGTAAATGCCGGGCTCAACCATTACCTGATCAGGGAGGTGGCCGGCGGTAAGGTAGATCCCGCCGTACTGGTAGGGGATATCGCGGGTTTCCGTATAATAAATGCTGTGTGCGCGATGTCTGCGGCAGGCCCGGCGGCTCTTCTTTTATTCCCGCGATCATGGCAGTATATCGTCCTTGGCACGGCATCAATAGTTTTGGATGAGATCGCCTACACGTTTTCTTCATATTTCCTGGCCAGGAGGGAAGTCGTATTTAATATAATCGCGGGCGTATCATCCAGGGTGGTCTTTATCGCGCTGTTGTATTTGGTATTAATCAGCGCGGGAGGGCTGAAGGAGGTGCTGCTGGCCTATTTTTTTACAAGCGCCTTTTTTCTTACGGCGAGCCTGTTGCTGGCCGTCAGGTTATTGGGGAGATTCAAAGTCGGTTTTTTACGCTATAAGCGGCTTTTTGCCTCCGGAGTGTATTTTTTAGGCATCATTATCATTCTACCTTTGGCCCCGGACATGATATCCATACTGTTGGGGTATCTTGGCGATATTCAGGGCACGGCGTTTTTTAATGCCGCCCATACTATTTGCAGCGGGGCGCTATTTATCCCGCAGGCCGCTACGGCTGTGCTATATCCGGTCATGGTAGGGCTATTTAACGCGGATACGCCCGTTGGCTTGAAAACATATGACAGATATCTTATAGTTTTTTTGCTTTGTGGATGCTGTATGTCTGTTTTGCTATGGTTTTTTGCCGGCCCCCTGATCGCGCATATATTCGGCAGCCATTTTATGGCATCGGTTTCGGCCCTGCAGTTGTTGTCTTTATCGCTGCCTTTTTTATTGGCCAATAGCCTGAACTCCGTATGCCTTATGTCGTTATATAAAGAGCGTTTTCTGATAAGCGTGTTATTAGCAGGCATTTTGTTTAATGTCGTCCTGGGGGCCGCATTAATACGCCTATACGGATTGCGGGGCGCGGCTATGACCGTAGTTGTAACCCAGGCCTTGATTTTTGCAGTTGCCGTCAGGGAATGCCGTAAGGCGCAGCCAATCAAAACAGGGATATGCCGAATACCTTGAAGAGAGATAGGGCCATCTTGATCCTGATCTGCTGTATGTCCGCCGCCTTATTCTTTTCGCATTATCCCTTCTCGGGCCCCATTACCACAAACCCCTCAGCCACCCATTATTATATCGCCAGAGAGGTCGCCGGCGGTTCACCGCTGTATAAGGATATCTTTTCCGACAAACCGCCTTTGCATGATTATCTCCTCGCCGCCCCATTTTTATTGACGAGGGGAGACATAATAAAATCCATAATCGTTTCGCGGTTTATCTTCTTCTTTATCTTTCTCTGCGGCGCAGCCGCGTTATTTATATTTTCCAAAGCAGTATTGCAAAAGGAACAGCTCGCCCTTCTGTCCGTCGTATCTTTTATAGGCGTGGGATTCCCGTATTTCGCCCTTGTAGGGGGCAATAAGTGGCAGCTTTTGACCTCCTGCCTGGGGATTATCTCCGTGTTATGTTATATAAGGATGAGATTGTTCCTTTGTGGTGTATTCGCCGCATTGGCGGCTATGACCTGGCTGCCGGGCCTTGTCTTTTTAGCCGGGCCGTTAATATATACAGTATTATTTGAAGATGACAGGATAAAGAAGGGCAAGATATTGATATTTGGTTTTGCGCTCCCGGTTATCTCGATCATTATTCTCCTCCTCCTGCAAGGATCACTGCGTGACTGCATTCTCCAGACCATTTTATTTGGTATGGTCAGTGTCCCGGTTCGCTGGCTGGAGGGGCCGTGGGGCAATATCCGCGATACCATTGTCCGGGATTATCTCTATAATATCATCTTGATCCTGCTGGGTGTTGCCGGTTATATAGCGGGTATTTCGCGCATGTTGATCTGGCGGGTCAGCGGCCCCAGGCATAATCAACACAGAGCTAATTTTCTCGCCCTTTTTTATCTCTCGGCATTGATCTTGATTTCCCTGGCGAATTTCCAGCAGGGGCCCGATTTTATCCCCCTTATTCCCTGGTTATGTTTATACGCGGCGTTTCTGCCGGATGGCCCTTTTGCTTTATTAAGGCGGCGGATAACAGGACGGCTGCTTTACGGCGTTTTTTTATTGTCCGTGGCTATCTCATTATACGGCGCAGTTGGAGAATCTCCCGCCCTGACCCTGCATGATCAGCAGAGCGGCATCCTGGGGCGCCTGGATAGACTGGGCGTGGGCAAGGCAGACGGCATATTTTCTGACAGGGCGTCTATTTATCTGCTGTTTTTCGGCAAGAAAAACATCATTAAATACCATGAGCCATTGGCAACGCATCTATATAAGGCGATAGAGAGGTTTGAAGCCGGCGGATTTAAGTATATCCTGATGGAAATCAAGATGCGCAGGCCAAAGGCGATCATTGTGCGCGCGACAGAAGCCGATGAAGTATTTCCGAGATTTCGTGAATATATTGAAGCAGATTATGCGCTCGCGGATAGTTATGACGGCAGGATGTTTTATATAAGAAAATAAATCCTCTAATAAGATGAATTTCAGAAGATTAAGAGAAGCCGCTCTCCCGCTGCTTTTGGTCTTATACGCATTTACCAGGGCCGTATTGTGGTTATTCCCAAGCAAACAGGCCGTTTGTTTTTACGACTGGATTTCCCTTATGGGTTATGTGGCCGCCAGGGACATAATGAACGCGGGCCTGCGGGCGCCCCTTTATATGTATCAACCCGTGGCTCATATGGGCGGGACATTGGCCAACGGATTTTTTATGATTCCTTTCGCGGCCATATTCAGAAACCCCGCAATTGCGTTGAATGCGCTATCCTTAATGTGGTCGCTTGCCACGCTGGCGCTTCTTTTCTGTTTTTTAAGGACATTCTTCGGTTATCTCGCGGCAATTTTAGCCTGCGTCTTTTATATATTCGCCCCCATGCCCATTTTGCGCTACTCCTTGATTCTCGACGGTACTCATTATCAATCGGTATCCTTGATCCTGGCCGTCGCGTGGTTATTTTATAGAATTATTTTTGAACACAGGAACGGCAGCATTGATTTTTGGTGGTTTGGCTTGCTGTGCGGTTTCAGCGCATTTTTTTCATACGGCAACTTCCTGGCGATCGCCGTATGCCTGTGTATGTATGCCTTATCGGCAGGGCGGCCCAGGGTGAACTTAAAACAGGCCTCTGTATTTTCGCTGTCGGCCTTGGCGGGATTGAGCCCTTGGGCCTACTATAATTTTCATAATAATTGGGCGGGGCTGTTAGTTAAGGCCGAGCAGAATACCGGCAGCATGCATTTTCTGGGCGGCATAAGTAGCCGTTTTCGCCTGTCCGATGTCCTCAGCGCCGATTTTATATACGACGGGTCTTCCGGTGTCGCGGGGGCGCTGCCAGATTCCTTGAGCCGGTTTTTATCATTGCTGTACTATATTATACTTGCCGCGGCTTTGTGCTATGCGCTCTTGCGTTGGCGGCGCAGAGGCGCGGGCATGCCTAAAGAGACATTCTTTATTCTTTATATATTGCTTTTTACGGTTGCGTTTATATCTTCCTTGTTTCTGTTAAAATGGTCATATATCATATTTATTACGCTGAGCGGCATTGTCTTGGCGGCGCTCCTGGTCAGGGACCTATGGCTGCAGCGGGGGATATTTTTAAAAGCATCCGGGCATTGCATATTCATTGTTTTGATCGGCGTTGGTATGATATCCATGGGCAGATGCGTTGCCCGGGACAGGCCAGTTCATGTCCGGATAAAAGAGCCGATGTTGGATAACGCCTTTGTGCAGGCGGTTTCCCGTAATATTGCCTGGGGCTATTTAAGGGGCGGCCCTGAATCAGAGGTCGTTAGGCGGTCGGCATACATTGGCGCCCCGTTTAAGCCGCTATTTTACAATCTGCTTGGGTATTATATTTATTCCGCCGGTAATGATGTATTCTTGCATTCAGGACCTGATAAGGTTGTCCCCGCCGCGTACGTACCCAATTTTTATGAAGGCATCGGCGCGGGGGCAGTGAGGCGTTTCGGGATTTTGTCACGCGGCAAGAAAGTTGACCATGCCCTGTTGTCCTTGCTTCCTGGGTTGTTGTCTGCGGCGATTCCGCAAGGTGATTTTAAGCGCCTTTACCTGGGCGTGGGCGCTTATATAGGGCGGATATGGTCGTATCCCGCGATAGAGATCGACAGGATGGCAGAGTGTATTCCGTCTGAATACAGGGAATATTTTTTGACCGGTATAGGCAAGGGGTATGCCGCGAAATGCGTCTGTTGTCCATCAGCGTTCTCCCCGGCCGCAAAAAAAGAAGACGCCTTGATCTATCAAAAGGGGTTAGAGATGTTCATCAAAGAGAATTACCCTGTTGATAAGGGTATGTCGGTTAACAATGACTAGAAAAAACAGGTTATTTTCGGGGATTACGGCAGCTGTGTTTGTCCCGCCTTTAATATTATGGTTATTATATTTTACCTTAGGCCATAAGGCAGTGGACGTTGTATACGGGGGGCAAGGCCCTGCCTGGGCGAGGAATTTGATCATTGACCATGATCTGCATCCTCCCGAGTACTACTATGCCCTGGCCGACGATGAGATGCTCAAGATTATCGCCCTTGCTTTTTGCGCGCTGTTTTTTATCTGGCTCATCTGTGCCTTTATTTTACATCGCAAGGTGTTTATTGTGACAGGCCTTACAGGGTTAGCCGTTTTACTCCGGCTTAATTTTACCCTGGACAGGGGGGGTGACTACCGCGATTTCGCGCTTCGACTGGAGCAAAAATCAGCAAGGTCAGGGGATATAGTGAAGCGTGCCCGGGCTTTTAATGAACAGGGTATTCTGCGGGCATTGGCAGACAGCCGGCGAGGCGGATTCTGCTTTCGGTTTGATGAGCGTTTATATGAAGCCGATGTTGATACGCGATATAAGCCCTTGGATACAGGGGAACATTGCGTTAGATTTGATTTTGAGGATGAGGAAGGGGTGTTCAGTGTCCGCGATGGCAATCTTTCCGTTGTAAATGGCGCGCTGTTGCTGGAAAATAAGGGAGAGGTTTTGTTGGCAAATCAAAAGCCGTTAGATATTGATCCCCGTAACCTGGGAGAAGTTGTAATACGGATGAAAACGGAAAATTCCAGGAATTTCCTGGTGTACTGGTCTGGCGTAGAGGCCAAGACAAGGGATAAGTTATCAAGGAATATAACGCTTATCCCGGACGGGCAATTTCATACCTACAGGATCAATGCGCAGACCGATATACTGCCGAGCATGGGTTCCGGGGAGAAGATTAAGAATATATTTTTGAAATTCCCCGCGCCGCATAAAGAATCTATCCTTATTGATTATATTTATTTTTTGGATAAACAGTCCCATTATAATAATGCCTGCGGCGTTACTTATATACAGATAGGGAATCAAATGAGGCCCGCCGTATACATGCATCCTTTGAGTGAATTAAAATATTCTTTAACGTTACCAGAAGAGCGTGTTGTATTGTCATTCGGCTTGGGGGTATTACAGGGGGAGTCACCCGTGGATTTTGCCATCAAGGTTAAGGATGAGGAGAATATCGCGGAGATCTTTTCAACGCGGGCCGCCAATGTTGACGCCTGGGGCGATTATTCGCTTGATCTGAGCGCCTGGAGGGGCAAGCCCGTAGAGGTTAGTTTTATTACAGGGGATAATGATGAGAATGTCTTATTTTTGAGCAGCCCGGCATTATTGAGCAGCCCGGCGAATAAATTGAATGTAATCATCTTTCTTGAGGACGCGTTAAGGGCAGACCATTTATCTTGTTACGGGTATGCGCGCGATACCTCGCCTTTTCTGAGCGAGTTTTCCGGTGCGGGCGCGATATTTCTTAATGCGTTTTCTCAGGCTCCTAACACAAGGGCTTCCTGCGCCAGCCTGATGACCTCGCTATATCCTTCTGCTACGGGCGCCTGGTATTTCCCTTTGGACAACGCCTATTTGACCCTGCCGGAGATCATGCGGGCGGGCGGTTTTGTCACGGCCTCATTTTCACAAAGCCCCAAGGCCGGGCCGTATGGCGGGTTGCATCAGGGGTTTGATTATATGTTTGAGATACAAAGGCAGGGCGCGGGAGAAGAGGGATTTTATAATGATCTCTACCGTTGGATCGCGGATAATAGAGACAGCAATTTTTTCCTCTATGTGCATCTTTTGGACCCTCACAGCCCTTACGATGCTCCCGAACCTTTTCGGGATTGGTATGAGCAGGATGCCCGGACGGGCGAGCCGGTTGATATGTGCGACATTTATGACCCCCCATGGGTCCAACGGGCTACGAAGGAAGGGAGGATAGCGCTTTATGACGGCGAGATCAGGCATAATGACGACATATTCCGAAGGTTCATTGAAGACCTGGCGCAGTTAAATCTACTGGACGATTCTTTGATCATATTTATGTCTGACCATGGGGAGTTTTTTGGCGAACATGGCCAATGGCATCATCATCCCCCTTTATATAAAGAGGTGCTTCACATACCCTTGATCATGGCGTATCCCAAGGGCATCGCCGCCGGTAAAAGGATATATGACAATGTACAGATCGTTGATATTATGCCGACCATTCTGGATATGGCCGGCATAGAAAGAGAAGGGCTGTTGCTTTATGGCGAGTCATTGCTTCCGTTGCTTGCCGCTCCATCTGCGCAACACGTCCGGATGGGGATATCCTACGCGGATGAGGTATCTTCAAAGATAGACAGCGAAATTGCAAGGGATGCTTCAGGAGGCCTGTTCTATGGAGCGCACCACATTTTATCTTCTTCGTTGTTCCAGCCGCTTAAGGCCAAGTTGATCCGCCTGCCGCTTGATGTATTTTGGACAAAGATATTTGATTTAAACCATAATCCGTCGGAAAACGCGCCATTAATGTCCTATTTCTCAGATTTGATATTGAAGTTCAAATTCGCGCGGTTTGTGTCGACTATCAAAAGTAATAATGTAGAGATCAAGAACAATATAATCAAGGGCAACTTTACGGAAAACATTTATGACGAAGATTTGTCCCGTCAATTACGAAGCCTTGGTTATACGCAGTGATTAAATCATTTTATAGATGAAAATTTTATTGTTGTTCCCTCCTCAGGCTGATATCACACATCCCTATTTAGCCCTGCCGGCGCTTTCCGCCTATTTAAAACAACAGGGGTTCGACAACGTCATCCAGAGGGACCTTAATATTGAGTTCCATAATAAAATATTGACCAGAGAAAGGCTGCTCAGGGCCTTTAATGTCGTATCTGATGAATTTGAGAGATTGCAGAAAAAGCGGTCACTCACCCCCGCGGAGATATTTCGATATTTCAGGCTGATGCCCGTAAAATTCGCCCCTTATATCATGAATAATCTGGAGTGGGCGATTGATACGGTGAGAGACAAATATGCATTCCCCAGATATTGGCCGAATGCCTTAAGGATCATTGAAGAAGCGTTGATGCTGGTTTCTAACGAATATTTTCCCAGCCGGCTGGCGTTCAGGGATTACCTGTCCGGATATTCACGGGTTTCTACCGAAGAGATCATGAAGGCGTCTTATGATGCGGGCAGCAATATGTTTTATGACTTCTTTCAAGAGTGCGCAGTGCCCTCAATTATCAGGGAATCTCCCGGCTTGATAGGCATATCCGTAACTTACGACAGCCAGATAATACCCGCATTCACGCTTGCCCGCATGATTAAGGAAAAGATGGGCCATGCGCATATTACAATAGGAGGCAGGGTTTTTACGTATCTGCAAAATGAGATATCGCGCGATGAAAGGTTATTCGCATTTATTGATAGTTTTATTATCTTTGAGGGCGAGCGGCCTTTGTGCGAACTCGCGAATCAGCTGGGAAAAGGGGGGGCGCTGGGGGATGTGCCCAATCTTATATTTATGTCAAAGGGCAAGGCCCGATCTACCGTAGAGGCGCCTGATTCCGCGCCCCTTGATTTGGATGCGTTACCCACGCCGGATTTTTCAGGCATACCCCTGGATCGTTTTTTCGCGCCCGGCATAGTCCTGCCTCTGCAGACATCGCGCGGATGCTATTGGGGCAGGTGCGCCTTTTGTGACCGCGGTTATTTTTACGGCAGGCCGGCCAGGCAGAGGAGCGTTGAAAAGATATGTGATGATATCCAGGTACTTTCCGGAAGGTATAATGCCCGGCATTTCTATTTCTCTAACGAGGCAGAGGCACCTCAGAGGCTGGGGGATTTGGCCGTTTTGCTGATAGGCCGCGGCTTGAAGATCTGTTGGGGCAGTGACGCGCGCCTCGAGCCAGGTTTTACGCGGCAGGTCTGCGGTCTGCTGGCTGAATCAGGGTGCCATTCTTTATACATGGGGCTTGAATCAGGCAGCCAGCGCCTGCTGGACAGGATGGACAAAGGCATTATCATACAAGAGGCCGAACAGGTTATCCGGAATGTCTACCGCTCGGGCATCTTTGTCTATCTGTTTAATTTTCAGGGATTTCCCACAGAGACGATAGAAGACATAAAACATGGCACGCACGATTTTATACAAAAGAATACCGATTGGATTGATTATCTTTCGGGCGGCCTTTTCCATCTGCGCAGGGCCAGTCCTGTATGGAAAGACCCCGGGCAATACGGCGTCCGTTTAAACGGCACAGGTATCAATTTTGACCTGGCGGTTGATTTTGAATATGAAGTAGAATCAGGCCTGGAGATGCGCGAGGCAGAGGGCATTGTCCGCCTCTGGGAAGAGCAGGGCGCGCCTGAAAAATTTCGGCATATGGTCTATACGGCCAAGCCGCTGCTGTTTTTTCTAAACAGGGATTCCTTCCACAGGATAAAATACAATGATAACACATGCATGCGGGAGGGCGGTGTTCCCCGTGTATCTGAGGCGCTGACCATGGAAGCGCGTTTATCACCGGAACAATATGGGCATATCCGCCAAATATACCAGTTGAAATTGATGCGGCTTTCCTGGGTTCAGGGTAAAATGCCCGTAGATGACATCGTAAGTGGTTTAAACATCGGCCAGGAGGAGCGGGGCACGTTTGTATTTGATGAAGAGGCGGTAGCCTGGGTGGGGATGCCTAATGAAGCCGGAGCGCGGAAGAATAGATAGGGGCAGCGGGCTCAAAGTAAATATTGTCCTGGGCGCCCACTATAATTGGGTGTTTAAAAAAATAGTGGGCAAGATCCGGGAGATGTCGCGCTGCGATATTTTGATCTCTCCGGAGCCAAGACGGGGCGCGGATGTGTACCATTATTTTTGTCCGCAGCCGGCACAGCAGTTTCGTTATAAATTAAAGCGATCCATTATAACCGTTCATCATTTTGCGGATTATGAGAATGACCATTTTGTGGCAAGGCCGCCTATCAAAAACTGGGCTGATCCCGTTATCTGGGAGTGGAGCCGTTCTTTCAATGCCCGGAAAGACATATTAGAACAGTGCTCTGTCATCGTTTGCGTGGCAAAGAGATACAGGGGCTTTTTACAAAAGCAATTTCCCGATAAGATGATCGCGTATATACCTAATGCGGTAGACGATGTCTTTTTCCGTCTTAAACCCGTAGCTCATAAAGGTTTTACCGTAGGCATTGTAGGCAGGAATTATGCCTCCGGTCGTAAAGGCAACGAACTACGCAGGAGGATAATGCGCGGTTTTCCTGCCCGGTATATTTTTGTCGGTGAGAGATGGGAGCCGGAAGTGCTTTGGGCCGGACAGCACTTTATTATTGCAGAGGCCCATGATATGCCGGGCGTTAAATACCGGCGATTATTCAGTAAATTAGATGCCTTGCTTGTTACCTCAAAAGATGAAGGCGGACCCGTCCCTATGCTTGAGGCCATGGCTGTGGGGATACCGGTCATCAGCACGGATGCGGGGATGTCTTCCGAGATTATAAAGGACGGAATTAACGGGTATGTTGTTAAAGGGCGCATTTCAGCAATTAAGGCATTGAATGCCGCAAAGAAAAAATCTTGGGATCGGCGGACCATCCGTTCTTATGTCCGTGATCTTACCTGGGATAATTTAGTCGGAAGATACGACGAGGTATATTCCTGCATAAAAAAGGCACGCAAATAAGATGGGGATTTTTATTACGGCCTCAAAGACAGGGCAGAAGCACATGCTTAAAGAGGGCGCCAGGCGGCTTATCCTGATGCTTTGCCGCAACAGGGCGGCATTCTCACTGTTCTGCGGTATATATAAATTGTCTTTATATATGTTTACGATATGTATCAGGCGCTTTTGTCCCGGCTGCTCAATATACCTGAAGTCAGGGATGGCCAAAGATGAAATATATCCCGGAAGCAGCGATATCGATATTACGGTAGTAATCCAGGATGCCCCTGTTGAGCAAAAGGTGTCCAAGATGAGGGGGGTCGTTAGAATATTCCGTTTCTTTAAGGCGGCATTCTTCATATTTAGCGACATGCACGTTTTTACAGAGACCGAGATCAATACTTACATTGTATCCGGCTATGGCACGGAGGAATACGGCAAGAACATAACGCCTTGGAGGTTGATCGCAGGCAAAGACCGGGTGGATTTCCAGATGATAGACAGATGCGATTTTAAGCAACCGTTTATTTTTTTAAGGCCCATCGCTATCTATGCGGATGTTTTATTAAGGGAATATTTCTGCGGGCGGGATGGCCAGAGGTATTTTTACCGGGACATTTATAAATCCCTTTTAACTATTTATAAATATAGCCTTTTCCTGAAGGGGCATACTACTACTACGTTCCAGAGCTATAGGCAGATACGGATATCCGCGCAAAGATTTTACGGCGAAGATAAGAGGATCAGGGATGTATTAAGTAAGCTTGCCGCGCTGGAAAGACAGGGGTTTTTTGGGAGGTTTGACAGCGTTTTCGCCGAGGAGGTGATCACCCTGTTTTTGTTAGAGTGCGATAGTTTATTTGCGTTGCTCGATGGGCACCGCCGTATAAGGACAGAAGAGGCGATGGTCCAAAGCACAGGCATATGTCTTCAGGATGAACCGCCTCCCGCGCTATTTAGCGACAGTGAATTGTTCCAGTATTTGAGTGGCTGCGACGGTGTAGCGCTGTTAGATAATGCTCATACCGGCCGCTATGTGATAATGGCGGTGGCGGCCCTGGCAGGGCAGGAGCAGAGATTCAGAAAGAATCTTAAAAATATCCGCGACCTGTACACTGAATATATGCCCCGCCATGATTCTCTTGATGGGTATCCTCTTATATTTGATATTAACTCCGTAAAGATATTTATGAGCATTAATCCCGACCTGTATTTTTCCTTAATGCGCAGCAATAAAATCTATCCGGGAACGGCGCAACTTAAAAAGATGCTTATAGAGGCGGAGGGATTGGTAAGGGGTTCTATCGTCAACAAGATACCGCATTGGTTTTGCAGGTCTTTTATCGCCTTCAGGGAAGGCGACCTGTCGTACCTGAAACGTAATATTAATACCATAATCAGAATGGCGTTGTTTATGAAATATGGGATGTATATAGAAAAAGACGAGGAATTATTGTTCTGGTCAGACAGCAAGTTCGCGGCCTTCTCCGATTACTACCGTAAGATTGTTTCTATCGATTGTTCCAACGTAAGCAGCGCGATTTATAAAAGGGCGATGCGGGATGCGATGGGACTATACTATCGTATGCTGCCGTATCTTGAACAGGAATTATATGATACTAAGGCTTTACGTGCTTAATTGAGGGTAAGACATAATGATATCTACCCCGGCTCAATGAACAGATCAAAGACGGTTAATATCATTATTTTAACTCTGTTGTTCTCTGCGTCGGCATTTTGGTTTATACACCCCGTTTTGCTTAAGGGAATCCACAATAACGGCCGCGGCGATTGGGATGAGCATTTTTTCTATCACGAGTCCGCCCGGAAGGCGATCGTTGAATACAGGCAGTTTCCCCTCTGGAATCCTTATGATTCAGGAGGCACCCCGCTTCTGGGCAACCCGCAGGCGAGGTTTCTCTCCCCAACCTTCCTATTGGAAACGATGTTTGGTACGATCGTCGGGCTTAAATTGGAGGTATTTCTGCATTTTCTGATTGGTTTATCAGGCATGTATTTATTCGCGCGCCATTGCAGCGTTTCTACGCAGGCGGCGTTATTCGCATCCCTGGTATTCATGTTCAATGGTTTGTTCGCAGCCCATATCGCCGCAGGCCACTCCTGGATATTGCCTTATGCCTACATACCTTATGTTGTCCTGTTCTACGATAAGAGCATTGAGGCGGAGGGCGCGAAGAGGTTCAGAAACCTGCTCTATGCAGCCCTGTTTGTCCTGTTGATGCTGTTCGGGGGAGGAATATATCCCCTCCCGCTGCTCATTATATTTATGTCTTTTTACGCATTGGCGTCAGCCATCGTCGGAAGAAAGGCGAGATATGTAATCAATCTTTTTGCGGTGTTCATTCTGGCATTTGCGCTTGGGGCCGTAAAGGCCCTGCCTACAATAGAGGCGCTTGCGCGCGTGCCCAGATATACCCCCGGGGAGTTCGTAGACCTGAATCTCTACGGCCTGATTTATAAGTTCTTCGGCAGGGCGCATCATTTTTCCTGGCCTGGCAAGGTCTTTGAGGGGCAGAACATATTCTGGCACGAGCACGTTTCTTATATAGGCATTTTACCGTTTGTTTTTTTTCTGCTGGGCATGCGCGGCGCCTGGAAGTCGCGGCAGCCGCTGGTTATATCATCGTTTTTTTTATTCCTGATCGCCTTGGGCGGCAGACCGGAGTTTTCACCTTGGCACATTATGCATAACCTGCCGTTTTTTAACTGCCTGCGCGTAGAAAGCAGGGCAACGATGTTATTCCTATTTGGCCTTGCCTTGATATGCGCTCAAGGGGTGGATTATTTTAAGCGATATATCAGACGTTGGGGCAGATTCGCTTCATTGATCCTGCCTTTGGCGCTTCTGGCGGTTTATTGCGACCTTTATGCTGTAAACGCGCAATTCTTTAAAGGAGTTTTTTCTAAAAGGCCGCCTGTTGTAGTTTTTTCAGCAAAAGGCCCTGCCCGATGGAGCCCCGACTATGAACCGCTGGGCAAAAGAAAACCAAGTTTAGAGGCGCTTATGAATAATCGCGGCACGTTTATCACAGCCAATTATATACATCCACCGGTGCGGGCGCTGGCTTATACCGACCTTTCTTACAGGGGCGAGATTTATTTGTTGAACAGCCATGGCACCGTTGAGATAAGGCGCTGGTCGCCTAATACGCTGAAACTTTATTTACAAGGAATCAGCGGCACAGATATAGTTGTTATCAACCAGAATTTTTATCCGGGATGGCGTGTTTCAGGTATAGACAGCAGCGTCAGGCCGCATAACGGGCTCATCAGTTTCAGCGTGGGCAGACAGGACGCGGGGAAGGAGGTCGTGCTGACATTCCTGCCTTTCAGTTTTATCGCGGGGTGCGCATCCTCCATCCTGGCCCTGGCATTTTCTCTTTACTTTTTGACGCGGCGGCCATTCAACCGATCAAAGGCGATATGTTAACCCCTGTTAAGAAATTATCCCGTATTGATTTTATTCTGGCCGCGGTTATTCTACTGGCAAGTTTTCTGAGATTTTATAATCTCCGGTATATGGAATTTAAGGGAGATGAGGCAAGGTCGTCTCAGATGGCAGTTGATTTTATTGAAAAAAGGCAACCCTTCCCCGCCTGGTATTACTCGCATGGCCCGCGTTTTTCCGCATTATTGGCCTGGTTTATCATCCCCCCTTTTTCGTTATCGAAGAATCCCGTTGTCGCGACCGGATACTTAGTTATTTTTAATATCGCGGCAATCTGGTTATGTTATAAATTCTGCAGGGAGAATTTCAGTAAACGGGCGGCGCTCATTGCTTCTATTTTCCTGGCGGTCTCCCCCTGGCATATCCTGGCCGCGAGGAAAATATGGAGCTTTAGCTTGCTCGGGTTTTTTATCATGTTGTTTATGCGCAACTTTTTTAAGGCCCTATATAAGAGAAGGATAAATTATTCTTTGCCCGCCTTTACAGCTTTGCTTATTGCCTCGCATCTCCATATCAGCAATTTGCTATTTTGTGTTTTCGCCCTTATTATGATCGTTTTATATGCCCACAAAGCGTATTGGAAATATACGTTAGTTCTCTTAACGTGTTTTTTCGCAGGATACGTGCCCTATCTGATAGGGGATTATAACGAGCATTTTCACAGCCTTAACGCGCTTTTCCACCTGCCATTTTCAATTTACCCTGTTAGACCGCAGCTGTTCATTTCGGCTGTTAATCAGGCCACTGCCCATGGCCTGCAGTTATATTTGGGCGAATCTTACCCGGAATTTATCAGCGGTTTTAACGCATGCCGATTCCTTAACGCCTTATTAAAAGTGAGTATGGCGGCGGGGATTATTTATTGCATAGTTAACATCAGGAAACATATGAAGTTCGCTTTTCTGGCGCTCTGGTATCTGATCCCGATCTTGCTTATGTCCTTTTTCAGGATCAGGATTTCCAACGCGTATTTAATTATAATATTCCCCGTTCAATTTATCGTATTGGGCGTCTTTTTTGACGGTCTTTTAAGCAAAATACCAAGGGGGCCGGCGCTGCTGGCCGGTGTATTTATAACGACCCTGTTTTTTTACCAGCTCGCCTTTTCATTTCAACTCCTTACATTTATAGGTAATCATAGATATATTAAGGGCGGATATGGCCAGCCGTTTAAATATCAGGTGGAGGACATATCTAAGGCCATAACCCGGTTCGGAAAAGGCAGCATGAAGCAGATTCACGATAGCATACCCCAGGGTGCCGCTCATGACTTGTCCGCCACCGAATATATAGCGCGGAATTTAAGCGCAGGATGGCCGCCATGAGCAGGGGCAGGCGGCGGGTAGTTTTCATTTTTATGCTGCTTATTCTGGCGTTAAATCTGTCCAGTATGCGCAATAACAGCATCACTATTGACGAGAAGGCGTTTCATCGCGAATTTGGGCGGAGGATATTGGACCGCACGGCATTTTTGACGGGCGCGGGGACAATGCCGGTCACGGCCCTCAATGTCCTGCCGGTATATATCCTGGATAGATTGGGCATGGATATTCCCGAAAGAGGAGAATTGTTTATAGGCAGATTGGTTACTGTTTTCTGCTCTATGTTGCTGGGCCTGCTGGTTTTCCTGTGGGCAAACGATCTATACGGTTTCAAGGCGGCTGTTTTTTCTCTCGGGCTTTATGCCTTCAGCCCGAATATATTGGCGCATTCCCAGCTTATCACCACAGACATTTACAGCGCGTGTTTTATTTTCACGTCGCTATATTTATTTGTGAAATATCTTAAACGGCCTTCAATGCCCGGTTTGATCATGAGCGCAGCGGCAACGGCCCCGGCCCTATTAGCGAAAAACACAGCGTTGTTCCTGCCGCCTATTTTTGGCATCATCTTGCTAAGCAGCGGCTATTTACGCTCCCTGAAAAACAGGCGATCTATATTATTGAAAGGCATTGTTTACGCCTCCATAATTATTCTGCTGATCAATGCCGGATACCTGTTTAAGGATTCTTTTATGCCTCTCGGCAGTTTCCAATTTCAGAGTTGGATGTTGAACAAGGTCAAATCCTGTGCCGCGGACATCATTGTTCCGCTGCCGAGGTTATATCTCGAGACGATAGATCTGGGTAAATTTTATAATGATACATGCAGCGGCCATCCCACGCCGTATTTATTGGGAAGATTAAGCGATTCCGGATGCGGCTGGCCGTATTATTTTATTGCGGCCCTGCTGTTTAAATTGCCTTTGGCCATTATTATTTTATTGATCTTGGGTGCCGCGGTATTGATTAAGGATGGCTCAACGGACAATTTTGACAAAATAAGCGTTGGGGCGCCTCCGTTATTATTTTTGGCATTCTTTTTTCCGTTTTTCAATAATCAGGCCGGCATCCGCAATGCGCTTATATTATTTCCGTTCTTCTATCTAATTATTGCGAAGATAATTTCATACCGTCCGTTAATGCGGCATGGTATATTCAGGGTTTTTTTATTATCCATGGTCATGTGGTATTTAATTTCTGCCCTATCTTTCCACCCCCACTATTTATCGTATTTTAATGAACTGATAGGCAGAAGAGAAAATATGTATAAATATTTAGCAGATTCAAATGTCGATTGGGGGCAGAATAAGTATTATCTTAGAGGGTATCTTGATAAACATAAAGGGCTTAACGCGATAGTGAATCCTGAGCAGCCCTCAGAGGGAATTATCATTGTGAATATAAACAGCCTGGTGGGTATTACGCAAGACCCGCAGAAGTACCGATGGCTTAGGGAAAATTACGAGCCAGTCGGCCATATTGCGTATTCCTGGCTTATATATGATACTGCCGCAGGGAATAATAAAGTAGGCCATGCCGAAGTCTTGCCCGGAGGTTAATGCGCAGTATTATATGTTGATGCTCTATTCTGACGGGAGCGCAGGAACTTTAATATGGATTGCGCAATAATCTTGTTCCCGTAGGCGGTATGATGGCAATGGTCAAAAAAGAGCGGTTCCCGGCCTTCTTTGAAAACTTCTCTGAGGATAGGCAGTAAATCCAATACAGCGATATCCAGCTCTCTTGCTATATTTTTTAGCTGGGCCTGCGGATAAGCGTAGATGAATTCCGACTCTACCTGAAGCCTTACCGGAAAGATTACTATATATAACTTGAAACGGTTTTTCTCCGCTTGATACCCGAATTCCTTCAATAAGAGGTAGATCTTTTTCCACGCGCTTTTGCTCCACGCCTTGCCCCAATCCCGGATATTTTGATGGATGGCGCTATTAAAGGCCGGTTTGTCTTTTAAGGGTATTCCCGGCCCCGGAGGGAAATATCGGAGCACCTCTTTCCTTATGGCCGCGTTTTCTGCAGGCGGCGTGCCGCGATAGTCAGCGCCCACTTTTGCCATAAAAAAAGAAAAATATTGAAATAAATATTGCAGTAACCGGCTTTTATGAAAGACCGTAGGGGGGCTGATGATCCGAATACCCGGCGAAGGCCCGAAGTCGTTAAGGTAAAATCCAATAACAACAATGTCGGGGAGGGTCGATAAGCCGGTTTCCATAAGGATGGAATATTCGTTTTGAAGCCCGATAGCTCCGACGCCGGCATTAATGGTTTCTATGGGCCGGTCAGTAGAGCTGGAAAGTGCCGCGACGAGGCTGACAAACGTTTTGTCTTCTTCTAAATAATCCCCGAGGGTTATTGAGTCCCCAAGAAAAAGTATGCGCGTCCTGGTCTTGGGGCCGATCTCCGGATTACGATAACCCAGCGAGTTCGTGCGTATGCAGATATCTTTTTTACTGACGCGGTGATTTAGAATCAATATTTCCGTGTTTGGTTTTAAGCGTCTTCCCGCAGGGGTCTCAAGATATAGGCCGTTTTCCGGCACCGAATCTATTTTTATGATTACTTCTTTTTGATTTTCCTTTTGGATACTTGGCTTGAGGCCGGCAGGGGGTAAGCCGGATACCATTGACGGCCTCGGCAAGAAGGCGCGGGTCGCCGCTTCCGTCAACCCGAAAGCCAATATCGGAATAATCAAGAACGGAAAAATATTTTTGCGCCTCATGTTTAGTAGTATTATACATTTTTTACCGGTATTTAGGAAGCCCTTATAAAATAGATAATTTATTTGGGCTTTATTATTCTGGGGGGTATAATGTCGCCAGGATGAAGATCGCGGGATATATTTCCTGTTGTGAACAGGATATAAAGTGATGGCCGGGGGTTTCAATTTTCGTTTGGATGGTCATAAAGCGATAGAGGACGGGTTGGCGGCAGCCGTCTTGCTAGCGCCGCTTATTCTCTTGAATCTTCCGTTGTTGGGCGTTCCCTATTATTGGGATGCGATGGCTCCGCTTGTGCAGGCGCACGGAATAAAGGGGGCCGACTATATGCACCCGGCGCTGCCCTGCTTAATCACCGAATTATTCCTGCGCATTCTTAATTATGCCACCTGGGTGGGGCATGTCGTATCGCTGGCATTCTCATCCTTGACGCTTATCTTCACCTATAAGCTGGGTTGTCTGATAGGCGATAAAAGAGCGGGCCTATATTCCGCTGTTTTATTGCTGGCCTCACCCCTGTTTTTTACGCAGTCGGCGATGTTTACGAGGGATGTATTCCTTGCCGCCTTTATGATTATGTCAATCTACTATGCGTTAAAAGAGCGGGTATTTCAATATGTACTTTTTGCCTCCTGTGCCGTACTGACAAAGGCAACGGCCATTCCGATGATTGTGCTGTCCGCAGCGTATCTGGCGGGTAGACACCGGCCCGGCGGGAGGGCAAGAATGTTTTTGGTTGCGCTATCTCCGATTTTATGCTATCTGGCGTGGATGATTATGTTTAAAATTCGTTTCGGCAGTTTCATACCCCCGCTGCATTTATATTATGTTGACATGTCCCCGGCCGACGACATACAGCGGTTTCTACAGCGCAGTAAAGAGTTGTTCATAGACGATTATAAATGGTTTATGAGCGCGGCCCTGCTCATTGGGGGCGGTCTGGTCTATACGAAGGGGAGGCCAACCTCCGGCAGGCGGTATCTGGCACCCATTTCTATTTTTATCCTCGTGTATATAGCATTCTTTGCGGCTATACGCAGTACGGTCGCCTGGTATATGCTGTTTTTATACCCCGGATTCTTTATATTATGCTGTGCCGTAATCTCAAGGATAGGTCGCGCCTCCTCCGCATGCCTGCCGATAATCTCCGGGCTGCAGATCATACTTTTTGTAACAAACTGGTATGGTGACGCGGGCGTTTCAGGCGGAGAAAGGATAGGGGCGCACCTGAATTATCTGGACCTGGTTTATGCCGAAAAGCAGGCGGCGGATTTCATAGAGCATAGCTTAGCCGATGAGGTTGTGCTGGCGGTGTGGCCGCAGTCGTTGGCTTTATCATATCCCTGCCTCGGCTATGTCGCTAGGCCACTGGATGTTGTCAGGGCCGGAATGAATTACGCCGAAGCCGACATCGTTTTCTGTTCCCCGAAGAACGGGGGGCACAACCGGAAGCTCTGCGGCATGTTTGATCAAATAGGCGCTGTACCGTTAAGAGGTTTTAAGGTTGACGACAAGAAAGTGTATATTCACAGGATTCCCAAGAGGTAAACGCGTTGTGCCGGACGTTACGGAACAGAGGAGGCGCTTGTTAAGGCGCCGTTTTCCGGGAGGGCCGGATGACCGGTAAACTTATCTGGTTGACAGCTGTTTTATTGATCTTCTCAGTATCTTTATTACCGCAGCCGGTCCTGGTCTCGGGGGCGGCCTTTATAAATTGCGCGCTTATCTCCGCTTTTATATTATCCCTTTTAATTCACAGACGGGAGCATTGCGATAAAACCGATGCCCTGGTATTGCTCTTTGTATTTTTTGCCTTTTGCGGAGTATTTCTGGCGGAAGACAATCTATTGGCTCTGCGCCGTTTCAATTATTCGCTCCTGCCAATCGTACCTACATATTTTATATTCAAACATTTGCCGTATGATAAGCGTAAAAATACACTACGGATTATCTACATATTGGCCAGCGTAATATCCGTATATTGCATAGTGGAGTTTATCATGGGCAGGAATTTTCTTTATGAAGGATTGATAAAAAGCCCGTATTACGGACGGGCATTATATTCTCCCAAGGTATTTGCCACGCTTTATCACCCTACGATTGTGGGTGTATATTTGACGGCGGCAGCGCCATTATCATACCTGTTTGCGCCAGACGCCCACAGCAGGACGGCGAAAGTTATATTAATACTCTCGTTGTTGCTTAATCTTACGGCTATTTTATTGACCTTCAGCAAAATGGCATGGTTGGTTACGGCAATGCTCGTTTTTCTGTTTGTTTTAAAAATATTAAGAAGAGCCAGGGCCGCTTTAATTGTGGTGTTATTAGTACTGATGTTTTTTATCGGTTACTCTTTAGGTTATATAAAGAGAGATATAACCGACCCGGGGCGCCTAAACTCTACGCTAGGGCACAGGGCCAACTCTTATTTTGTCGCTTCGCAGATTATCCTGCGCTACCCGGTTTTTGGTATCGGCTTGGACCATTACAGGCGTGACTTCATGGATTATTCTGGCCTTAAGCGGCAGACGCCGGATTTAGTCAAGGTGCCGGATAATAACTATATGGCAATCTTAGCGGAGATGGGGCTGGCGGCGTTCATTCCTTTTATGCTCTTTGTTGCTGTGCTGCTCAAGAGGATAGCCGGGGTGTTGCGCAGGGCAGAGAGATACGCCGCAGGCGCAATGCAGGTCGCCGTATCGCTGAGTTTAGCCGGGATGTTTTTATTCCATTTGAGCTATGATTCCTTCTATTGGGGTACTCCGCTGGTAATGTTCTGGATGCTGGCCGGCATATTCTTAAACCCCACCCTGCAGAGGCAATTATGATACCAGCTAAATCAAAGCGCCTTAAACGCATAAGTCTGTATATACTATTTAGTATTATTGCTTGGTGTCTTGCGATTGTATTATTGGATAAATTGCTGGCTTTTAATAGCTGGGTCTATAAGAAGGCTTTACTGCACAGACAATATGTAAAAGGGGCAGAAAATAAAAAGTATAAATTTCTTTTTATCGGCGACTCATGGGTAGAAGGCGGTGAGGCGCCTATCGGCAGAGGGTTTCCAGAGCAGTTTATTGAGGGGCTCAAGGCAGGGGCTTTCCAGGGAGATTATTCATACCGGAAGGCCTGTTGGTCTAGTTCAAACTCTTCCCAGGCAGTTTTGCAGTTTATTAATGAGGCATCCCGCAGGGATTTTGAGTGGGTGTTTGTTTTAACCGGCGCAAATAATGGATGGAACTCTGAGGCAGTTGACAGGGTGAGTTCTTTTGCTTACAAAGCCTATGGCCATGAACCACTGTTCTTACAGGAAAAAGATTTAGGAAATCTTTTGGCTAAGATTGGTTTGAGACGTTTAGCAAGACTGGCGTCTTTATATAATTATAATAAATATATAGGGTCCGCCAAGGATGAGAATAGTCAGCAGGGGTGGAGCATGATAGCAAAAATAGAAGAAGAACTTGGTTCAAGCGATCATTCGATGGATGAGGTAAGGGAATCTTTGGCCGGACAGTATATTATAGCAGGGGATTACAATCAATTTTATCACACTATAAAACTTACCTTCGGCAATCAACATAAGCCGACAGAGAAATTCCTTCGGTCAAGAGACCTGTGGGAGCCAGAGCTTATTAAGAATCTTACAGGGGAACGTATGAAAGATAAAATATTGAGTATAGCTTGGAATGTGGCAGAGAGAGACCTGAGGTTGATTGCTAAATTATGCCGCGATTGGAATATAAAACTCGTTTTTCTCACATATCCCTCAAATCACGCTTCATTTGATACCGTTAATAATATTATACGCAAAGTAGCCGATGAAGAAGATGCGGTTCTCGTAGATCAGGACAGGCTGTTTGAGCAACAACTGCCTGATTCGTCAGATTGGGAAGATAAATTTGCCAGGCACCATCCAAATGAAAATGGCTATGCTTTAATGGCAGATAATCTTAGTTCATTATTCCTGGATAACGACTGACATATCAGGACAATTAATTGCTTGACAATAATATTTTTTGTGTTATATTAAAATAACCTTTAAGCCCGGCCCTTGAGAGGCCGGCAAGGGAGACAAGATGATAGTGTGCATAAGCGAGATTACTATACGACCACCCATAACAATGGGTGGTTTATTTGTTTATAGGGGGTAATTGATGAAACAAAAAGCGCTTATTATGGATGGCGCGGCGATCCAGCGCGCGATCATTCGGATCGCCCACGAGATCGTTGAAAAGAATAAAGGCGCGCAGGGCCTGTGCCTTGTAGGCATAAGGAACCGCGGTGTATATCTTGCCGCGCGCATTGCCGCCTGTATTCAAAAGATCGATAATATTCAGGTCCCGGCGGGGATATTGGATATCACCTTATACCGTGATGACTTGACCCTGGTAAATCAGCAGCCGGTAGTGCATAAGACAGAAATTGATTTTGACATCACAGATAAAAATCTGGTTTTAGTTGACGATGTTTTGTATACCGGCAGGACAATCCGCGCCGCCCTGGACGCGTTGATGGATTTTGGCCGGCCCAGATCAATGCAGTTGGCGGTGTTGGTTGACCGCGGGCACAGGGAGCTGCCTATCAGGGCGGATTATGTCGGCAAAAACATACCTACCTCTAAGAATGAGACCGTGGAGGTGCGTTTGGAGGAAGCGGACGGCAAAGACGAAGTCGTAATCGTGGAGACGGATGGCTGAGACAGCAGCATGGACAAGGAAAGACCTGTTGGGGTTAGAGGATCTAAGCAGGCAGGAAATAGAATTGATCCTTTCTACCGCGGAGTCATTTAAAGAGGTATCCACCAGGGAGATAAAGAAGGTCCCCGCCCTGCGCGGGAAGACGGTGGTAAATCTATTTTATGAGCCGTCTACGCGCACCCGCGTATCTTTCGAGGTAGCGGCCAAAAGATTATCCGCCGACGTGATCAATATCGCCACCGAGACCTCCAGCGTGCGCAAGGGAGAGACCCTGATCGATACGGGCAGAAATATTGAGGCCCTGAAAGTAGATATTGTCGTGGTGCGGCATAATTATTCCGGCGCGGGCATTATGCTGGCGCGGCACCTTAAGGCGAGCGTGGTTAATGCCGGTGACGGCTGGCATGAACATCCCACGCAGGCGCTTTTAGATATTTTTACCCTGAAGGAAAAACTGGGCAAGATCGCGGGGTTAAAGGTAAGTATTGTAGGCGACATCGCGCATTCGCGCGTGGCGCGTTCAAACATCTGGGGCTTGACTAAATTAGGGGCAAAGGTAACCGTCTGCGCCCCTCCCATGCTTATACCGCCCGCGATAGAACAAACGGGGGTAAGCGTTACTCACGATATAGGCGCGGCATTAAAGGGCGCCGACGCGGTGAATGTCTTGCGCATGCAATTTGAGCGGGATGATTCGCTGGCGTTCCCCCGGCAGCTGGAATACTTTAAGAGTTTTGGGATCACGCGGGAACGTTTAGAAAAGGCGAAGAAGGACATTGTCGTTATGCATCCCGGGCCGATCAACCGCGGCATTGAGATGTCCAGCGAAGTCGCCGACGGAGCAAATTCCGTGATATTGGAACAGGTGACCAACGGCATAGCGGTAAGGATGGCGGCCCTGTTCCTGGTAGCGCAGGCCAACGAGGCGATCAATGGGAAAGCTGCTGATTAAGAACGGGCGGGTGGTTGACCCGGCAAATAAGGTTGATGCCGTCCGCGATGTTTTGGCGGAGAACGGAAGGATCGCCGGGGTGGCGGAGAATATCAGGGCGAATTCCGCGAAGGTCATTGACGCCGCGGGAAAGATCGTTTTACCCGGGCTTGTGGATATGCATGTGCACTTAAGAGAGCCGGGCAGGGAAGATAAGGAGACCGTGGCAAGCGGGACGAAGGCCGCCTTAAAAGGCGGAGTGACCAGCGTTCTGGCTATGCCGAATACGACACCAAGTATTGACTCCGCGGAAAATGTTTCATTCTTGAAAGAGATAATAAAAAGCACCGCCTCAGCCAACGTCTTTATCGCCGCGGCAATTACAAAGGGGCGAGAGGGAAAAGAACTGACTGACATCGCGGAATTAAAAAAACTCGGCATAGCAGCCATAACCGATGACGGCTCTTCCCTGGATCCCGATAAATTGATGCTCGAAGCCCTTAAGAAGGCAAAGGCAAACGGCATGTTGGCGATCTGCCACTGCGAAGATAAAAAACTTTCCAATCACGGCTGCGTAAATTCAGGGATCATTTCCACGCGCATGGGCTTAAAAGGGATATCGCGGGAATCGGAGTATAAACGCGTAGAGAGGGATATTGATCTGGCCGCGAAAGCGGGTTCAGCCGTTCATATCGCGCATATAAGCTGCCGCGAGTCAGTAGAGATGATCAGGCGCGCCAAAAAGAATGGCGCGAAAGTAACCTGCGATGTCACGCCTCATCACTTTTCCCTGACGGAAGAAGCGGTCCTGGGATTCGACGCTAATTTTAAGATGAACCCGCCCCTGCGCTCTAAAGAGGATGTATCGGCAATCAGGGAGGGCTTAAGAGACGGTACCATTGACGCGATCGCCTCGGACCACGCGCCGCATACGGAGAATGAGAAAGAGATCGAGTTTGAGCGCGCGGAGTTCGGCGTGATCGGCCTGGAGACAGAATTGGCGGCGGCTATTACTGAGCTGTTGGATCAGGGAATATTGGATTGGCCCGGCCTCGTAGAGAAGATGGCGCTTAATCCAGCGAGGATTTTGGGTATAGATAAAGGTACGTTAAGCATAGGCAGGGACGCGGATATCGTTATAGTTGACCCGGACAAGGCATGGATAGTCAGGCGCGAGGGACTGGTTTCAAAGTCCAAAAACTGCGCGTTTTTAGGCAGAGAACTGAAAGGCGCGGTAGAATATACGATCTGCTCAGGTAAGGTGGCTTATGGAATTCATAGCTGATTTTCACATTCATTCAAAATATTCGCGCGCTACCAGCCGCAATATGGACGTGGCCAATATCGCGGAGTGGGCTAAACTTAAAGGCATCGCCCTGATGGGCACCGGAGATTTTACGCACCATCTTTGGTGCGAGGAATTAAAGGCAAACCTTGAAGATGAAGGCAGTGGGCTTTATGCGCACAAAAACGGCGTGCGGTTTATTCTTAGCGCGGAGATAAGCAGCATATACTCCAAGAGAGGCAAGGGCTACCGCATACATAATGTAGTGTTGGCGCCTTCGTTTAAAAGCGTGGAACAGATCAACGCTATGCTGGCTCGTTACGGCAACCTTGCTTCGGACGGCAGGCCGATACTGGGCATGGACGCCGCGGAGGTGGCGCGCATCATATTTGACATTGACGAAAACTGTATGGTCGTGCCCGGGCATATCTGGACCCCCTGGTTCTCGTTGTTCGGCTCAATGTCGGGCTTTGACAGGATAGAGGATTGTTTTGAGCGGCAGACGCCGAAGATATTCGCGCTTGAAACCGGGCTTTCCAGCGACCCCGCGATGAACTGGCGGCTCTCCGCCCTGGACAAATATGCCTTGATCTCCAATTCGGATTCACATTCTCCGCAGAAGATCGGCAGAGAAGCCAATATCTTTGACTGTGAATTAGATTATAAGGCCATAAGAGATACGTTGAGGACAAAGGATAAAAACAGGTTTCTATCCACAATAGAATTTTTCCCCGAAGAAGGCAAATACCATTTTGACGGGCATAGAAACTGCGGCATAAGATTTTCTCCCGAAGAAACCAAGGAGCATAGAGGCAAGTGCCCCAAGTGCGGCAAGTACCTTACGGTAGGGGTGATGAATCGCGTTGACCAGCTGGCAGACAGGCCCGCGGGCGCGCGCCCTGATAACGCCATACCCTTCAAAAATCTCATACCCCTTGATGAAATAATCGCTGAAGTGAAGGGGTTGGGCAAGAGCGCTTTAGCCGTTGAAAGGGAATACCGCAGCGCTATCGCGAAATTCGGCAGCGAGTTTGAGATAACCCTGCGCGCCGGCGAAGACAGCCTGGTGAATAACCTGGAAAGGCGCCTGGCAGACGCTGTCTTAAGGGTAAGGCGGGGAGAGGTTGATATCAAACCGGGCTTTGACGGCGAATACGGCATAATATCCATCTTCGGCGACGATAAGCCGCGAAAGCCGGAAGAGCAGTTAAGTTTATTTTAGGCGCGCGGAGAGCGCATTATGTTATTTCCTACTTATAATGTCGGGTTCAGGAGAGGCGAGGAATGGACGATCGTTACCGGCCAGATAAGGAACGAATCCAGCAGAAACTTCGCCCTGGCAGTATTCAAGATCGTCTTATTTAATAAAACTTACCCCATCGGTTCAGGGATCATAAAAATACGCAATTTTAGAAGTAAGACCACCAAGAGCTTTGAGCAGATGATAATCGGGGTGGGTTTTAATTTAATCCCCTCCATTGAAAAATACGATATAGTTTTAGAAGGCGGGTCTTAATGCCCCTGTTGCGCAATGGATAGCGCACCAGCCTCCGGAGCTGGTTGTACAGGTTCGACTCCTGTCAGGGGCACTGAATATCGCAGGAGGCGAACCTAAGGGGGTGCGGGGGAAAAGTTCCCCCGCGCTTTCGGGGTAACAGCGACCCCGACGATACGTCGGGGGAGCGCCATAGGGGCAGAGCCCCTTTGGGGAGGAGCGAAGCGACGACGGTCGACTCCTGTCAGGGGCATTTCAATACAGAACTAAGATTGGAGAAAGGGTGATATGGCCAAAGTGGTGGTGGGGGTTATAGGGTCGCATAAAAATGAGGCTAAAGTGGAGCAATTAGCCCATAATTTAGGCAAAAAACTGGCTGAAGTGGTAGATAATATCGTTTGCGGCGGGCTTTCAGGGGTCATGGAGGCAGTTTGCAAGGGTTTTAAAGAAGGCGGCGGACAGACAATAGGTATAATCCCCTGTGAGGACAAGGCAGGGGCGAATAAATACTGCGATATAATCATTCCTACGGGAATGGGCCTTGTGCGCAACGTGCTTGTGGTTAAGGCAGCGGATATTCTCATCGCCTTGCCGGGTGAATACGGCACCCTCTCAGAGATCGCCTATGGCCTTCAGTATAAGAAACCGGTTATAGGCATAGATACGTGGGACATACCGGGCGTTATCAAGGTTGACAGCGTTGAGCAAGCAGTAGCAAAGGTCAGAGAGTTGACGAAATGAATAAGGCCGTATTGGCGTTAGAAGATGGTTTTTTCCTGGAAGGGCAGGCCCTGGGAGCCGCGGGAGAGGCAGGGGGAGAGGTGGTGTTCAATACTTCAATGAGCGGCTATCAGGAGATACTGACCGATCCTTCATATGCCGGGCAGATAGTCACGATGACCTATCCTTTGATAGGCAACTACGGGGTCAATGATGAAGACGTGGAGTCATGCAGGATATGGGCTCAGGGGTTTGTGGTGAAGGAGGCGAGCGCGCTGTATTCAAACTGGCGCGCCAAGACGGGGCTGGATGAGTATTTGAAGAAGCACAATATCGTCGGCATACAGGCGGTTGATACGCGCTGTCTCACCCGCCATATACGGCTGCAGGGAGCGATGAGGGGGGTGATCTCAACGCTGGAGCCGGACAAAAAGCGCCTCATAAATAAGGCCCGGGCCGTGCCCTCGTTAGTCGGGCTTGACCTGGTGAAAGATGTGACCTGCGGAAAAGATTATGATTGGGATATCCCTTACGGCAGTAAGGCCAGGGCGCTCAAAGTGGTGGCAATGGACTACGGCATAAAGCGTAATATCTTGAGGATATTGTCCGGGCTCGGTTGTTCTATAAAGGTTGTCAGCGCCCGCGCGAAGGCCGAAGAGATACTTGGGCTTAAGCCGGACGGGCTTTTTCTTTCTAACGGCCCCGCAGACCCTGCCGCGGTCTTGTATACGGTGAGAGAAATAAGGAAACTATTCGGCAAACTTCCTATTTTCGGGATCTGCCTGGGGCATCAGCTTTTAGCCCTTGCCCTGGGCGCGCGTACATACAAACTGAAGTTCGGCCATCACGGCGCCAACCATCCGGTGATGAACCTTGAGACAAGAAAGGTAGAGATAACCGCGCAGAACCACGGTTTTTGCGTGGATATGGACTCTATGCCGGACAGGTCGGTAAAGCCGACGCACATTAATTTATATGACAAGACATCCGAGGGCCTGCGCCATACAAAGATGCCCCTGTTTTCAGTGCAGTATCATCCCGAGGCATCGCCCGGGCCGCATGATTCCAGCTATCTGTTCAATGAGTTCATTGATCTAATGAAAAAATATGCCAAAAAGAAAAGATATTAAGAAGATCCTCATAATCGGCTCAGGCCCTATCATAATCGGCCAGGCCTGCGAGTTTGATTATTCCGGCACCCAGGCCTGCAAGGCGCTGAAGGAGGAGGGTTACAAGGTAGTCCTGGTCAATTCCAATCCGGCGACCATTATGACCGATCCGCAGTTTGCCGACGCCACCTACATAGAACCCATAACTGTTGAGATGG
The DNA here is from genome assembly GCA_028707125.1 of Candidatus Omnitrophota bacterium. NCBI lineage: Bacteria > Pseudomonadati > Candidatus Omnitrophota > Candidatus Omnitrophota bacterium. Next base: position 167,846 of record JAQTUX010000001.1, read on the forward strand.
TGGAAAAGATAATCGCCAAAGAAAGGCCGGACGCGCTGCTGCCCACGATCGGAGGCCAGACCGCGCTGAATGTGTCTGTGCAGCTTGCCAAGCAGGGCATTCTGGATAAATACAAAGTCAGGATGATCGGCGCCAGCAGAAAGGCGATAGAAAAGGCGGAGGACAGGGAGCTGTTCAAGAAGACGATGGCCAAGATCGGCCTGGACCTGCCCAGGTCAGACAGGGCTTACAATATTAAAGACGCCTTGAAGGTAGCTAAGAGAATAGGCCTGCCCGTTGTGATACGTCCCAGTTTTACGCTCGCGGGCACAGGCGGCGGCGTGGCTTACAACAACGACGAATTTGTGGAGATCGCCCGGAGAGGGCTTGATTACAGCATGATCTCCGAGATCCTCATTGAAGAGTCGGTGGTAGGATGGAAAGAGTACGAACTTGAGGTGATGCGCGACGCCAAGGACAACGTAGTGATCGTCTGCTCCATAGAAAATTTTGACCCCATGGGGATCCATACCGGGGATTCCATAACCGTGGCGCCTGCCCAGACCCTGACCGATAAAGAATATCAACTGATGCGCGACGCCTCAATACGCGCCATACGCCAGATAGGAGTGGATACCGGCGGCTGCAACATCCAGTTTGCCGTCTGCCCAAAAACCGGCAGGATGGTCATCATAGAGATCAATCCCAGGGTCTCGCGTTCATCCGCGCTCGCCTCAAAGGCGACGGGATTTCCCATAGCCAAGATCGCCGCGAAGCTTGCCGTGGGATACACGCTGGATGAAATACCTAACGACATAACACAAGAGACCCCCGCTTCCTTTGAGCCCGCTATTGATTACTGCGTGGTGAAGGTGCCGCGCTTTACCTTTGAGAAGTTCCCCCGGGCAAAACAGGCGCTTACTACTTCAATGAAGTCGGTGGGCGAGGCAATGGCAATAGGCAGGACATTCAAAGAGGCGCTGCAGAAGGGGCTGCGCTCTCTGGAAACAGGAAGGTCCGGGCTTGTGCCTTTGATAAACAAGGGCGACTTCAAGAACGGTAATCATCTGAAGGAGTTTCTCAGGGAAAAACTGCGCGTGCCTTCCGCCGAGCGCGTATTCTATATCGCGGACGCGATGCGGCTGGGCATGGGCATAGAGGAGATAAACTGCCTGACCTTTATAGACCCCTGGTTCTTAAAGAATATTCAGGAGATCGTGGCGACTGAAGGAGATATAAGGGCCAATGCCGGCGCCGGCAGTATAGACGCGCCTTGCCTGAAGCAAGCCAAGCAGCTGGGTTTCAGCGACAGGCAGCTGGCCATGCTCTCCGGCTCAACGGAGGATAAGATAAGGAGCGCCAGAAAGGCCGCGGGCATAGGCGCGGTTTACAAGCTTGTTGATACCTGCGCCGCGGAATTTGAGGCCTACACGCCCTACTTCTATTCGTCTTATGAATCCGAGGACGAATCACGGCCCAACAAGAAAAAAAAGATAGTGATACTCGGCGGCGGACCTAACCGCATAGGCCAGGGCATAGAGTTTGACTATTGCTGCGTGCACGCCTCTTTCGCCCTGAAAGAGATGGGTTTTGAGACGATAATGGTAAATTGCAATCCCGAGACGGTCTCAACGGATTACGATACCTCCGATAAATTGTATTTTGAACCCATGACAAAGGAGGACGTGCTCAATATTATCGACAGGGAAAGGCCCGGCGGTGTGATAGTGCAGTTCGGCGGGCAGACCCCGCTTAACCTGACAATCCCCCTGATGAAGGCGGGGGTCAACATTATCGGCACCTCCCCCGAGTCCATTGATATTGCCGAGGACAGAGAAAAATTCAAAAACCTGCTGCATAAGCTGAAACTAAGACAGCCGCAGAACGGCACCGCCTTTACCTTTGAAGAGGCGCAGGCAGTTGCCAGGAAGATCGGCTACCCTGTTTTAGTCAGGCCTTCGTATGTTTTAGGCGGCAGGGCAATGGAGATAGTGTATGAGGAGCGGCTGCTTAAGAACTATATAAAAGAGGCGAGCTTAGTATCGTCGGAGCACCCTATACTGATCGATAAATTTTTAGAAGAGGCGATAGAGGTTGACGTGGATATGGTGGCCGACGGTGAAACCTTTGTCGTTGGAGGCGTGCTTGAACATATAGAGGAGGCGGGCGTGCATTCAGGGGACGCGGCAATGGTCCTGCCCCCGCATTCTCTGCCGCGGAAGACGATCAACGAGATAAAGCAGGCCACTTACGCGATGGCGCGGGAACTTAATGTCGTGGGGCTGATGAACGTGCAGTACGCGGTCAAAGACGGGGTCGTTTATGTTCTGGAGGTAAACCCGCGCGCCTCAAGGACCGTGCCTTTTGTCTCAAAAGCCATAGGCGTGCCTCTGGCAAAACTTGCGGCAAAGGTAATGGCAGGGGCAAAACTGAAGGAGCTGGGGTTCACAAAAGAAAAGATCCCGGATTATTATTCTGTAAAAGAGTCGGTATTCCCCTTCAATAGATTCCCCGGGGTTGACGTCATGCTGGGGCCCGAGATGAGGTCAACCGGCGAGGTCATGGGCATAGACAAGGACCTCGGGCGCGCCTATGTCAAGTCGCAGATCGCCGCGGGCCAGCATCTTCCGGTTAAGGGGAACGTGTTTATCTCGGTAAAAGACAGGGATAAACAGGCGATAATACCGATAGCAAAGAAGCTTGTTAAGGCCGGATTTAAGGTCATCGCCTCTTCAGGCACGGCAAAGGCGCTGAAGGAGGCCGGCATAGAGGCGGAGGGCATACAGAAGATTTCCGAGGGCAGGCCCAACGTTCTGGACCTGCTGAAAGACAAAAAGATAAACCTTGTGATCAACACGCCGTCCGGCAGGATACCGCGCAATGACGAGGTCAAGATTCGTTCCGAGGTGATCATGCAGGGCATTCCCTACATAACTACGATCCCCGCGGCAGGCGCTTCAGTGAACGGCATAGAGGCAATAAAAAAGAAGTCGCTTGAAGTCAAGTCGCTGCAGCAGTATCATAAGAAAGTAAAAATTAAAAAGTAAAAACTCGGAGCGGGTTTATGCCGGAATTACCAGAGGTTGAAACGATAAGGCGGCAGTTAGACAGGGCCGTTAAGGGCAAAAAGATAAAAGGCGTCCGCGTGCGTAACGCGAAGGTCATAAAGCAGCCGTCCGCGGAAAAGTTCATACAGGCCTTGAAGGCGGTAACCATAAAAAACATCATCAGGAAGTCAAAGGCGCTGATCTTTGAGCTGTCTTCCGGCAAGTCCCTGGTCGTGCATTTAAGGATGACCGGGCAGCTGGTGTATCCCGGAGGCGGCAAGGCAAGCAGGGTGATATTCCTGTTTTCAGACGGGACATCGCTTGATTTTAACGACAGGCGCATTTTAGGGGAATTGCGTATCATTGACGACTGGAAACAACTTGCCTATATAAAGGAGCTTGGGCCTGAGCCGTTTGACATAGGGCCGGCGGAATTCAAGGCGATGCTGGCGAAGAAGCCCACAAAGATAAAGCCCCTGCTTATGGACCAGAAGTTCCTTGCCGGGGTAGGCAACCTTTACGCCGCTGAAGCGCTTTTCAGGGCGGGCATAAGCCCTTTAAGGCCTGCCTCGTCGCTGTCGGATAAAGAAAAGGGGTCATTATTCAAGGAGATCAAAGATACGTTAAATGAAGCCATACATTGCGGCGGCTCGTCTGTTGACCAGTATGTTCAGCTTACTGGCGGAAGGGGCAGTTATGCCGCGCACCATAAGGTTTACGGCAGGGAAGGTAAGCCCTGTCTTAAGTGCAAGACGCATATAAAGCGCATAGCATTGGCTGGAAGGGGCACATATTTTTGCCCGAAGTGTCAGAAATGAAAAGTCATTATCAGGAACAGGCAGAGATAATCAGGCATTTTAATATCGCGCCTTCGCGCTGTAAATTGATCCTGCGCGCGCCCACGATCGCAAAGCGCGCTAAGCCGGGTCAGTTTGTCCACGTGAGGACCTCTCAATCAGCGCAGGTCCTTTTGCGCAGGCCTTTCAGCGTGCACAGGGCGCGTCCTCAGGCCGGCAGCATTGAGATCGCCTATGAAATAGCAGGCAGGGGCACAGAGTTATTGTCTGAAAAGAGGCCGGGCGTAAAATTGGACATCATCGGGCCGTTAGGAAACGGATTTGACACAAGCTCCGTTTCGGAGGCGGCGATACTGGTTGCCGGCGGCATGGGGGTCGCGCCGCTAATTTTTCTTGCGGAAAAATTAACGGAAGGAAAAAGGAAAAAGGAAAAAGGAAAAATCGTAGTTTTGATAGGCGCCAAAAGCAAGAGCCACTTGATTTGCGTGAACGATTTTAAAAAACTGGGCTGTGAAGTAAGGGTGGCTACTGACGACGGCAGCGCGGGGTTCAAAGGCAAAGTAACGGATTTATTACGACATTATATTTTACGGGAATCCGCGTCCATCTATGCCTGCGGCCCATTACCGATGTTGAAAATAATCGGCGATATTTCCAGAAAACACAATATTCCAGCCCAGGTTTCTATGGAGCAGTTTATGGGCTGCGGCCTGGGCGCGTGTATGGGGTGCGTGATCGAAACAAGATACGGATATAAACGCGTCTGCCATGACGGCCCTGTGTTTGACGCGAGAGATATAATGTAGGAACAGGAGGGGTAATGGAACAACTGTCATATATATTATTAGGTTTAGTCGCCGGCATAGCCAGTGGTATCTTTGGCATAGGCGGAGGGACTATCCTGATCCCGGCTATGGTGTTTATTCTCGGCCTGACCCAGCATCAGGCGCAGGGAACTACTCTGGCGTTGATGGTGCCGCCCATAGGGCTTTTGGCTGCCTGGCGTTATTATCAGAGCGGCAACGTTAAGCTGGCCATGGCCGCCTTTATCTGTGTGGGGTTCTTTGCCGGCGGCTGGTTAGGCGCGCATATGGCGCAGAATATTTCCGAACCGATGTTAAAGCGGCTTTTCGGTTTATTTCTTTTATTCCTTTCCCTGAGGATGATTTTTACAAAATAATATGCCTTCAAAACTATCAGTTAATATAGGAAAGCTTAAATTAAAAAATCCGGTCATGGCGGCATCCGGCACATTCGGATATGCCAGGGAATTCCAGGACCTGATCGACTTAAGCTGTATCGGAGCGATAGTTTCCAAGACAATAACTTTAAAGCCGCGCCCGGGTAATCCGCCGCCGCGCGTAGCAGAGACGCCGTCGGGCATGCTTAATTCCATCGGCCTGCAGAACGAGGGGCTGGATAACTTCATAGAAGACAAATTGCCGTATTTAGCTGGGTTGAATACCCGCGTCATTGCCAGTATCGCGGCAGAGGGACCGGGTGAGATCGCGGCTATCAGCAGCCGGCTGGATAAGACAGCCATAGACGCGATTGAATTGAATCTTTCCTGCCCGAATATAAAAGGTGTCAAGGTGTCAAAGCGTCAAGGTGTCAAGTTGGTTGCCCAGGATGCTGCCGTAACACACAGGTTTGTGAAGGCCGCGCGCGGGTCTACCGGCAAGACCTTGATCGCCAAGTTGAGCCCCAACGTTACCGACATTAAAGAGATCGCCCGGGCAGCTCAAAGCGCCGGAGCTGATGCCGTGAGTTTGGTAAATACCTTTTATGGGATGAGCATTGATATAGATACGCGAATGTCCAGGTTAGGCAATGTTATCGGCGGCTTAAGCGGCCCGGCGATAAAGCCCATTGCCTTAAAGATGGTCTATGATGTATATAAAGCGGTGGATATCCCCGTGATCGGCATGGGCGGAATTATGAATGCCGAGGACGCCCTGGAGTTTATCATCGCCGGCGCCAGCGCTGTCTGCGTGGGCACCGTCAATTTTGTTGATCCCAATACCGCATGCGAAATCGTCCGCGGGTTGGAGGATTATACGCGAAAACATAAATTAAGCGGCATTAAGAAATTGATCGGAGGCCTCAGGGTATAGATATGGCTGGAAAGAATAAGCCAAAACTGGTGGTGGCTTTGGACGTGGATACTCTTGCCGCCGCCAAAAAGATAGCCAACGCGCTTTATCCGCGGGTAAGATGGTTTAAAGTAGGCAGTCAGTTATTCACCGCCTGCGGCCCGGAGATTATCAGGTTTCTGAAGGCGAAAGGCGCGAAGGTATTCCTTGACCTGAAATTTCACGACATCCCCAATACGGCAGCGAACGCGGCCAGGCAGGCGGCGCGGCTCAGGGCGGATATGTTCAACGCGCATATTTCAGGCGGAGAAGAGATGCTTAAGGCGGCGGTTGAGGCGGCGCGCCAGGAGGCAAAGGCGCGGAGGAGCGCCGCGCCGATTATTCTGGGGGTTACGGTCCTCACAAGCCAAAAAACCACTCTCAACAGCGTGTTGGCCCTGAGCGGCCTGGCAAAAAGATCGGGATTAGACGGGGTCGTCGCCTCGGTCAATGAGGCAGGCGCGATCAAAAGGCGGCTGGGAAGGGATTTTGTGGTGCTTTGCCCGGGCATACGGCTTGAAGGCGCGCCTTCCGACGACCAGAAGCGCCGCGCCACTCCCGAAGAGGCGAAAAAACAGGGCGCCGATTTCATTGTTGTGGGCAGGCCGGTGATAAAGGCCAAAGACCCGCGGAAAGAAGCGGGGTTGATCATTGATGCCTTGAATAAATGAGCGAATTTGACCTGCTTATCAGTTCTCCGGTAAAAAAACTCTTTGAGGGAAGGGCGGGTTCGGTCACCCTTCCCGGGAAGAGCGGCCGGTTCACCATACTCGCCCGGCACGCCCCGCTACTTGCCTTGCTGAAGAGCGGCCAGATCAAAGTGGAGGCGGCAGGCGGCGGGCAGTCATTCGCCATAGAGCGGGGGTTTGTGGAGGCGCACGATAACAAGGTATCGGTGTTCGTGCGCACAAGGCCGGCGGCGCTTGAATAAGCGCGATACGCCGAATGATTGACAGCCGGCGGCTTATTGCATATAATGATCTGGCAGGGGGTGGCCTTGAGGGGCCTGGCGCTGTTAACGGAGCTGGGGCTGGTGATCTTTTTCTCTATCGGTATCGGCATATGGATCGGCAGCCGCATTGACAGATTTTTTAACACGCGCGGCATATTTACCGTAGTGTTCCTGTTCTTCGGGCTGATCGCGGCATTCCTTAGCGCCTGGCGCCTGATCCAGAAGGATAAAATGGTTTAACAATGCGTGAAGACCTGAATGAGCTGAAGGCAAGGATCTCAAAAAAGGCGTTTTTTACGGCTGCCCTGTTTGCCGTGATCGCGCTATTGCTGAAGAGGTATTATCTGGGCGCGGGCCTTATGCTGGGTTCGCTGGTAAGCATATTCAATTTTAATATGCTGGCGAAAAAGGCCGAGAAGATCGCGCAGAATAAAATAATGCCCGTTTATTTTGTTTTCGGATACACCGGCAGATACCTGCTTATGGCCCTTGCGCTTTTTGCCGCGGCAAAAAGCGATCTTGCCGCCTTTATAGGCGCGGCAATAGGCCTGTTCAGCGTCCGGTTTGCCGTATATTGTGAGTCATTTTCTAAGAAAGGTATTCAGTGCAGGACATAGCCAGCTTGAAGACGCTGACATTAACCATCTTCGGCAGGGGCGTCGCGGTCAATCCCGATACCCTGCTGATGACGGTAGCGGTAATCGTCATATTATTGGCCCTGGCCTGTTTGTTAAGTATAGGCGCCTCTGTCCGGCCGAACAAAAGGCAGCTCCTTGCCGAGGCGCTTATTGAGTGGTTCCAGGGCATACTTGATGATTCCCTGGGAGAGGGAGGCAGAAGATACCTCAGTTTCACACTCAGCATATTTCTCTTTGTGCTGATCGCCAACTGGGCATCGGTAATACCGCGGCTGAAGAGCCCGACGCGGGATTTGAATGCGACCCTGGCGATAGCCCTTCTCGTATTGATCGTAGCGCACGTCTCGGCCATAAGGAAGAAGGGGTTGAAAAGGTATATCAAGGCGTACTTTGAGCCGTTCTGGTTCTTGTTCCCATCTAACGTGATCTCGGAGTTCAGCAAGACGCTTTCGCATTCATTCAGGTTGTTCGGGAATATGTTCGCGGGAGGGGTGGTCATTGCCTTGATACCGCTTTTATTAATGCGCCTGCCTAAGTTTTTCGGCGCGCCGCTTGTGATCTTAAGCCAGCCGGCGCTCAGCGCGTTTTTCGGGATTTTTATCGGCGGCATCCAGGCGTTCGTATTTGCCATGCTGGCCATTGCCTATATAGGCGTATTACAACAGGAATAAACAGGAGGTTGATATGGCGGTACCTATTGACGGAAATGTAATTATCAGGGCGGCGGCGCTTCTGGGCGCCGGGCTGTGCATGGGCATAGGCGCTATCGGCCCGGGAGTAGGAGAGGGCTATGTAGGAGGCAGGGCATGCGAGGCGCTGGCCAGGCAGCCGGAGCTGCAGGGCCCGATTATCCGTACTATGCTTCTGGCAGACGCTGTAGCAGAGACCACCGGCATATATTCGCTGGTCATCTCCATACTGCTGATTTTTGTGGTTACATGAACCTTAATCTTACCTTAATATTAGAAATCATCAGCTTCCTCATCCTGATGGCGCTGCTCAGCCGTCTTCTTTACCGGCCCATACTCGGAGTTATGAGCAAGCGGCAGGATGAGGTCAACCGCGGCATAGATTCGGCGAATAAGGCGGCTGAAGAGGCGCGTAAGAATGTCCTGCTTTCGGAGAAGAACTTAAAGGACGCGCAGGAACAGATCATGAAACTTAAGCGCGATACCCAGCTGCATGCGGAAAACCTGAAGATGCAGATAGAACAGGAGGCGCGGCAGGAAGCAGGGCGGCTGCTCAAGCAGGCGGGCGAGGAGATAAACAGGCAGTTTAACGCCGCGCAGGAGAAACTTGAGCAGAGAATAGCCGAGTTTTCCGTAGCTATAGCCGGAAAAATACTCAGCAGAGAGATAGACGCCAAAGACCACCAGCGGCTTATTGAGGAAGGCATAAAAAATATTCTGGCATCAGAGAGGGCGGATTAATTTTATGGACGGATGGGAGATACTGCACGAACGTTACGCCAAGGCGCTGTTCCTGGCTTCGGAGCACGCCAAATGCAGCGAAGATGTGCTTGAGGAGCTGGAATGGCTGGTTGCTTTGCTGAAAAACGAACAGTTGCAGCTTCACAGCGTATTTTCCTCGCTGATCATAGGCCGCCGGGAAAAGGAGGATGTCCTTGAGTCCATATGCGCGAAGGCGCGTTTTCCCGAGGTTATGAAGAGCTTTCTTTGCGTGCTCGCGCGGGGAAACCGGCTGAACATGATCCACGGCATATTTTTGAGATACAGGGATATGTTTGACCAGTCGCGCAGGCGCCTTAAGGTATTCGTGACAGCGGCAGAGGAATTGAAGCCCTCTCAGAAGGAAAAACTGGCGCAGGCATTAAGCAGGCGCCTTAAAAAAGAAGTTGATGTGGCGGTCAAGGTGGAGCCGGCATTATTAGGCGGGCTTAAGATCCAGGTGGGGGATGAATTGATGGATTTTTCCGTAAAGAATAGTCTTGAAGCGATAATGGCAGGTTGATATGGAGATCAAACCGCAGGAAATAACTTCAATTATCCGCGGCAAAATAGAGAACTTTAAGGGCAGGGTTGATACCGCGCGCGTGGGCAGGGTCATAGAGGTTGGAGACGGTATTGCCCAGGTTTATGGATTGGGCCAGGCAATGATGTCTGAGCTGGTGGAATTCCCTTCAGGTATAAAAGGAATGATATTGAACCTGGAAGAGGAAACAGCCGGCATCAGCATATTCGGTGAGACAAGCGGCATTAAAGAAGGCGATGAGGTGCGGCTCACGGGGGAGATCATCAAGGTCAACGTGGGAGACCAGTTGTTAGGCCGCATACTTAACGCCCTGGCCGAGCCAATAGACGGCAAGGGCAAGCTGGATACAAACAAACTCAGGCCTATTGATGTTATAGCTCCGGGAGTTGTGCAGAGGCAGCCGGTCAAGGAGCCGCTCGAGACGGGTATTAAGGCGATTGATACGATGATACCCATAGGCCGCGGACAGCGCGAGCTGATCATCGGCGACAGGCAGACAGGCAAGACCGCCATAATCATAGATACGATCATAAATCAAAAGGGCAAAGGGGTATTCTGCGTCTATGTTGCCATAGGCCAGAAGCGTTCAACCGTTGCCCGCGTAGTTGAGACCTTGCAGAAATGCGGGGCAATGGACTACACCGTTGTTATTTCCGCCACCGCGTCAGACCCTACGCCTCTGCAGTATATCGCGCCTTACACCGGCTGCGCCATTGCCGAGGAGTTCCGCGACAGCGGCAGGCACGCCCTGGTCGTTTACGACGACCTCAGCAAGCACGCCAATTGTTACCGCGAGTTGTCGCTGCTTTTGAGAAGGCCTCCGGGCAGGGAGGCCTATCCCGGAGACATCTTCTACACCCATTCGCGCCTGCTTGAGCGCGCCTGCAAATTAAACGACGAGTTAGGCGGCGGCTCTCTTACGGCGCTGCCCATAATTGAGACCCAGGCAGGAGACGTCACCACCTACATACCCACCAACGTGATCTCGATCACCGACGGGCAGATATACCTTGAGAGCGGGCTGTTCCATCAGGGGGTCAGGCCGGCGGTGAATGTGGGCTTAAGCGTTTCGCGCGTGGGCGGCAAGGCGCAGATAAAGGCAATGCGGCAGGTGGCGGGAATGCTGCGGCTTGACCTGGCGCAGTTCCGCGAGATGGAGACCTTCGCGCAGTTCGGCACAGAACTGGACGTTGCCACCCAGAGGCAGATTGAGCGCGGCAGGCGGCTGGTTGAGGTACTCAAACAGGATGAGCAGAGGCCGTATCCTGTGGAGGAGCAGGTGGCGGTCGTATTTTCCGCGATAGAGGGCCTGCTTGACGATATAGAGGTTGAAAAGGTGCGCAGGTTTGAGGCAGAGATGCTCGATGCCTTACGCTCTAAATACTCCGCGCTGCTTAAGGATATAAAAGAGAAAAAAGAATTATCAGGCGCGCTGAAGGACGGGATTAAAAAAGCGGTTTCAGAATTTAAGAAAGGTTTTGTATAGATCGCATGTCCAGAATACGCCAGATCAAGAACAGGATCCAGTCCATAGAACAGATAGGCAAAATAGTTGACGCTATGGAGGTGGTGGCGTTGACGCGCCTTAAGCGCGTTGAGAAGCACGCTGCCAATCTCCAGTTTTATTTTCAGCACCTTGTGTCTTTGATGCGCGTTATAAGCGGGAACATCAACTATACCGCTCATCCTTTGCTCGCGAAGAAAAAAGGCGGCCCGGGCATTGTTAAGATCGTGGCGTTCTCCTCGGACAGGGGGCTTTGCGGCGGCTTTAACAACGCCGTGATCTCCGAATTCTGGCGGCTGATGCGGGAGTTGAAGGACAGGGCAGCCAAAGACATAGAGGTGGTCTCCTTCGGCAAAAAGTTCCTTCGTATTGTCAGGGCGGGCAGGCAGAAGGTGAATTTTGTCAACGCCCTCTCCTCTCATGAGCCCAAGAGCGAAATATTTAACGGCCTGGAAGAAGTGGCGCAGAGTATCTTTTACGACTACGTCCATTCCGGGCTGACAGAGGCGTATCTTATTTATAATCAATTCAAGGCAAAGTCAGCGGGCAGGGCATATGTATTCAAGCTTCTGCCTTTTGACCTTGACACCGAAGAGAAAAATAAGGCATCCCTGGACTACATATATGAACCGGCAGCAGAGGAGCTGCTGGAGGAATTATTTTTCCATTACATCGTCAACAACCTGCATTTTGCCTTATTGCAATCCTGGGCCTCAGAAGAGCTCACAAGGATGATCGCTATGAAGCAGGCGTCGGATTCGGTAAGCGAAGAGGTCGGCAAATTGAATATTAACTATCATAAGGCAAGGCAGGCGTCCATTACTCAGGAACTGATAGAGGTGGTAAATGCGCAAGGGCAGAATTAGGTCCGTAATAGGGCCCATAGTCAATGTTGAGTTCAACAAGGATGAGCTCCCCGGGATTTATAACCTGCTTTATGTGGAGTCCGACGGCAGTTCTTTAAAAATGGAGGCCTACCAGCATATAGGCGATAACGTGGTAAAATGCATAGCTCTGGACAGGACCGACGGCTTAAAGCGCGGGATGAGCGTTGTAGATACGGGCGGCCCCATCACTATGCCGGTCGGCAAGGAGACGCTCGGCCGCGTATTTAACCTTTTGGGCGAGCCCATAGATAACAAAGGCGCCCTGCCTGACAATACGCGGCGTGAGCCTATACACAGGGAGGCGCCGGGATTAGGCAGCCAGGAGACCAGGACCGAGATTTTGCAGACGGGCATCAAGGTTGTCGACCTGCTCGCCCCTTATTCAAAGGGAGGGAAGATCGGGCTTTTCGGCGGCGCGGGCGTGGGCAAGACCGTTATCATAATGGAATTAATACGCAACATCGCCGTGGAGTACGGCGGCGTTAGCATCTTCGGCGGGGTGGGCGAGCGCACAAGGGAAGGCAATGACCTGTGGCTGGAGATGCAGCAGTCAAAGGTGCTGGAAAAGGCCTGTCTGATCTTCGGCCAGATGAACGAGCCGCCGGGAGCGCGTTTCAGGGTGGGGCTTTCCGCCCTGACCGTGGCAGAGCATTTCCGCGATAAGGAAAAGAAGGACGTGCTGCTTTTCATTGACAATATATTCAGGTTTATCCAGGCCGGCTCCGAGGTTTCCGCGCTTTTAGGCAGGATGCCTTCTGCCGTGGGCTATCAGCCAACGCTTGCCTCTGACCTGGCAGCGCTTCAGGAGCGCATAACCTCAACCCGCGACGGTTCCATCACCTCTGTGCAGGCGGTATACGTGCCCGCGGATGACCTCACAGACCCGGCAGTCGCGGCAACCTTCGCGCATTTAGACGCGACAACCGTGCTTTCCCGCGACATCGTTGAGTTAGGCATATATCCGGCGGTTGACCCGCTTGAATCAACCAGCCGCGTACTAAGCGCGGGTATATTAGGTATCAGGCATTACGAGACTGCCCGTTCAGTGCAGAGGATCCTGCAGCGTTACAAGGAGCTTAAGGATATAATCGCGATACTGGGGATTGAGGAGCTGACTGAAGAGGACAAGAGGACTGTGTCGCGCGCCAGGAAGATCCAGAAGTTCCTCTCTCAGCCGTTCTTCGTTGCCGAGGAATTCACCGGGCTCAAGGGAAAATTCGTGAAATTAGAAGAGACCATTGAAAGTTTCTCTCAAATCGTGGAAGGCAAGGCAGACGATATGCCGGAGCAGGCGTTTTATATGTGCGGCGGCATAGAAGAGGCCAGAGAGAAGGCCAAAACATTAGGAGGTGCCAAATGATCCCGTTTATCCCCATTATAGTTATCCTGATAATATCGTCAATAAAGCAGGTCCTTGAATACGAGCGCGGCCTGAAATTCAGGTTCGGCAGATTCGTGAAGATCATGGAGCCGGGCTGGCGCATCGTCATACCGGTATTTGAGAGTTACAGGAAGGTTGATATGCGCGTCAAGGCGGTGGATGTGCCTGACCAGGAGGCGATGACAAAGGACAATATCTCGGTCAAGATCAACGCGGTGGTTTATTACAAGGTATCCAGCGCGGAGCACGCGATCATTGAAGTTGAGGATTACTTCTACGCTATGTCTCAGCTGGCCCAGACCACAATGAGGAATATCGTGGGCGAGGTCACGCTGGACGACCTGCTTAGCAGGAGAGAAGAGGTATCCAACAAGATACAGCAGATCATTGACAAGGCGTCAGACCCCTGGGGCATTAAAGTCATAGAGGTCTCGCTTAAAGACATCGTCCTGCCTGAAGAGATGAAGCGGGTCATCGCCAAACAGGCGGAGGCAGAGCGCGAAAAGAGGGCGGTGATCATCAAGGCCGAAGGAGAGGTAGCTGCCGCGGAGAATATGTCCAAGGCGGCCAGGATGCTGGCTACCGCTGACGGGGCATTGCACCTGCGCACACTTCAGACCATCAATGACGTCAGTTCAGACCAGTCCAACACGATCATCTTTGCCATACCTCTGGAGGTCCTGCGCGCCTTTGAGGCCCTCCGGAAAAAGGCGGAGTAGATAGATCCGGGCGCTTAGCTCAGCTGGTTAGAGCGGTTGACTTACATTCAACAGGTCAGGGGTTCAAGTCCTCTAGCGCCCACCACTCAAAATTTCTCTTGTTTAAATGTTGGAAATTTTGAGTGTTGTCCCGAGCAACTATTGATAGTAGTCATGTTGCGAGGGACCAAAATCAGGTTGTCATTTGTTGCTTGTATGATATAATAACTTCTCTGAATTTTTGTCCCTCGTCGCATCATATAGGAGACAGCGGCGACTCGGGATCAAATTTTTACTTCGTAAAAATTTGGGGGGCGTAGCGTAGCCTGGCTTAACGCGTCAGATTGTCGATCTGAAGATCGCGGGTTCAAATCCCGTCGCCCCCGTTCAAACTTCCATTAATGGAAGTTTGAACGGGTCCTAAAATAATGTATTTTAGGACCTCCGCACCAAAATACAGTATTTTGGTGCCTTATCCGCCGCATCCCCCTGCGGCTTTTTTGTTGCGATGCCCTTCTTACGAAGGGAGGGGGCCTGCCGTCGTTTTGTATCCCGCCGTGCTCCCCGCCAGATGTCTTGGCGGGTCCGCGCGGCGGGAGCCCTCAAAACGACGTCACCCCTCCCGATTAGCCCCAAATAACCATTGACGCCTCTCTAATCGGCGGGTGTATAATAAGGCCAAAACCAGGAGGTCTTTATGAAGATATTAAGCGTGTCTGTATTGATGATAATGTTGACTGCAGTTGTTGGCCCGGTTTACGCCCAGGAGGAGTCGATCGAACTTGAGATCATTAACCCGGAATATATGAAGTCTCCGGATGAAAGCGATAATGTAGAGATCGGTGAAGAGGCCACCATAGAGGATATTCTGAAAAAAGTCAACTACTACTATGCTAACCGTGATTTTGACAAGGCGATTGAATTGGCCGAAGCAGCGGTTAAGGCAACAGATGATCCGGACATTATTGCCATGCTTAGCTTCAGCCTGAGCTCCAACTATTTAGAGAAGGGGATCGAGCCCTATAAGCAGAATAAGGATGATACCTTCTATAAGTTATCGATTGAGTATGCCAAAAAGGTTTTAGAGCAGATGTCGTACAATTGGCAGGCGCTGGGTAATATCGGATCGGCCTACTTGAATATGGGTGATTATGCGCAGGCTGCATCCTACTTTGCCCAGGCAGAGAAGTATCTCGATGAAACTGACCCTAATTATGCATCCATACAGTATCACCGCAAGGTGGCGGAAGAGATGCAGAAGAGTTCAACCGTTCCACTCCCGTAAACCGCTCCACCTCTGAGACGGAGTATGGTTTTGGCCGCATCCCCCTGCGGCTTTTTTGTTGCACAGCCCTTCTTCACGTATGAAACCCGATCCGCCTTTTCTCTTTTTCCGCCGGCTGCTCTAACAGTTGTTTGATTGCCTGGAACACTACGGCAAACTGCTTATCGTATTTTCTCTCCATCTCTTCAATTTTGCGTCTTAAATCTCTATGGGTCAAAAGTAAGCGCCTAAATTGTGCAAAAGCGCGCATGATCTGTATATTTGTCAGAATTGCGCGTTCGCTATTGAGTACGCTTGAGAGCATTGCAACCCCTTCTTGAGTAAAGACATAAGGGAGGTATCTTCTGCCGCCTCGCTTTGAGGTCGCAAAATGCGACCTCAAAAAGTCCGTCTCTTCTTCCGTAAGTTGGAACATAAAATCTTCAGGGAATCGCTTTATATTTCTGTATACCTGTTCATTTAACCTTTTTGTCTTTACGCCATAAAGTACCGCCAAATCGCTATCCAACATGACTCTTTTGCCTCTAATTATCAGAATCTTAGTAGCTATTACTTCTGTAGTAATCAAATCAGCCATTTTACACCTCCCCCCTCTACTATATAGACGTAAAAAGCGGCGTTTTACTTGCGAAAAAGTTTAAGTTTTTAGGGCCGCGTCCCCCGCGGCTTTTTTGTTTATGGTATCACATTTTGTGACACCAGACAGGACCTGCTGCCCTGTATAATTTATACAAGATTGAGCATGCTGTCGAACTCAAAATACTTGACAAACCCGGGATAATATGTTATCCTTTTAATGGAAATCAGGTAAAGGCACAGTGTTTGTGCCGGGAAAGGACAAAGGCGTTAAGCGACAGATACGCCTTTTTTTATTGCCCTCTCCCATTCGGTGTCCGAAGAATTAAAAGGGATGTTCCCTTTGCCTAGTTAGTAATGTTTAGCTGACAAACAGGACATTTCTTTTAGCAAAACAATGGCGTTTTATACCGGTTGATCCGGTATAAAACGCTTTTTTATTTGGGCCGGTACAATACCATGCAAAATAAGTTTTTTGAAGAACAGATAAAAGCGCTGTTCAAGATAAGCAAGGCCATCACCTCAGAGCTGTACCTTGAGGATATACTGCGCCTTATAGTGACCGTGACCGCGGAGATACTGGGTTCGAATATCTGTTCCTTGATGTTAATCAATGAGAAGGGTGAACTTATGATCAGGGCTACGCAGAGCATGAGCGAGGAGTATAACCGCAAGCCCCCGCTTAAGATCGGCGAAGGCGTTGCCGGCAAGGCTGCTAAAGAGAATAAGCCGATGGCAGTTAAGCATGTTGCCAGGGAGAAGGAGTACAAGCATAAAGATATTGCCAAAAGGGAAGGCCTGGTTTCGCTATTATGCGTTCCTTTAGCCGTGAAGAACAAAGTCATAGGGGTGATCAATTGCTATACCTCCGCCCCCCATGATTTTACGGAAACAGAAATTGAGATCCTGATGACCATTGCCAATCAGGCGGCGGTAGCCATTGAGAATACGGAGTTAATGGTCAAAAGCAAAGTTATCCAGGAAGAATTGGAGACGCGCAAAAGAATAGAGCGCGCTAAAGGCATCTTGATGCGGGATGACGGGCTGACCGAAGAACAGGCGTATTTAAAGATCCGTAAATACAGCATGGATAACCGCAAGACCATGCGCGAGGTCGCGGAGGCGATCATCCTCGCGGCTGATATGAAACACTTAACCAAGGGCTAAGCAGCCTTTTGCCTATCGAGCTAAGTCAGCTTGATCCATGTGGATTAAAGCGGGAGAATGGGCAAAGTAAAAAAAGGAGGGGAGGTTAGTATGAATTTAAGCAGGCCGAATGCCAATGACGCGGTAGGGACGTTTAACCGTTCTAAAAATGTGGTCCCCGGATCGGGGATATGCTCGCGTTGCCTGGACGGCTGTAAAGGCAACTGTGATATCTTTAAAGCCGCTTTCCGCGGCCGGGAAGTGATCTATCCGGGGCCTTTCGGCGAGATCACCGCCGGAGCGGATAAGGATTATCCCGTAGATTATTCTCATCTAAATATTCAGGGTTATGCTTTGGGCGCCAGGGGTTTGTCAGGAGACGTCGAAGGCAATCCCGATAATACCAAATTTCCCGATGTTAATACCGAGGCCGAATACGGCTGGGATATCAAGGTCAAGATGAGGGCCCCGATTTTTACCGGTGCTTTGGGCTCCACCGAGATCGCCCGCAAGAACTGGGAACATTTCGCGGTAGGGGCCGCTATTTCGGGTGTCACTCTGGTTTGCGGAGAGAATGTATGCGGTATTGACCCGAAATTGGAATTAGACGGCAAAGGCAAGATCAAGAATTCTCCCGAGATGGACAGGCGCATTGAGACCTACAAGCGTTTTCATGACGGCTACGGCGAGATCCTGGTGCAGATGAACGTCGAGGATACGCGTCTGGGCGTGGCAGAGTACGTGCGCAAGAAGCATAACCTGCAGACCATTGAATTAAAATGGGGCCAGGGCGCGAAATGTATCGGCGGAGAAATAAAGGTGAAGAGCCTGGAGAGGGCGCTGGAATTGCAGAGGCGCGGCTATATTGTTACCCCTGACCCGTCTCTGGAGGCCAACCAGAAGGCGTTCAAGGACGGCGCTATCAAGGAATTTGAACGCCATTCCCGTCTGGGTTTTGTTTCCGAAGAGTCCTTTCTGGCTGAGATCAAACGCTTAAGGGACCTGGGTTTTAAGCGCATTACGCTGAAGACCGGCGCTTATTCCATGCGGGAATTAGCCATGGCGCTTAAATATTCCTCATTAGCCAGGATCGATCTGCTTACTATTGACGGAGCTCCGGGCGGCACAGGCATGAGCCCCTGGAGGATGATGCAGGAGTGGGGTATCCCTACTTTTTATCTTGAGGCGCTTACCTATGAATTTTGCCAGCAGTTAGCCAGGAAAGGGATGCGCATCCCGGATATCGCTATAGCAGGCGGGTTTTCAGCCGAAGACCATGTCTTTAAGGTGATCGCTATGGGCTCTCCTTATGTCAGGGCGGTTTGCATGGGCAGGGCGCTGATGATACCCGGCATGGTGGGAAAGAATATAGGCAACTGGCTTAAAGAAGGCAGCCTTCCTCCCACGGTGTCCGCTTACGGCACTACCGAAAAAGAGATCTTTGTCTGTTATGAGGAGCTGTTGGAGAAATACGGCAAAGATATGAAGGATATTCCTTTGGGCGCGCTGGGTATATATTCTTTTGCCCAGAAAATAAAAGTCGGCCTGCAGCAGTTAATGGCGGGAAGCAGGAATTTCAAGGTTGCCTCTATCTCCCGCAGAGACGTAATGTCTTTGACGGAAGAGGCGGCAAAGGTTTCAGGCATCCCTTATGTCATGGACGCTTACCGGCAGGAGGCAGAGGCGGTTTTGAACGGCAAGGCGGGGCAGGCTTCCAATCACCGCAGGCAAAAAGCCGCGGCGGGGAGGTAGAAGATGGAAAATAAAGGTTTATGCAGCACTTGCAACGCAGATAAAACCTGTGTTTTTCCGCGCCGCTTTCCGGTTTTGCAATGCGAGGAATTCAATGATCATGTTAACCGTAAACGCAGCGCGAAGCCAAGGCCGGGAAACACCCGTTCCAGCCAGGATATAACCGAGGCAGAATAATTATTATTTAACCAGATCAGCTAAGGGCGGCTCAGATTATCCGATCAAGGATAAAACGGGCCGCCCTTATTTTTAAATGATGAGCGTTCAGATTGCCAATTTTCCACTTGAGCGCTTCAACTTATAGTAATATAATATGATTCCTACAAGGAGGGGACATGATCACTTATGAAGATTTTGCCAAGTTAGAACTGAAAGTAGCTACAATTAAAGAAGTTACAGAGCATCCCAACGCGGACCGGCTGTATGTGGTGAAGGTTGACTGCGGAGGCGAAGAAAAGCAGCTGGTCGCCGGCATCAGATCATCCTACACAAAAGAGGAATTAGTGGGAAAGCAGGTGGCAGTGGTCTATAATCTGGCGCCCGCGCTGTTGCGGGGCGTGGAAAGCCAGGGCATGATACTGGCTGCCAGCGATGAAAAGGGCATCGCGGTGCTCACGCTGGACAAACCTGTTGCCAACGGCTCAAAGATAAAATAAGGATGTCGACAAACAGGTCGTTAGCCAAATCAGCGGGTATCATAGGATCGGGGATATTTACCTCCCGCGTGCTGGGATTTATAAGGGATATGGTCATAGCCAACTTTTTCGGCACCGGCGCCATCGCCCAGTCATTTGTAGTAGCGTTCAGGATCCCCAATCTGCTGCGCGATTTTGTGGGCGAAGGCGCTACGAATTCCGCGTTCGTGCCGGTTTTCAGCGACTATCGGCTTAAATCCAGCAAGGAGGAATTTTGGGGCCTGGCCAGCGTAGTGTTAAATATCCTTATCGTAGTCCTGGCAGCTGTCACGCTTTCAGGCATAGTTCTGTCCCCCTGGATAGTGCGGCTTATGGCCCCCGGTTTCATGGCCGACCCGGAGAAATTGAGGATCAGTATATTCCTCAACCGGCTTGTATTTCCCTACATATTCTTTGTAGGGCTGGCAGCGTTCGCGGCCGGGCTTCTGAACACGCTCAAACATTTTTCCACCTCTGCCTTTGCCTCATGTTTCCTGAATCTGTCCCTGATAATATTTGTAAGCGTATGGCATGAAGGGACTGCCGGCCTGGTTACAGGGGTGTTGCTGGGCGGGATGCTGCAGTTGGGTGTGCAGGTGCCGCCTCTGTTGAAAAGAGGGTTCAGGATAGATCTTTTTAAGAAATGGCGCCACCCCGGCGCCACGCAGATAGGCCGGCTTATGCTGCCGCGCCTTGCCTCAAGCAGTATCTACCAGCTTAATGCCTTCGTCCACACCATATTCGCTTCTTTTGCTTTGGTCGTCGGTGAAGGGGCCGTGGCAGCCCTGTATTTTGCCAACCGCCTGTTCCAGTTCCCCCTGGCGATCTTTGCCATCGCGCTTTCTCAGGCGATCCTGCCTTCTATGTCCGAGGACGCGGCCGCGGGCAGCATAGAAGAGCTGAAACGTAAGCTGTCGTTCGGCCTGCGCTCCGCCTTTCTTCTGGTCGTGCCTTCCTCCATCGGGCTGATAGCGCTGGCCCATCCGATCGTGAGCATATTGTTTGAAAGAGGGAAATTCAGCGCGTACTCCACCCGGATCACTTCTGAGGCGCTGGCATTTTATTGCATCGCGCTTTTCGCGTATGCCGCTTCCAACATCCTCATATCCTGTTTCTTTTCCCTCAAGGATACGCGCACCCCGGCGAAGACAGCCTTTGCCACGTTCATAATCAACGTCATATTGAGCGCCATTCTTATGTGGCCGCTGAGGATAAAAGGGCTGGCATTGAGCATGTCCCTGGCGGGGATAGTAAATTTTCTGGTTTTGTTCCATACGCTGCAGCGGAAGATCGGCGCGCTGGGCGCGGCCAGGATCTTCCGTTGTTTCTTGAAGATACTGCTGGCGTCTTTTGTGATGGCGCTTATATGTAAGTTGGTTTACGCCGGGCTCGCGTTGTCGGCCCACACTGTTTATGCCAGGGCGTGCGCGCTTATCGTTACTTTGGCCTCCGCCATGCTCACATTTGTCCTGGCCGCGCTCTTATTCAGGGTCTCCGAGATGGGAGAACTTCTAAAATGGCTCTTCAGAAGGCGGTAGGCGGTAAAAGGCATATTCTCTGGCTGCCGCTCATTTTTATTTTACCTTTTATTATTTACGCGAATAGTCTGCACAATGACTTTTTACGGGGCGGGGCAGACGACGAAGAGATAATCCTGCGCAATCATTACCTGCGCAGCTGGGAGTTCCTGCCGCGATATTTTACCCAGAATTATAAGGCCGGTTCAGGCGGCATATCAAATTTCTGGCGCCCTTTTCAATTGGCCGCCTATAGATTTATCGCGCAATTCGCGGGGATAAAACCCTTGCCGTTTCATATAGCCAGCATCTTGTTCCATGCCTTATGCGGCGTTTTCCTGTATTTGATACTTTCGCGCCTGTTCCACGGTAAAAATATCCCGCGGGCATTTATCGGCTCCACGGTATTGTTATGGCTGGCGCATCCCATACACAATGAAGAGCTGGCAGTTACCTCGGGGATCGCCTCGCCTTCTTACCTGTTCTGGATGCTGCTGGCCTTGTACGCGTTTATCCGTTTTAAGAAAGGCGGCAGGATAGGGTGGTATGCTGTTTCCCTGTCGGGTTTCGCCTTTTCGCTTTTTTCCAAGGAGAGCGCGGTTATTTTTCCCGCGCTTTTGCTTGGCATGCATTTTTTCGGCGCGCGTTCGGGATTATTTTCAAAACAGGGCCCGGCCGCGTTATTCAAGCAGCACGCCGCGTTCTGGTTGATGTCGGCATTTTACGTATTGTCGCGCCTGACATTCCTGAATTTCAGCAATACGCTGAACTTCTACGGCCAGGCCAATATTTTTACCGAGAACTTTATTTATCGCCTGTACACTTTATTCACGGTACTTGTCCGCGGTTTAAAAATATTATTTTTTCCCGCCGGCCTGCATCCTGAGAGCTCCTGGCCGGTATTTACGGACTTTTTTTCCATCCAGGTGCTGTTTTCCGCCCTGATTTTAGCGGCTCTGTTGATTTTATTCGCCGTAAATTATAAGAAGAGGCCGCTTTTTGCCTTTGGCTTGTTCTGGCTCTTTGTCAGTTATCTGCCGATGAGCAACCTGATAGCTAAAATAAACGCCATTGTCTGGGACCATTGGTTCTACGCGCCTTCGGCAGGAATTCTGTTTTGCCTGGTGTCTCTGGCGGAAGGCCGCAATACGCGCAGGGCCGCGTTCGTTATATTGGTCCCCGCGATAATTATTTTTAGCGGGCTGACCATCTCCCGCAATAAATATTGGAAAGACACGGAGGCGGTATCAAGGTTCATCCTGCGCTATGAGCCGCGGTCCGCCAAGACCTGGAACAATCTGGCTATATCTCTGGACAGCAAGGGCCAATATATGGAGGCGATAAATCATTATCTTAAGGCCATATCCATAAGCGACACCTATGCCCAGAGCCACCACAATTTAGCCAATACCTACTTGCGGTTGAGGCAGTATGACCTCGCCGAGAAAGAATACCTGAAGGCGATCGAGTTGGACGCCGCTTTTTACCATTCGCACGCGGGATTGGGCAACCTTTATCTTATGAAGGGCATGGAAGACAGGGCCGCGGATCATTTCAGGAAGGCGCTGGCGATCTATCCGTATTTACCCGAGATCAGGAAATTTTTAGAGCGTAATGATAGATAAAGTTATTATTAAGAAAGCGCCCGATTCTCCCGGCGTGTACCTGATGAAGGACGCTCAGGGAGGGATCGTGTATGTGGGCAAGGCGGTCTCTCTTAAGAAGCGCCTGGCCTCATATTTCACCCCGCCTTATAACGCCAAGACCGAGGCAATGCTTTCCAATGCCGCGCGGGTCGATCTTGTCGGCGCCCGGACAGAGGCAGAGGCGCTTTTGCTTGAGGCGCGCCTGATAAAGCAATACCGGCCGAAATACAATATTTCCCTGAAGGACGATAAGAGTTATCCTTTCGTAAAGATAACCAAAGAGAAGTTCCCTTCGATCTTTATCTGCCGCGGCCGCAAGGACGACGGCGCGACGTATTTAGGGCCGTTTACCAGCGCGAAATTATTGAGACAGGCGTTGAAGACAGCCAGGTCTGTCTTCGGGTTCAGGGACTGCGCCTGCAGGATACCGTCTAAAAAACCCTCTCTTTATTACCGGCTGGGGCTATGCCCCGGCCCTTGCATCGGGGCTATATCCGAGAAAGAATACAGGAATGTCGTAAAAAACGTCAGGATGTTCCTTGAGGGCAGGTACGAAGATGTAGTAAGGAAGCTTTCCGCGAAGATGCG
The DNA here is from genome assembly GCA_028707125.1 of Candidatus Omnitrophota bacterium. Lineage (NCBI taxonomy): Bacteria > Pseudomonadati > Candidatus Omnitrophota > Candidatus Omnitrophota bacterium. The sequence continues at coordinate 191,037 of JAQTUX010000001.1, forward strand.
GGAGCTCTCGCGGCAGCAGAGGTTTGAACAGGCGGCCCTGGTTCGCGACAAGATCAACGCTTTGGGCGCGGTCAGCCCCGGGACAGGGCTGTTAAGCGAACACAAGAAAGAGATCGGCGAGTTAAAGGACCTGCTGGGGTTGAAGTTAATGCCGCGGAGCATTGAGGCGTTTGACATCTCCAACATCTCCAGCACGGCCGCGGTGGGCTCAATGGTCAGTTTTTACGAGGGCCTGCCGGATAAGGATAATTACAGGCGTTTCAAAATAAAAGGCGTTTCCGGCATAGACGATTACGCTATGATGCGAGAGGTTGTCAGGAGGCGTTGCGAGCGGCTTATGAAGGAAGGTAAGGAGTATCCCGATCTGATCGTTATTGACGGAGGCATAGGCCACCTTAATTCTGCCGTAAGCGTCCTGGAGGAGCTGCGCCTCAATATACCCGTGATCAGTATAGCCAAACAGGAAGAAAAGATCTATGTAAAAGGCAGGACAGGGCCGCTTGATCTTAACCTGGATTCTCCGGCGATGCATTTGATCCAGCGTATCAGGAATGAGGCGCACAGGTTCGCGCTGAAGTATCATAGGTTCTTGAGGAAGAAGAGGACTTTAGAAGCGTAGAAGAGACCCCACACTTACGTGTGGGGAATGGCAATCTATGAAACTGACTGATTTCGAAAAAAAGGTATACAGAGTTGTATCCAAAATACCCCTGGGGGAGGCGCGCAGTTACAGATGGGTGGCGGCCAAAGCAGGCAGGCCGCGCGCGTATAGGGCCGTGGGCAACGCCTTAAACAAGAACCCCTTCGCGCCGTATGTGCCCTGCCACCGCGTGGTCAGATCAGACGGTTCATTGGGCGGCTTTGCCCGGGGGGCCGCGGCCAAGAATAAACTTTTAAGGCGGGAAAAAGAGATAGCCAAAATCATTAAATTGGTGATATAATGAAACGCTATTTATAAAAGGAGGAAGCATGGACGTCAAAGGCCTTCTAAAAGAGTTGGTTGAGCGCAACGGCTCCGATCTGTTCCTAAGGGCAGGCAGCCCTGTGAGGATGAGGATAGACGGCACGCTGAGCGAGCCCGGGGGTAAGCCGGTGAGCGTTGAGGAGATGCAGAAGATCGTATGCGATGTCGCTTCAGAGCAGCAGAGGAAGGCCTTTGAGCAATGTATGGACGTTGATTTCGCGCTTTACGTATCTGATTTTGACAGAAGGTTCAGGGTCAGCATATTCATCCAGCGCAATACCCCTTCAATAGTAATAAGGAACGTAAACAACGTGATCCTGGATTTTGACCAGTTGCACCTTCCCGGCGATACGCTTAAAAAACTCTGCCAGGAGGCCAGGGGGCTGGTGCTTCTTACCGGCTCAATGGGAAGCGGAAAATCCACGGCCATAGCCAGCATGATAGAATACATCAATAATAATTCTTGCAAGCATGTGCTTACCATCGAAGAGCCGATAGAATTCACGTTTAAGGACAAGCGCTCTCTTATCAATCAGAGAGAGTTGGGGCTTGATGTTTCGTCTTACCCGGCGGCGCTGCGCGCCTTTACGCTGCAGAGCCCGGATGTGATCTTCATCGGCAATATACGCGACGCGGAAACGATGAAGGCGGCCATGACCGCCGCCGAGACAGGCGTATTGGTGTTCAGCACGCTGCACACGGTTAACGCGCCTCAGACGGTGGAAAGGATAGTGAATTTCTTCCCGCCCTATCAGCACGAAGAAATAAGGAGCGAGCTGTCGGGGCTGCTTAAAGGCACGATATCGCTGCGGCTGCTTTCTCTTAAGAAGGGCGGAGGCAGGATACCGGCTTATGAGATCATGCTTCTCAGTCCCACGATCGCACGCCTGATACGGGAGAACAACCTCGTGGATATACCCAAATTCATAGAGGAGGGCGAGATCTACGGGATGAAGTCGTTCAAGCAGTCGCTTATTGATCTGGTCAAGCAGGGCACGGTTTCACAGGAGGACGCGTTGGCGCATTCCGATAACGCGGACGAGTTATTACTGTCATTAAAGGGAATAGGAAGGGTTTAAGGAGGTTAAAATGAGCGCGGAGATACGGGCGAGGTTGAAGGAATTGGATAAGAGGGTTCAGGCGATAAGAGGTTATCTTTGACGTAGATAAAAAGCTAAAAGTCATCTCGGACCTGCAGGACCTGATGTCCCAGCCCAGTTTCTGGCAGGACCAGAATTCCGCCAATAAGTCCGTGGAGGAATTAAAGTCGCTCAAGGCGGACGTATCCGTCGTGCTTGACCTGCAGAAAAGGATAGAGGAGGCGCAGGAGTTTTTAGATATAAGCAACGAAGATAAGGTCATACTGGACCAGATAGAGGAAAATATAAAGGAGATCAGCGGGGAGACAGGGCAGCTTGAATTGAGGGTACTTTTGTCCGGTGAGTTTGACGCGGGCAGCGCCATCTTGAGCATAAATGCCGGCGCCGGAGGCACGGAATCCTGCGACTGGGCGAATATGCTGCTGCGCATGTACAGCCGATGGGCGGAGGACAAGGGCTACAAGGTCAGCACTATTGACATATTGTTGGGAGAAGAGGCGGGCATAAAGAACGCCACGCTTCTAATAGAAGGCCGTTTCGCCTACGGCTACCTTAGATGTGAATCAGGGGTGCACCGCCTGGTGCGTATATCGCCGTTTGACGCCAATAAGAGAAGGCATACGTCTTTTGCCTCTGTGGAGGCGCTTCCCGAGATAGAAGAGGACATAGAGATAGCCGTAAATCCCTCCGATCTGAGAGTGGATGTTTACCGTTCTTCGGGCGCTGGCGGCCAGAGCGTAAATACCGCTGATTCCGCGGTAAGGATCACGCATATCCCCACGGGTATAGTTGTATCTTGCCAAAACGAACGCTCCCAGTATCAGAATAAGCAGGTGGCGATGAAGGTCCTGAAATCCCGGCTCTATACCTTAGAGAGGGAAAAGCAGGCCAGGCAAATGGAGCAGATCGCCGGTAAGAAACAGAAGATCGAATGGGGCAGCCAGATACGTTCTTACGTGATGCATCCGTATTCGATGGTCAAAGACCACCGCACCGATTTTCAGACCGGTAACGTGCAGGCGGTGATGGACGGCCGGCTTGACGAGTTTATGCAGGCATATCTGCGAAAGACAGCCAAAGACAGCACCCTTTCCATATGATCAATTTTATTCTTCAGAAAATAATCGGCACTCAGAATGAGCGCGCGCTCAAGCTTTTAAGCAGGGATATTGAGCGGATAAATTCCTTTGAGCCGCCGCTGGCCAAATTAACCGACCAGCAGCTTAAGGCAAAGACCGTTGAGTTCAAAGACAGGATCGCCGCCCGGGCGAAGGACTACGAGGCCGAGATAGAAGAGCTGCTGGCAGAACTGGCTGATACCGTGCCGGAAGAGCGGCAGAAGCTCAAGGAGAGGCTAAGGGGCCTGCGGAATATCGCCTTTGATGAGGTGATCCATGAGGCGTTCGCCGCCGTGCGCGAGGCCGGCCGCAGGAACATATCAATGAGGCATTTTGACGCGCAGTTGATCGGCGGGCTGGTCCTGCATTCGGGCAGGATCGCCGAGATGGCTACCGGCGAAGGCAAGACCCTTGTGGCCACATTGCCCGTCTACCTTAATGCCCTTCTGGGCAAAGGCGTGCATATCATTACCGTGAACGACTACCTGGCAAGGCGCGACCGGGAGTGGATGGGGCCTATTTATGAGGCGCTGGGATTAAGCGTGGGAGTGATACAGCACGATATGAGCCCGGAACAGAGGCGCTTTGCCTATTCCTGCGATATCACTTACGGCACCAACAATGAATTCGGGTTTGATTATCTTCGGGACAATATGGTCATAGATAAAGACCAGATGGTGCAGAGGCCTTTTTACTACGCCGTAGTCGACGAGGTTGATTCCATCCTTATAGATGAAGCAAGGACGCCTTTGATCATATCCGGCCCGGCGGAAGAGTCCACGGATAAATATTATATTATTGACAAGATCATCCCGAAGTTGAAAGGCAGGATCATACTTGAGAAGGATGAGATAGACGCCAAATACCGGGGAGAGGACCTTTCCCAGGGCTACGACTATATAGTGGACGAGAAGGCGCATACCGCCCACCTTACCGCGGACGGGGAGGCAAAGGCCTGCCAGTTCATAGGTATAGACAATCTGCATGAGATCGACACGATGGAGTACCGCCACCACATCATTCAGGCGCTGCGCGCGCACAATCTCTACAAACGCGATGTTGATTACGTGGTCAAGGACGGCGAGGTGCTTATAGTTGATGAGTTTACCGGCCGGCTTATGCCGGGCAGGCGCTGGTCAGACGGGCTGCACCAGGCGGTTGAGGCCAAGGAGGGCGTGAAGATAGAAAGGGAAAACCAGACCCTCGCCACCATAACGCTGCAGAACTATTTTAAGATGTATGAACGGCTCTCAGGCATGACCGGCACCGCCGCCACAGAGGCGCAGGAATTCAAGCACATATACGGGCTGGACGTTGTGACCATACCCACAAACAGGCCGCTTATCAGGACGACGTTCTCCGACGCGATCTATAAGACGCAGAATGAAAAGTTCAGCGCTGTGGTAGAGGAGATCGCCGAATGCAACAAAAAGGGCAGGCCTGTGTTGGTGGGGACGATCTCGATCGCGAAATCAGAGCATCTTTCCGAGCTGCTGAAAAGGAAAGGCATAGAGCATAATGTGCTGAACGCCAAATACCACGAAATGGAGGCCCAGATAGTGGCGCAGGCAGGGAGGTTCAAGGCGGTGACGATCGCCACCAATATGGCGGGCCGCGGCACCGACATACTCCTGGGCGGAAATCCCGAGTATATGGCAAAGAGCATCGCCTCCCAGCAGGGGCTTGACTACAATAATCCGGAACACAGGGATGGATACAGGGACATCCTCACTTCTTTAAAGGCCAAGGCCGAAAAGGAGCATAACGACGTCGTGGGCGTCGGAGGGCTGCATGTAATAGGCACGGAGAGGCATGAGGCAAGGCGCATAGATAATCAGTTGAGGGGCCGCACCGGCAGGCAGGGAGACCCCGGCTCTTCCAGGTTTTTCGTTTCCCTCGGGGACGACCTTATGCGGCTTTTTGGCTCCGACAGGATAGCCGGCCTGATGGAAAAATTAGGCATGGAAGAAGGCCAGGTAATTGAACACCCCTGGGTTACGAAATCAATTGAGATCGCGCAGAAGAGAGTGGAGCAGCATAATTTTGAGATACGCAAGCGCCTGCTGGAATACGACAATGTGATGAACCGGCAGAGGGAGATAATATATAATCAAAGACGGGAGATACTGGAGGGCGAGGGGCCGGGTTTGGACATAGAAGATATGGTGTCCGAGGCGGTTGACGGCCCGATAAACAGGTATCTGGCGGATAATTTAAGGCAGGATGAGTGGGACTGGGACGGCCTGTTGTCAGCGCTGCGGTTTACCTTTTCTCAGGCGCCGGAGGCGGATTCCGTTAAGTCGGGATCAAAAGAGGAGGCGCGGGAGAAGGTGATCCAATTCCTTATGGCGGGTTATCGCGCCAAGATCGCGTCCATGGGCCCATGGGGAGAGCATTTCCAGAAGATGGTATTTTTGCAGGTCATAGATACAAAATGGAAGGACCACCTTTACGCGATGGATAACCTGCGCGAGGGCATAGGGCTGCGCGCCTACGGCCAGCGCGACCCTTTGATCGAATATCAGCATGAGGGGTATCAGATGTTCCAGGAAATGATCGCCGGCATTAAGAACGAGGCAGTGGAGTTCCTGTTTAAGATACGGCCGGCGGAAACCAGACAGATAAAGGGGGTATTCACTTCCCTGCGGCAGGAATTCATACATCCTGAAGCCGGGGAAATAAAACAGGAACAGGGGCAAGCGCTCCCGTCCCGTCCCGCGCCTTTGCCGGCAAAGTCCGCACCGCATCCCGCCGAAAAAAAGGTCGGCAGAAACGACCCCTGCCCTTGCGGAAGCGGAAAAAAATATAAACGTTGCTGCGGAAAATGAAATGAACTTCATTCTGAGCATTCTTTCCGGGGTAATGCTTGTTTTGGCATTTCCCGATCATGATCTATGGCTCCTGTCCTGGCTGGCCTTTATCCCCTTGTTCGCGGCGATAGAGGGAGGAAACGCCAGAGAACGATTCCTCCGCGCCTATATCACCGGGATCATTTTTTTCTCCGGGACGATCTACTGGCTTACCAACGTTACGATCTTAGGCACAGCCCTCTTGATCCTGTATCTGTCTTTGTATTTCGGGTTATTCGGCATCATTTTTAATAAGGGCAGCCGCGGCTTTCAACTTTTTATTCTCCCCGCTGCCTGGGTGGTCCTGGAATATATCAGGTCGCATTTATTCAGCGGTTTTGGCTGGGCATTGCTGGGATATTCTCAGTACCTTAATCTCCCCGCGATCCAGATAGCCGATGTTACCGGCGCCTGGGGGGTTTCCTTTATCATTATGATGTTCAACGCCGCGCTCTGGCAGGCAGTTTCCCGCCGGTGCCTTAAGGCGCCGGCAGCGCCGTTGCTGATAATCCTCTGTGTTCTTTTTTATGGTTTTTTCAAGTTGGATCAGCCGCTTGAAGGCAGAAGCGTCAGGGCCGCGCTTATTCAAGGCAACATCCCCCAGAGTTTGAAATGGCAGCCGGGGCAGGAGGAATATATTTTCAACAGGTATTTTACATTGAGCCTTCATTCCTGCGACGATAAACCGGATATTATTATCTGGCCCGAATCCGCCGTAGTCAATTATCTGGATTTAGACGCGCCTTTGCGCGGCCAGAATTTTTTCAGGGAGATAGCCGCGTTGACCAGGGAGATGGGTGTTCCGATTTTATTCGGAGCGGTTTCGCGGGGCAAAGAGGGATTCTTCAACAGCGCGCTGTTTTTACAGGGCGGGGAGTTAAAGGGTCAATATAACAAGATCCATCTTGTGCCTTTCGGCGAATATATACCTTTAAGAAAATACCTGCCGTTCTTAGAAACGGTCGTGCCTATCGGGGATTTCTCTTCCGGCAGCGAACCGGTCGTGTTTACTTCGGCGGAAGGGGCCGGCTTCTCCGTTTTGATCTGTTTTGAAGATACCCTGCCGGCGCTTTCGCGCGGATTTGTAAATCGCGGCGCGGAGTTTTTAGTTAATATAACAAACGATGCCTGGTTCGGCAAAAGCGGCGCTCCATATCAGCATCTTCAGGCGTCGGTATTTCGCGCCGTAGAGAACAGAAGGCCCCTGGCCAGGGCGGCCAATACGGGCGTTTCCGCGTTCATAGACCAGCGCGGCAGGATCGTTGATACCGTAAACAAAGCGGGCAAAGAGATATTTGTTGAAGGATTCAAGGTAAAAGATATAATCTTATCATCGGGGCAAAAGAGCGTCTATACCCGCGTAGGCGACATATTCGTGCTCGGCTGCCTTATCCTGTGCTGCGCGCACCTTGTTTTGGGATGGAAGAGAAAAAAATAAACCGCGTTTTATCCGTTATCCTTATCCTTCTGCCGCTTTTTCTTTTGTTGGCCCTGGGTTACGCCGACAAAAGGCCCATGGTCCGGCCATTACGATGCGGGAATGAACTGGTTATAAGGACGGACTCCAGGGGCAAAGGGGTATTTAACGCGCCGAGGAACGGCCGCAGGCGGCATAAAGGTGTTGATTTGAGCGCCGCGGCAGGTGAGCCCGTGTATGCGGCGCGCGCCGGACTGGTCTTGCGCTCAGGGTTCCATAGGGGCCTGGGGCATTATGTGGAAATACGCCACCACGACGGGTGGGTGACTATATACGGACATCTTAAGAGGCGGCTTGTAAAGAAGGGGCAGATGGTCGGGCAGGGCGCGTTGATAGGAGAGGTGGGGAAAAGCGGCAACGCGGATCACCCCGCGATGTCCGCGCACCTGCATTTGGAATTGCGCGATCCCAAGGGCGTTGCCGTAGACCCGATGCGGTACTTAGAGTAGGAGGCGGTTATGGCAGAGATAAAATCAGTTAACATAGAGAAACCGGACGATGTGAACATCATCATAGGCCAGGCGCATTTTATCAAGACCGTTGAAGATATATATGAAACGCTGGTCAACGCGGTGCCCGGCATAAAATTCGGGCTTGCCTTCTGCGAGTCCTCAGGTAAGTGCCTGGTCAGGATAGAAGGCAATGACGAGGGCCTGAAACAGATCGCCGGTAAGAACGCATTGGCTCTCGGCTGCGGGCACTCTTTCATAATCGCTTTAAGGCAGGCATACCCGATCAATGTGCTTCCCGCTGTCAAGAATATCCCGGAGGTCTGCTCTATTTATTGCGCTACCGCCAACTCCGTGGAGGTGATCGTGGCCCAGGGCAGCGAAGGCAGGGGCATAATGGCGGTAATTGACGGCTTATCGCCCAAAGGCGTGGAAGGCCCGGAAGACGTCAATTGGAGAAAAGACCTGTTGCGCAAATTAGGGTATAAAAGATAATGGCTAAGGGAAGGGCGAAGATCATCAAGCGGCGCTCAGGCATTTGGGCGTTAAAGGCGGTATCCGGCATAGTGAACATCCTGCCGTTGCGGGCGGTATATTATTTCGCCGACATATTTTCCCGCCTGGCGCTGCTGTTCGCGGTAAAACAGAAAAGGATCGCCCTGGAGGGCCTCGCTATCGCCTTCGGCAGAGACAGGTCAAAACAGGAGAGGAAGGAGATCGTGCGGGATTGCTTCGCGTTTATGGCAAAGGCCAGCCTTGAGATAATCTATTTTATAGGCAGGTTTGAGGCCTTAAAGGAGAAGGTATCATTTGAGGGGCGGGAGAATCTGGATCAGGCGTTGGCCGCCGGAAACGGGGTTATCCTGGCCAGCGCGCATTTCGGTAATTTTCCCCTGATGTTAGCGCGGCTGGCCCTTGAAGGATACGCGACCAATGCTATAATAAAGCCGATGCGCGACGCGGGCGCGGAGGAATATTTCAACGCTTACCGCGGCAGGTGCGGCGTGAAAACCATATACAGCGTTCCCAGGAAGGAATGCGTGGATACGGCGCTTCGGGCGCTGCGTAACAACGAGATCGTTTTCATACCGCTGGACCAGAATTTCGGCACAGGCGGGGTATTCGTGGATTTCTTCGGAAGAAAGGCGGCAACCGCGACAGGCCCCGTAATTATGGCAATGCGCACAAACGCGGCGATATTGCCGGCATTCATGGTAAGGCAGCCGGATGATACTCATAAGATCATCTTTGAGCCGCCCATGGAATTGGAAACAGGCAGCGATAGCGATCAGACAATACTTGTTAATGTGCAGAAAATAACCAATATAATTGAGAGGTATATCAGGCGGTATCCGGCAGAATGGGGCTGGGTGCACCGGCGCTGGAAGAGCACGCCGAATTAAGGAGGAATAAGATGAAGGTTGGCGAAATTATGACCAGGAAAGTAGTAACCCTGAAGCCGCAGGCCTCGGCTAAAGAGGCGGTGGAATTATTGTTTAAGAGGAAGATAAGCGGCCTGCCGGTGGTGGATGACGATAACGTTGTCAAGGGCATGTTTACGGAAAAGGATATTATGAGCTATCTTCTGCCGGGCTATCTACAGACGGTAGGGAAATTTATTTATGAAGAGCATCCAAAGGGCATAGCCAAAAAAGTCCAGGAACTGGCAAACATCAAGGTGGGCGATATTATGCGTAAGGAAGTGGTAACGGTATTAGAGGATACCTTGCTTGTGGAGGTCAGCAGGATCATGCTTACTCAGAAAATACGGCGCGTCATCGTTGTAGATAAGGACAACCGGCTCCTGGGTATGGTCAGCCGCGGAGACGTGCTTAAGCGCTTCTTAGAAGGGGCTTGAGATGACAAAGAAATTTATTATATTAATATTGGTTTCTGCGGCGGCCATGTTCTCCTGCCGCCTGGCAGGATTGAATATGCATCAGTCGCTGGCAGTGGGCATACTGGCCTCTTCGGTGCTCGGCACGCTATTTTTCTGGGATTTCCGTTTGAGCTTCGCCTTTTTAGGGCTGTCAATATTGCTTCTGACAAGGACCATTGATATTGAGAACGCGATCAAATTCGCCTCGCTTGAGGTCATCCTGTTCCTGGTGGGCATGATGATCATTGTGGGCCTGCTGAAGGAATCAGGGTTCTTCGCCTGGATCGTAAGTTTGATCTTAAGGGTAAGAAAACTTACCGCCAACAAATTCATCATAACGATTTCTTTGTTGTCCGCAGTGCTTTCCATGATGACCAGCGAGGTCGTCTCAATAATATTTATGGTCGCGGCCATACTTGAGATATGCGATTATTTTGAGGTAGAACCGACGCCTTTTATCATTATCGCGGTTATGGCGACGAACATAGGAAGCGCCGGCACTTTGCTGGGCAACCCCATCGGCATCCTTATCGCCACAAAGGCGGGCTTGACGTTTGAGGATTTTCTGATCAAGGCCCTTCCTTTGTCGCTTGTGTGCCTTGTGGCGATGCTGTTCATTGTTGTGTTCTGGTTCCGCAAGGCCGTATCTGAGCTTGATTCCAGAATAAAAGAACTTGGCGCCAATGAGATATTGATAAAGCTGATATCGGTGCCGCCGGAGAAGGACCTCAAGATCTCCCTGGGCATATTCTGGCTGACATTGATGTTGATAGGTTTTCATCATAGATTTGAGATGATGCTGGGCCTGGAGGCAAATACAATGCTGCTGACTATGCCGTTGGTTTCAGCCGGGGCGATAATGATATGGAAATGGAAGAGGGCAAGGAGCTATGTTGAGCATGACGTGGAATGGTGGACGCTTTTGTTCTTTATGATGCTTTTTGCCCAGGCAGGCACGTTGAAATATACCGGCGCCAGCGACGTACTGGCGCAGCATCTGGTTTCCTGGGCAGGTTACGATATTAATAAACTCATAGGGGCTGTTGTATGGCTGGGCACATTTGGCTCCGCGCTGCTGGATAACGTTGTGCTGGTAGCGGCGTTTATCCCGGTCATTCAAGGCCTGGAGTCCATAAGCGCCCATATAGAGCCGTTATGGTGGGCGCTTTTGTTCGGGGGCTGCCTGGGCGGCAATGTAACCTTTATAGGTTCTACCGCGAACATAGTAGCCCTGGGGATCCTGGAAAAGGAACGCAACATAAAGGTGACTTTTCTCAAGTGGATCGGCATCGGTTTCGTCATAGGAACGATCACCACCCTGATCGTCTGGCTGGCGTTGATGTTTATTCCATTTTATCAGTAATAAACTATGAAAAAACTGAAAAGATACCTGATCGCCGGATTGCTCATCACTCTGCCGCTGGTTTTAAGCGCGTATCTTCTTGTGGCTCTTTTCAGATTTATGGACAACATTCTGGGCAGGTATCTGGCTGATTACCTGAGGCAGGAGATAGGGTTTTATGTCCCGGGCATGGGCTTGATCCTCTCCGTGATTTTGATCATCCTCGTCGGGTTCTTTGCCACGCATTTTTTAGGCAGGCATATAAAGGCCGACCTGGAAGGGCTCTTGTTGAGGATCCCGCTTTTAAACAATATCTACCCCCCCATCAAAGAAATAGTAAGGTTTTTTGTCTCGGAGGAGAAAAGGGTCAGATTCAACAGGGTGGTCCTGGCCCCTTATCCCAATAAAGATTCCTGGTCAGTCGGGTTTGTTACTAATGAGGGCTGGGCGGAGGCCAACAGGAAAACAGGAGAAGAACTGGTCAGCGTATTTATACCTTTTGTCCCCAGCCCCTTGAGCGGATTCTACGCCCTCCTGCCTAAGGCAGCGCTTATATCGCTTGATGTTTCTCCGGAAGACGCCCTTAAACTCATCGTTTCCGCGGGGTTGGTCGCCCCTCAAGCCAAAGGCAATAAATAGGCCGATATGATCAAGCTGGCGATCTTTGATTTAGACGGTACTCTTATAGATGCCTATACGGCGATAGGCAAAAGCGTAAATTTTGTGCTGAAGAAATTCGGCTGCCCCGCGCGGAAGAACTCCGTTATAAAAAGGGCCGTGGGCTGGGGTGACGAGAATCTGCTTAAGCCGTTTGTCAGGCCGCCTGATTTGCAGGCGGCGCTTGCGGCCTACCGCGGGCATCATTCAAAGTCATTGGTGAAATACTCCCGGCTTCTTCCTTGCGCGCTGAATGTCTTGAAGCGGCTCGATAACAGCGGATATAAGATCGCCGTTGCCTCTAACCGGCCCACGCGGTTTTCTAAAATCCTGCTGAAACATTTAAAGATTGATAAGTATTTTGATTACGTGCTTTGCGCGGACAGGGTCAAGCGGCTAAAGCCGCATCCGCAGATATTAAACGCGATCATGCGCAGGCTGAAGGTCGGCAAGGCTCACACGATCTATGTCGGCGATATGTTCATTGATGTTCAGGCGGGCAGGCGCGCCGGAGTAACCACCGTCGCCGTACTGGGCGGCTCAAGCAGCAAGGCAGAACTCAAGAGAGAACACCCCGATTTCATCCTCAAAAACGTCTGCGGCTTAATTCCAATCCTTAAGAATCGCTAACTCGTCATTGTGAGCCCGAAGATGCGTCGGGGCAGGCAGGACCCGCTGCCCCGTAAAGCTATACTTGATTTTTGCGGCGATGTCTGATATAAATATGGTATGTTTATAGCGGCGAACTTCTTACGGGCGGCGGCGGGCGTGCTGGACCTGCTGCTCACCATACTTTACTGGCTGATCCTGGTCAGGGCGCTGATAAGCTGGGTGAACCCGGACCCGTTTAATCCCATAGTCCAGTTCCTTTATAAGGCGACAGAGCCGATACTGAATCCTATCAGGCGGATTTTGCCGTTCACTTATACGGCGGGGATTGATTTTTCTCCGGTGGTAGCGTTCTTCGCGATTATTTTCTTGAAGGGCTTTATAGTGAAGTCGTTGATAGATCTAAGTTACAGGATAACATAAGGAAAGAATTCATGAGCAAGCGTAAACGCAGAGGCAAACTTAACTGGCGCTCCAAGAAGGCGAATAAGGGCAGAAGGCCGAATTTAGGATAGTGCCGACCGGCCTTTTGAGGCACTAATACTCCCTTAATTGTTTCTCAGCGTCAACCACATCGCGGTTGATGGCATTGATCGCGTTCCTGACCTTTTCTTTTAAGAGGTTGGATACGACCGGCGCCGAGTATATTTCCCGCAATAGCTGCACTGCCATCCGGAAGTAGCGTATTACCTCTCCCTCGTCAACGTTGGTCTGCATCAGCGTTCTGTTGAAGTCAGCGCCCTGCATCCAGACAAGCAGGCTGCCGGCAAGATGGAAAAAGCAGCGTTTTGACGCCGGGGTGATCCCGCATTTTCGCTCTTCCTTGATTATTTTGTCGGAGAGCCCGGATACGACATCCTGCACGATCTTTGCCCTGCGTATCAAACGCACCGGCTCATCCTGTTTTCTCGGCTCAAATACCAATGCCGCGGCGAGCATGCCCAGCTGGAACTCATCTAACTGTTCCAGCGTTTTCGCCTTATAAAGCTCGGCAAAGGTAAGCTCATATCCGTAGACCTGGCTGGCGAATATGCCTTTGTCGCTCAGTTGATTTTCTGAAATATAGCCCCATCTCTTTAGCAGCTCAACCTTTGATCTCATAAGACCCAGGTTGTCCTGCCGCCTTTTCGTGTTGGATTGAAAATAATGGAATGAAAGCGGGTATATATCATAGAGGTTGTCCCGGTATTGCGCGTAAAGGTGAAGCAGCGTGGCGTATGAGGTGTTGAACTGGCTTATGACCTTCTCATAGCCGCCGAAGATGACCTTCTCTACTTCCTGGAATTTCATCCTGTAGTTGTTCACGCGTGAATATACAAAGCCCTCCTTGTCAATGCCGCGCCTGCCGGCCCTGCCCGCCATTTGGTAGAAGTCCCGCGTCTTTAATTCTCTGTGGAACCTGCCGTAGTATTTCCTCAGGTCGTCAAATACAACGGTTTTTGCCGGCATGTTTATGCCCAAAGCGAACGTCTCGGTGGTAAATATGACCTTTATCAGGCGCGAGAAGAAAAGCCGCTCTATTACTTCTTTCAAGGTAGGCAGCATGCCCGCGTGGTGGTAGGCAATGCCTCTTTTTATGAGGGGTAGAAGCAGCGCCGCGCTCTTTTCATGTTTTAAGTCAAAACGCAGGGCAAGTTCGTTGAAGAGCGAAGTTATTTTCTCCTGTTCCGCGGCAGTCAAGAAATTATTCGCGTATAACTCTTCCGCCAGATGTTCGCATCTTTGCCTTCCGAAAGCAAAATATATCAGCGGCAGCCCGTTGTTATTTTCTATGTGTTCGATCAGGGGTTTTAAGCGGTTGGGCTTTAAATTGTGGGCGTAATGGTATCTTTTGCCTTTGTAGGCATAGGCAGGCGCGTCGCGGCAGAGGCGTTTCAGGTCCTTCATATTGTCGGTTATCTGCCCCTGGCATTGATATGAGAAATGAAGCGGCACAGGCCTGACAGTTTCAATTACGGTCTTTACCGGTTTGCTGTGGACTTTGCCTATCCAGCCGGCCAACTCTTCTATATTGGGAATAGTCGCGCTTAACCCCAGCACGCGCATGTGCGCGGGCAGGAACATCAATGATTCTTCCCAGACCGTGCCGCGTTCGTAGTTATCAATGTAGTGGATCTCGTCAAAGATGACCCAATGTTTGTCCTCAAGCGACCGCGGCTCTTCCAGTATTTTATTGCGGAATATCTCCGTGGTCATGATCAGTACAAGCGCGTCCGGATTGATGGAAACGTCTCCGGTGAGTATTCCGATCTTATCGGCGTATTGCCTTTGGAAGTCGCGGAACTTCTGGTTGGACAGCGCTTTGATGGGCGCCGTGTAGATCACGCCCTTGTCGCTTTGCAGGCACTCATTTATGATATGTTCGGCAATAGCGGTTTTGCCCGCGCCTGTAGGGGCGGAGACGATCACGGAATAGCCCTGATTTATGTGGTCAATGGCCTGTTGCTGAAACGGGTCGTAAAGCATTTGCAGATATTTTAGCATAGAGGTATAATTAATAAAAGAGGAGTTATCCATGCGTTTAACAGCGGTAATAATATGCTTATTCTTTTTTGGGGCGTTCATACCGGTGTTTTCGGCTTACGAGGAAGAAGAGGCGCCGTTGTCGGATGAAGATTTTTTTGAGCAGCAAATAGAAATGATGCGGCAGGAGGAGCTGGAGGAGCAGGGCAGGTTTGAGGCGGAAGGCCGGCTCCCCGCGGAGGAAATCAGCGAAGACCTGCCTGTTGGAGACGGACCCGCCGGCGAAGAACCCGCGAAAGAAGCCCCTGTCGTAGAAAAGCAGCAGGAAACCGATGATACACAGGGCGAGCAGCCCGAACATAAAAGCTGGTACTGGCAGCTTAAGAAAGCGACACAATGATCTCGTTAAGCGCCTCGGGGTGGGTCAATTTCAGTAATTTTTCTCTGGGGATGATCACTCTCGGGGATTTTTCTTTAAGGATAAAGGATTTACCGCAGATCAACACTTCGTTTATTTTATAGCTGCCCCACTCCAGCAGTTTATCGTTGGTGAATTTTATGAGCAGATCCCTGCCCGCGAAGCCGGCCTTGATACTTATGGTTTTGCTTCTGCCGAACTGACGCTTAAGGAGTTTCGGTTCAAGCAGAAGGTCTCCCATCATGCCTTTTATCCCGAATACCTCGCAGAGCCAGGTCAACATAAACCAGCTGGCAGAGCCGGTAAGGTAGCAGTACATACCGCGGCCTTCTGAATTGAAGTATTCCGGGACGCAGGGGTAGACCTTGCTCAGGGAAGAATCGACGGCCATTTTGTATATTGAATCCAGCACGGAGAACCCCTCTTTTACAAACCCGGCCCTATAAAGCGCGAACGCGTACATAACGTTCATATGGCTGAAGAATGAGCCGTTTTCTTTCTCGCCGTAGGCAAATGCAAATGCCCTGCCTAATTTAAGGTAATCCGCGCCAAAATTGGTGTTTAACCTGATGCCGCCGGATCTTTTGTCCCGCAAATATTTGTTTACGTTATTTATGATGGACTCTATTTGGCGCTTATCCGCGATCCCGGCGAGTATGGGGAATACCTGTCCTGTCAGCGTCATCCGGGTTCTTCCTTCTACGCTGCCTTCCACGCGTTCGGCTTCGTTATCGTAATACCCGTTGAAAAAGCCCTGTTTCAGCCATTCATTCTCATTGATGTGCCTGGACATCCAGCCGGCCTTCTTGTTGAGGTCGGCGGCGAGGTCTTTTACCTGCAATTCCTTCCTTACGCCGCTTACGCCTTTCTCTACCGAACTGAAATATTTTTCAAGCAGCGCTGTTTTTTCCCGCGCTGAATCGTAGTCAATAGCGGTTGACAGCGTGTCCAATAAAACACACATTTCTTCAAATACCGTTATCTTTCCGGCGCCGATATGCTGTATGAGCGCGGCAATATTTTTGAGGTTCCTCGCGTAGAAACAGGAGAAGGCAACGCTTTCCCCTTTCGCGGGCGCCATGTCCAGCCCGTCATTCCAGTCGGCGCTCTCAAGGCGTATGTTATTGTGTTCTCCCACGTTGAAGAACTGCACAAGGTGCTGAAGCAATATATGTTCAATAATGCTCCCTTTATAGATTCCGTCCTCCCTGGTTTTAAGTTGTTTTCCGTCTTTTTCATCCCAGGCAGGGTATTTCTTTCTCGCGCGCCAGGCCTGAGGGTCGGAAAAGTAGGGGGTTTCCTCAAGCAGTATGCCTATATCCCTGGTCTGGTTTATGTATAATTCCAGGGTAAAGAACGGCCAGACGCCGTGGTCCATCCAGACGCGGGTTATGCGGTTCCTGTCGGCAATGAATTCCCCGGTATTTTTGCCTATGATCGTGGCGTTAGAGCCGTCTATCCTTACGCCCGCGAAGTTGGAAATGAGCATCTCGCGTATGTCTTCCTGGCCCGCGAGCAGAAGCCCCAGGGCGTCCTGCCATAGATCACGCCAGCCGCGGCCGCCCTTGCCGTAATCAAAGTCGGGCAAAAAAGAGCAGCCGAAAAATCTTCTAAGCGTCGGCTGGATGTTGACCCATTTGAACCAGTTATCAAAATTTCCCTGGCCCGACCTTATATTTATCGCGCCGCTTTTTTTCCGCCAATAGCTGACCGTTTCTTTCAATAGCCCCTCAATTGAATTTGTATCGCGGAACTCCTTTTGGATATCTTTCGCGCTTTCCGGGTCAGGCGATATGCCCATCAGGATAAAATACTGCGCGCTTTCGTTCTTTCGCAATGTAACGGCAGGGAATTTCAGGCCCGCGAACGCCTCTTTGCCTTTGATGTTTGTTTTTAACGGCCCGGCCCCTCTAAATACCGCGGCCGGCCTTTGCAAACTGCCGCCTTCGCCCGCGAAATTCTCAACGGTAGGGAATATTTCTTTGGGCAGCCGGCCCTTCGCGTCAAAGCCAAAGACGTAGAATGTCGTGTGGTTGACCCTGTGTCCGCTTTCATCAAATTTTATGGCCGGCCTGGACATGACGCCGTGGGGCGTAACTGTTATGTGATTAAGCAGGCCTGTTACGTGCCTGTGGTCTCTTAAGTTTTCCGCGGAGCGGCCGTATATAGGTATGGCCGCGAGCGGCGTAAAGGTTAAGCGGCGCTTTTTAACGTTGGTTACGCGCACGCTCATCACTTCAAAGTTTTTATCAGGCGGGACGAAATTGAGGATCTCCGCCCTGACGCCGTTATTGTTGTTGGCGCGCGTGATCCTGTGCCAGAGAAAGCCCGCTTCAAGATATGCCTCATCATTGTCGTCAGGCGGCTCTCCCGTTACAGAATACCCTTCATTTCCTTTAAAGATCAGCCAGAAGTTACGGCTGGATTTCAGGTTGCGCAGGTCTTCCCTTGAGGCCGGCTGAAGCAGGAAGGCGTCCTGGTTTATTTTGATATCGCCGTGCAGGGTGGGGGATATGGATGAAAGCAGTTCGCCGTTGCAGAGGGGGAAGTACAGCCCGCTTATATTCTGGGGCGATCCAAATTTGAACGCCCCTTCATTATCTATGAATTTCCACAGATTTGCCATAACGGAATGATATTCTACCAGAAGCAGAACCTCATTGCAATGAAATTGGCGAAAAGAGGATATGGACAGAGCGGGAAAATTGGTTTATAATATCCCGCAGAATGAGAAGGCGTATTCTGGTATGGCTATTAGCGTTTATCTGCGCCGCCCCTTTTGTAAACCAGGCGGATTGCTTTGCTGAATTCTCCTTCGTGGTGATGGGGGACAGCCGAAGCGACCACGGCAGGGAAGACGGCGTTAACGAAGATGTGCTGGTTAAGCTGGTGGATTTAATCAAGTCGGACAGGCCTGAGTTTATAGTGTTTGCGGGAGATCTGGTGTGCGATTCCAACGCCGATGATATAGAGGAGTTGAGGGGATATTTTTCGCGCTGGAAGGACATCATGGCCGCGGCAGGCGCCCCGATATACATAAGCGTGGGGAATGAAGATATAGATAAATACGGCAGCCAGGCGGAAGGGCTGATAAGGGAGACCTTTAACATGCCCGAGAACGGCCCGCAGAGCCTGCTTGAGCTGGCTTATTCTTTTGATCATCAGAATGCCCATTTCGTGGTCCTGGATACCGCGGTAGGCGGCCAGCAGGGCTTAGTAGGCGATGAGCAGCTAGAGTGGCTGAAGTTTGATCTGGACGCCAATAATTCAAGCATAGTATTTGTGTTCGGCCACCACCCGCTTTTTTCCCTGCTGCATAAGGGTAATTCTTTGGACAGGTATCCCGAGGCGCGCGGCAACCTATTGGCTTTATTCAAAGATAAAGGCGTGGATGTTTATTTCTGCGGGCACGAACATTATTTCCGCAGGGACTTGGAGGATGGCATTTTTCAGGTCGTATCAGGCGGCGCGGGCGCGCCTTTGCATGCCCCGGTAGAAGGGCCGGAGCCGTTTCACCACTATTGCCTGGTGACGGTAAAGGACGACGGCTCCTGTTATATCCGCGCGAAAGATATTGAGGGGAATATCAGGGATGAGTCAAGGATCTCCTTACACTGAAGGGGGTTGATATGGAGCTTATTGCCTCTTTATTTGAGCCGGGGATTTTCCTGCTGATCGCGGGAGGCCTGCTTGGGCTGTCGGGATTTGTCGTGTTTATGATCATACGCGAGAGGTCCATGCAGAGGATAGAGATAGAGTCCCAACAGGACCATCTTAAGGAATTGGAGATCGCCATTGAAGAGGAAACGCAGCGCAAGACCAAAGACATCTCGGCAAAACTTGAGTCCCTGGAGAATGAGGTCCGGGAAAAGGCGGCGTTTAAGCTCAAGGCCGAGGAGCTGCAGGCAGAGCTTGATAAGTCGCAAGGGGAGATGGCAAAACTCGAAGCGGCCCTTAAAGAGAAGGCGGCATCCCCGGATAAGGCAGCCGGCAAAACAGCCTTACAGGGAGAATTAGAAAAGGAAAGAGATACGCTTAAGAAAGAACTCGCCGGAGCCAGGGAAGAGGTGAGGCAGGCAAGGCAGGACCTTGCCAATGCCAAGGAGATGTACGAGGATCTGAAACTGCAGTTTGAAGACCTTAAAGAAAAAGCGCCGCAGGCGGAAGAAAAGGCGCCCGGCGAGGAAAAACCCCGCGTGGTAAGCCCGGAGACCTCTTCAAAGATCCTGGAAGCCCTCAGGGAACTTAAACAGTCGGAACAGAAGAAACCCCCGGAAGAGAAAAATACCGAAGAAAATAAATGACTAATGACGAAATCCGAATGACGAATGAATGACAAATGACCAATGACTAAATGACCAAACAGAAATATATTTGGACATTGGACATTTAAGCATTGGACATTCATTCGACATTCGTCATTGGGTAATTCGACATTAAGATTTAGATATGAGTATAATAGTATTAGGTACGGTCGCGCTGGATACGGTTAAGACCCCGCGGGGGCAGAGGAAAGAGATACTTGGCGGCTCCGCCGTTCATTTCGCGATGTCCGCGCGCCTGTTCACGAAGGTGAATCTCGTGGCGATCGTGGGAGAGGACTTTCCCCAGAAGCACATCGAGTTTTTACGCGGCAAAGGCGTGATCCTCACTTCGCTGATCAAGGAAAAAGGCAGGACCTTCCGCTGGGAGGGCGAATACAAGGGCGACCTGAACAGCGCCCTCACCAAGAGCACGGAGCTGGGAGTGTTGTCCGCTTTCAGGCCCAGCGTCGCGCGGCACCAGAGGCATATCAAATACATTTTTCTGGCGAACGTTGACCCTGATATACAGTCGCATATGCTTTCCAGTATGCGCGAGCCGAAATTCGTGGGTTTGGACAGTATGAATTTCTGGATAAATACAAAGAGAAGGTCATTGCTTAAATTGATAAAGAAGGTGAATATATTTGTGTTGAACGACTCGGAGGCGAGGAGTTTAACAGGAGAGCATAACCTTATTAAGGCCGCCGGGCGCCTGATATCTTCAGGGCCGCCTATGGTCATGATAAAGAAAGGCGAACACGGAGTCATCTTCAAGAGTAAGGATTTATTATTCTGCCTGCCGGCGTTTCCTACGGAGCAGGTGGTTGATCCTACCGGCGCGGGCGATACATTCGCCGGCGGATTTATGGGTTATCTCGCCCGGCAAGGCAGCATCAATAACGCGTCTGTGCGCAGGGCAATATCCTACGCCACTGTGATGGCGTCTTTTAATGTGGAGGGTTTCGGCGTAGAGAGGACGCGGCGGCTGACGTTGACAGAGGTCAACGGCCGGCTTAAGGAATTCAGAGAGTTTATTAAATTCTAAACAAAAGGAGATAGAGAAAATGTTTGACGCGTTGATTTTGGCGCCGGTCGGTTCGATCCTGGCATTGGGATTCGCCTTTTATCTGGCGTTGTCCATACTTAAAAAAGACGAAGGCAATGAAAAGATGCGCTCAATAGCGCAGGAGGTAAGGGAAGGCGCGTTTGCCTACCTCAGGCAGCAGTATAAAGGCGTGGGGCTGTTCTTTGCCGTGGTATTCGTAGTCCTTTTAATAATGGCGATGAATAACTACCTGGTTATATTCGTGCCCTTTGCCTTTATTACAGGAGGGTTTTTCTCCGGCCTTGCCGGGCTTATCGGTATGAACATAGCCACCCGTTCCAGCGCCCGCACCGCGAGCGGAGCGATGAAGAGTTTGAACTCCGGGCTGCGCGTGGCATTTTCCGCGGGAGCGGTAATGGGCCTGACAGTCGTCGGCTTGGGCCTGCTTGATCTCAGTGTCTGGTATTATTTTCTTGATTGGTATTATTCCTCGCATCCTACTCCCTTAGGGCTGGATAAAATAGGAGCCATTACTTCCACGATGCTTTGTTTCGGCATGGGCGCCAGCAGCCAGGCGTTATTTGCCAGGGTGGGCGGAGGTATTTTTACCAAGGCCGCCGATGTAGGCGCCGACCTCGTAGGTAAAGTTGAGGCGGGCATCCCCGAAGACGACCCGCGCAATCCGGCGGTTATAGCCGACAATGTGGGAGACAATGTGGGAGACGTTGCCGGTATGGGCGCCGATCTGTATGAATCCTATGTCGGCTCTATCGTGGCCAGCTCCGTGCTGGGCGTGGCCGCGGGATACGGGGTCAAAGGCGTTACCGTGCCCATGGTTATGGCGGCGGTAGGCGTTGTCGCTTCCATATTCGGCACATTCTTTGTGAAAAGCGGCGAAGAGGCCAACCAGGGGGTGCTGCTTAAGGCGTTAAGAAAAGGCGTATTTGCCAGCGCCATTTTAGTGGCCATACTCTCATTTTTTATCGTCAAATTCTCTTTAGGCATGCAATACATCGGGGTTTATTACGCGGTGCTGGCGGGATTGATCGCCGGCATTATCATAGGGCTGTCCACGGAATTTTTTACCTCAAGCCGTTATTCTCCCACTCGCATGATCTCCAATGCCGCGCAAACAGGGCCGGCAACGGTTATCATTGAGGGCCTGGCGGTAGGTATGTTTTCTACAGCCGTCCCCGTGATAGTAGTGGGCGCGGCGGTACTGGCCAGTTACTTTTTAGCCGGCGGCGCGTCTAATTTCAATGCCGGCCTCTACGGCGTAGGTATTGCCGCGGTAGGCATGCTTTCCACTCTGGGCATCACGCTGGCAACAGATGCCTACGGCCCGGTTGCAGATAATGCCGGCGGCAACGCCCAAATGGCAGGGCTTGAGCCCGAAGTAAGAAAAAGGACGGATGCCTTGGATTCCCTGGGAAATACAACCGCGGCAACAGGCAAGGGTTTCGCCATCGGCTCTGCCGCGTTAACGGCGCTGGCATTGATCGTGGCCTACAAAGAACAGATCGCTATGTACGGCAAGGAGATAACCTCTTCTTTGATGGATCCCGCTGTATTGGTGGGCGTATTCATAGGAGGTATGCTCCCTTTTGTTTTTTCCGCTATGCTGATGCGCGCCGTGGGCAGGGCCGCGGGCAAAATCGTTATAGAGGTCAGGAGGCAGTTCAAAGAGATCCCCGGGTTGATGGAAGGCACTGCCAAGCCGGACTGCGCTTCTTGCGTACGCATCACTACTTTAGCCGCCCAGAAAGAAATGATAATACCGTCGTTACTGGCGATACTTTCTCCCATTGTAACTGGTTTTCTTATCGGCGTTGAGGCGGAAGTGGGGTTGCTGGTGGGCGCGCTGGTATCCGGTTTCGTCTTAGCGGTAATGATGGCAAATTCAGGCGGCGCCTGGGACAACGCCAAGAAATATATAGAAGAAGGATTCCTGGGCGGTAAGGGAAGCCAGGCGCACAAGGCCGGCGTTGTCGGCGATACCGTGGGGGACCCGTTTAAGGATACCGCCGGGCCCGCCTTGAATATATTGATAAAGCTTATGTCCATGGTCTCCATAGTGTTCGCCGGCTTTATTGTGCGGCAGGCGCTGATAAAATAAAACAAAGACCGGGACTTATCTGCGCGCACCCCTGGGGCGCAACGGCTTCTTACGCTCCCGGGGTGTGTCCATCTTGAGGTAGGGCATGGATAAAGACAGGATAGATTTTTCGCATAAAGGCGCGATCGCCCTTGTCGGCAATCCCAATGTCGGCAAGTCGGTTATTTTTAATCTTTTTACCGGCGAATACGTGACCGTGTCCAATTATCCGGGGACGACCGTGGAGGTGGCGCGGGGTATTTTCAGGTTTGACAGATCTTACTCCGTCCTTGACACCCCGGGCACAAACAGCCTTATTCCCTCATCGGAGGACGAGAGGGTAACGCGCGATATACTGTACAAGGAGAACGTAAAGGCGGTTGTGCAGATAATTGACGCCAAGAACCTTAAGCGCTCGCTGTTTTTAACCCTGCAGCTGATCGAGTCCGGGCTGCCGCTTGTCCTCGCCTTAAATATGATGGATGAAGCGGAAGAAAGAAGGGTCAAGATAGATGCAAAGGGCCTTTCGCTGATATTGGGCGTTGATGTCATACCCACGATTGCCATTGAAAAAACAGGCATAAATAACTTGATCCACGCTGTGCCGAAGGCCAGGGTTTCTTCACATGAAGTCGGATACCCCGAGTTTATAGAACAGGCAATAGAGAGGATATCGCGGCTGATTCCTCAAGGCGGGGTTTCAAAACGGCTTACCGGCATTATGCTTTTAAGCAGGGATGCCGCGTTCTTGCGTGATATCTTAGGCGGCGTAGATGCTGAAAATATCCGGCAGATCGAACAAGAGGCCGCGGCCCTGGAGAGCCGCTTATCAGGCAGGATGAGCCGGGTTATTGACCACAGCAAGTTTGCCCATATAGACGCGATTATCAGGAAGGTCGTTAAAGAGGAGATTTTGAAGTCAAAATTATTTCTGGAACGGCTGGGGAACTGGATGGTTTCGCCTTTGTGGGGCGGGATTTTTGCCTTGTTCATATTGTTTTTACTTTATAAGTTCGTAGGTGAATTCAGCGCGGGAACAGCGGTTGATTTTTTGGAAGAAAAGGCCTTCGGAGAATATTTTAACCCCTGGATAACGGCTGTATTGGGCAGGTTCATCCCATACGCGTTTGTAAGAGATATGTTCATAGGCGAATACGGCGTTATAACCATGGCGTTGACTTATTCTCTGGCGATAATCCTTCCCATTGTCTCCGCGTTTTTTCTTGCCTTCGGCATATTGGAGGACACAGGGTACCTGCCGCGGCTGTCTGTGGTTATGGATAAGGTGTTCAGGCGGCTTGGACTGCACGGAAAGGCGGTCCTGCCTATGGTGCTGGGGCTCGGTTGCGGCACAATGGCAGTGCTTACCACCAGGATCCTTGAGACAAAAAAGGAACGGCTTATCGCCACCGTGCTTCTGGCCCTGGCCATTCCCTGCTCAGCGCAGTTAGGCGTAATACTGGGTATGCTCGCGGCTGTTTCAAGGGGCGCGATGCTTATCTGGGTGGCAGTGATCGCGTTTATTCTTCTGGTGATCGGCTTCGTCATGGATAAGGCCATCCCGGGCAAGCGTTCGGATTTCATTATGGAACTGCCGCCTCTGCGCCTGCCCAAAATCAGCAATATTTTGACAAAATTGCTGGCTAGATTACAATGGTATCTTAAGGAGGCGGTCCCTCTGTTTATGATCGGGACATTGATGTTGTTTATATTTGATAAGCTGGGAGTGCTTGTCAGAATAGAGGGCTTTTTTTCTCCGGTTGTTCAGGGTTTCCTCGGGCTGCCTGCTAAGGCGACCGAGTCCTTTATAATAGGTTTTCTAAGGCGCGATTACGGCGCTGCCGGGCTCTATGCCCTGCAGAAGGACGGCGCCCTGACCAACCTTCAGATTCTGGTAAGCATAATCGTGATCACATTGTTTGTGCCCTGCATCGCGCAGTTTTTCGTGGCAGTAAAAGAAAGGGGGCTGAAGGCGGGATTGGCCATATTCTTCTTCGTGATGCTTGTCGCCGTATTGACAGGAGGGGCGGTGAATTTTATTATTAGTTATTTAGGGGTGAGGATATGATCGATCAGAAAAAGACAGATGAGATACTTGAGCAGGTATGGATGTTCAGGGAGAGGGGGCAGAACAGCGTACAGCAGCTTATCAGCTGCAAGGAAGAGAATATAAGCGACGCCCACCTCAGGCAGATGCAGGAGAAGGGGCTGCTTGAGATAAAGGATCAGGCGCTGGGCCTCACCCGTAAAGGCGAGGAGCGCGCCAGAATGATCATCAGGGGCCACCGCCTTACCGAGCGCTTATTTACCGATGTGCTGGAATTGGGCTCCGCGCTGATAGAACCGATCGCCTGCAAGTTTGAGCACATTATCAGTTCCGAGATAGGCGATGCCATATGCACTTTGCTTGGGCATCCAAAGGAGTGCCCTCACGGCTGCCCCATACCGCCGGGAAAATGCTGCGAGCTTGCCCATAAGCAAGTCAGCAGGATCATTTTTCCGCTTTCAGAACTTACCTTCGGCAGCAAGGCAAAAGTGGCCTATGTGGTGAGCAAGCACCATCATAGATTGGACAAGCTTTCCAGTATGGGCGTTGTTCCCGGAGTAGAAATAGTTTTACACCAGCGGCTTCCTGTGCCGATCATACAGGTGGGCCACACGCAGATAGCGATCGAAGAGGATATTTTGAAGGATATTTTTGTGAGGAGGTCATGAAGGCGGTATCGCTGATCAGCGGCGGGCTGGATTCCACCCTTGCCACAAAGTTGATCATAGAGCAGGGCATCGAGGTCTTCGCCTTGAATACCCGCACTCCGTTCTGCACCTGCGATAAAAAACAGCCCAAAGGCGCCGGATGCAGGCACGAGGCAGCGCATGTTGCCGAAAAGTTGGGCATTACTTTGAAGATCGTTAACGTCTCTCCCCAGATGTTGGAGATCATTAAGCATCCAAAGCACGGCTTCGGCTCCAATATGAACCCCTGCATTGACTGCCGTATATTATCGTTTAAGAAGGCGAAGGAGTATATGCGGGAGATCGGCGCTTCCTTTATCATTACAGGGGAAGTTTTAGGCCAGAGGCCGATGTCCCAGCGCAGGCAGATGATGGATCTGATCGAGAAAGAGGCGGGGCTTGAGGGTTTAGTTTTAAGGCCGCTTTCGGCAAAACTATTTGAACCGACAATACCGGAGACAAACGGCTGGGTGGACAGAGAAAAACTGTTAGCCATAAGCGGCCGCTCCAGAAAGGAACAGATGGCGCTGGCAGCGGGGCTGGGCATCAATGATTATCCCTGCTCCGCGGGCGGCTGCCTTTTGACTGACAAGGGTTTCTCGCAGAGGATCAAGGATCTCCTGGCGCACGATGAGTTGACCTTGGACAATGTGGAACTGCTTAAGGCGGGCAGGCATTTACGCCTTGACGATAAGGCAAAGATAGTCGTGGGCCGCGATGAAAGGGAGAATTCCCTGCTGGAGGCCATTAAGAAAGAAGGTGATCTTATCTTCCGGCCTTCAGAAGACCTGGCAGGGCCGACCGTATTAGTCAGAGGGGTGTTGAGGCCTGAAAAGATAGAGTTTGTCTGTGGTGTCCTGGCTTCTTATTGTGATCTGGACGGGCTCAAGGAGGCAGACATAGAAGTTGTTTTTCCTTCCGGCATAAAGCAGGACAGGAAAGCCCCTCCTTTAAGCAGGGTAGAATTTCAGCAGTACATAATTTAATTTGAACTTGACATTTTTTTATTTTGTGTTATACTCTACTATGTTAATAGGGATTATAGAATTATGCAGATAAGCTATAAAGGAGATTACGCGTTAAAGGCGCTGCTTCAACTTGCCTTGCGTTACGGCGAAGGCGTGGTAACCATCCACGAATTAGCAAAGGGAGCGGATATGCCTTTAAAGTTTTTAGAGCAGGTCCTTCTTGAACTGAAGAAAGGCGGATTTGTAGATTCCAAGCGCGGCATACACGGCGGATATTTTCTCACCAGGAAACCCGTAGAGATAAGATTAGGCGAGGTCGTAAGGTTCATTGACGGCCCAATAGAGCCGATATCTTGCGCTACGGACCCTCATTATAAAGGGTGCAAGGATACATACAGTTGTGTTTTTAAGGATATCTGGAAGGATGTAGGGGCGGCGATCAGCGGCATAGTGGACAATGTTACTTTCC
Organism: Candidatus Omnitrophota bacterium; assembly: GCA_028707125.1. Taxonomy (NCBI): domain Bacteria; kingdom Pseudomonadati; phylum Candidatus Omnitrophota; species Candidatus Omnitrophota bacterium. Next base: position 217,976 of record JAQTUX010000001.1, read on the forward strand.
AGGACCTGGCGGAGAAACTAAAACAGCGGTTGACCAGACAAACAATAACCTATAATATATAAACCAGGGAGAATTCGAGATGACAAAAGAAAGTGATTACCGTTTCGCTACAAAGGCCCTGCACGCGGGCCAGTCGCCTGATCCAACTACGGGCGCGAGGGCTGTGCCGATCTATCAGACCACTTCTTATGTATTTAAGGATACCGAGCACGCGGCCAACCTGTTTGCCCTGAAAGAATTCGGCAATATATATACGCGGCTGATGAATCCCACCACCGACGTATTTGAAAAGCGCGTTGCCGCGCTTGAAGGCGGCAGCGGGGCGTTGGCCGTTTCCTCGGGCCAGGCAGCGGAGGCCCTGGCGCTTTTAAATATCACCCGGGTCGGCGATGAGATAGTCGCGGCAAACAATCTTTACGGCGGGACATATCAGCTGCTTCATTATACCTTCCCCAAATTGGGCAGGAAGGCAAAGTTCGTGGATTCCACCAGGCCGCAGGAATTCAAAAAGGCGGTTACGGACAAAACGCGCGCGATCTACGCGGAGACCATAGGCAACCCCAAATTGGACATCCCTGATTTTGAGGTGATCGCCAAAATCGCCCACGACGCCGGCATCCCTTTCGTCGTTGACAACACCGTCGGCGTCGGGCTGTCCAGGCCGTTTGATTACGGCGCGGATATTATTATTTCCTCCGCCACGAAATTCATCGGAGGCCACGGCACCTCGGTAGGCGGAGTTATCGTGGATTCCGGCAAATTCAAGTGGAACAACGGAAAGTTCCCCGAATTTACCGAGCCGGACCCAAGTTATCACGGCCTTAAATTCTGGGATGTATTCGGCAATTTTCCCGGCCTGGGAAATGTGGCGTTTATAATCAAGGCAAGGGTCCAGCTTTTGCGCGATATAGGAGCCGCGTTAAGCCCCTTCAACGCGTTTCTTTTTTTACAGGGCCTGGAGACCCTGCACTTACGCGTCAGAAAACATTCTGAGAACGCCCTGGAGGTTGCGCGCTTTCTGAAGAGCCATCCTAAGGTCAGCTGGGTAAATTATCCCGGCCTGCCCGACAGCCCCAATTACGCCGTGGCAAAGAAATATTTAAAGAACGGCTTTGGCGCGTTGATAGGCTTTGGCATAAAGGGCGGGGTCAAGGCGGGCAGGAAATTCATTGATTCGGTTAAACTCCTGTCTCATCTGGCCAATATCGGCGACGCGAAGACACTGGTAATACATCCCGCTTCTACCACGCATCAACAGTTAACCCGGCAGGAGCAGGAGGCCACCGGTGTTACAGAGGACTATATACGGCTTTCGGTCGGGCTTGAGGATATTGAGGATATAAAAGAAGACATTGACCAGGCGTTGAAAGCCACGTCAAAATCATAAAGGAGAGAGAGCATGGCTCGTATCTTTGAAGATATCACCAGGACAGTAGGCAATACGCCGCTCGTGAGATTGAAATCTATCGCTAATGGCTGTGTTGCCGATATCGTCGCTAAACTGGAATTTTTCAATCCCCTGTCCAGCGTGAAGGACCGCATAGGCGTTGCCATGGTCGAAGACGCGGAAAAACGAGGCCTGCTTAAAAAGGGCTCAGTTATAGTGGAGCCCACCAGCGGCAATACAGGCGTCGCCCTTGCCTTTGTTGCCGCGGCAAAAGGATATAAGCTTATATTGACCATGCCGGATACGATGAGCATAGAGCGCAGGCAGCTGCTGAAGATCTTTGGCGCCGAACTTGTGCTTACCGACGGGACGCTGGGAATGAAGGGGGCCGTGGAAAAGGCGGAAGAGCTCACGAGGAATATCCCCGGCGCGTTTATGCCTCAACAATTTGAGAATCCCGCGAATCCGGAGATACATCGTAAGGCCACGGCTGAGGAGATATGGAAGGACACCGACGGAAAAGCGGATATCCTGGTTTCGGGCGTAGGCACGGGCGGCACGATCACAGGCATCGCGGAAGCGATAAAAAAGCGCAAGGGCTCTTTTAAGGCGATAGCGGTTGAGCCGAAGGATTCGCCCGTGCTTTCAGGGGGTAAGCCCGGCGCGCATAAGATCCAGGGCATCGGCGCGGGGTTCCTGCCGCAGGTCCTTAACATGGATACGATTGACGAGGTGATCAAGGTTTCAAATGAGGACGCGGGGGTCTTTGCCAGGCGGCTGGCGAAAGAAGAAGGCATACTGGCAGGTATTTCAGCCGGGGCAGCGGTCTGTGCCGCTGTTAATATAGGTAAAAGAGAGGAAAATAAGGGAAAGCTCATAGTCGTTATAGTGCCTGATACGGGAGAGCGGTATCTAAGCACCTGGTTGTTTCAGGAATAATATATTAAAGGGGCATAATCATAATGAAGAAAGGATCAGACGTGGGCAGGGTAAAGACCTTATATTTTAATTACGACAAAGAGCTGGTTTTGGAGAGCGGATTGAAGCTCTGCCCTCTCACTCTGGCGTATGAGACCTACGGCGCGCTTAATCCTGAAAGATCCAACGCCGTTTTGATAGCGCACGCGCTTTCAGGCGACGCGCACGCCGCGGGGCTGAGCGAGGGCTCAGAGTCGCCGGGATGGTGGGACGGCATGATCGGCCCGGGCAAGGCATTTGATACCGATAAATATTTCGTCATATCCTCCAATATCCTCGGAGGATGCAGGGGCTCAACCGGCCCGTCATCCCTTAACCCCGATACCGGCAAGCCCTACGCCCTGGATTTTCCCATAGTGACTGTCGCGGATATAGTTAACGCGCAGAAACTGCTGCTTGATTATCTGGGGATAGAAAAGGTGCTTTGTGTATGCGGCGGTTCTTTCGGAGGCATGCAGGCGCTTCAGTGGCCGGTGTCTTTCCCCGGCAAGGTGGCATCAGTCATACCGATCGCCACCTGCGTAAAACATTCCGCGCTTCAGATCGCCTTTGATGAAGTGGGAAGGCAGGCGATCATGGCCGACCCTGACTGGCAGGCCGGCAACTATTACGGCAAGAGCGTTCCGGCAAGGGGGCTTTCCGTTGCCAGGATGGTAGGCCATATCACCTATATGAGCGATGTCTCAATGCAGGAGAAATTCGGCAGGCGGCTCAAGGGCAGGACCGAATACGGCTATGAGTTCACTACGGAATTTGAAGTAGAGGGTTATCTGCGCTACAGGGGGGATGATTTTGTCAAAAGGTTTGACGCCAACTCCTACCTTTACATAACAAAGGCAATGGATTATTTTGACCTTACAGAGGGCTCCGCCCCCGCTAAAAAATTCAAGGATACACAGGCGCGCTTCCTGGTCATTTCCTTCAGTTCGGACTGGCTTTATCCGAAATATCAATCACAGGAAATAGTAGGCGCCCTTAAGGCCGCGGGCAGGGATACCACCTTCTGCGAGATAAGGTCTGATTACGGCCATGACGCCTTTCTGCTTGAGTTTGAGGAAGAGACGCATTTAATAAAACATTTTTTACAGAGGGTGTCAAATGGCAGATAAAGTCCGCGCGGACCACAAGATAATCCTTGGTGTTATTGAGCGGGGCTCCTATGTCCTTGACCTGGGCTGCGGCGACGGAGAGCTGCTTTCTTTGCTCCAGGATAAGAAGGGCGTACGGGGCCAGGGCACGGACATCAGGGAGGAGGCGATATACGACTGCGTGGCGCGGGGCCTGAGCGTGTTCCACAGCGACATAGAATCCGGCCTGTCCGGCTATCCGGATAAGTCGTTTGATTACGTTATACTCAACCAGAGCCTGCAGGAAACCAGGAACAGCGAACGGGTGATCTATGAGGCCTTAAGGGTGGGCAAGAAGGTGATAATAGGGTTTCCCAACTTCGCGTATCTGAGGGCAAGGTGCCAGCTTTTCTTCAAAGGCATCTCTCCTGTCACCGCCTCTCTTCCTTACACCTGGTATAATACTCCCAATGTGCATTTTTTAAGCATAAAGGACTTTATGAAATTCTGCGGAGCCAGGGACATCAAGATCATAAAGCCGTATTTTCTCTGGCGGGGAAAGAAAATATATCTGCTGCCCAACTTGTTTGCCCATATCGGTATATTCGTTCTGGAAAAATAAATAAGGACATAAGTTATGGAGCTCTATGCTATAATATGCGACATAACTTATATGTCCGAATTTACCCTTGACATTTTACTGTGGCAAACTGATAATAAAATGTCAAGGGTCTGCTCATTAAACAAACCGGAGGATGAGATATGTTAAAAGACAAGGTTGAGAAAAGCCTGGATAAAATAAGATCTATGCTTTATGCCGATGGGGGCAATGTAGAGTTAGTGGCCGTAGATGAGAAAGAGGGGGTTGTAAAGGTGCGCCTTACAGGCGCCTGCGTCGGCTGCCCGATGAGCTCTATGACATTAAAGAACGGGATCGAAAGGGCGCTTAAAGAAGAGATCCCCGAGGTCAAGAGGGTAGAGGCGGTTTAATACCGGGCAATATGAATCAGCCATTATGGCATAACATTGACGCTGCCGAGGCGCTGGAGCGGCTCGGCTCCGATCCTGCAAAAGGGATCAGCGGGCAGGAAGCGCTCAGGCGCTTAGAGCAATACGGGCAGAATGTCCTGAAAGAAAAAAAAGGGCGTTGTGCCTTTTTTATTTTTTGCGGGCAGTTCAATGACTTTATAATATGGGTCCTTATCGCCGCCAGCATTATTTCCGGCATTTTGAAGGAATGGGTAGACGCGTTGGCGATAATCGTGATCGTGATGCTCAATGCCGTGCTGGGTTTTATACAGGAGTTCCGCGCTGAAAAGACCCTTAAGGCGCTAAAGAAGCTGGCTATCCCCGTATCAAAAGTGGTCCGCGATGGCCTTCTTGATATCCTGCCTTCCTCGCGGCTTGTCCCGGGCGACTTGATCGAGATCGAGGCGGGGGACAGCGTACCTGCCGACGCCAGGATAATATACAGTACCCCTAATTTTATGGCTCAGGAAGCGGCGTTGACCGGAGAGTCCACCCCCGTGGCAAAAACCTCTTATACATTAAAGGAAAAGGACACTGTTTTTGCCGACAGGGCGAACATAATTTATATGGGCACCTCCGCCGTATCTGGTAAGGCCAGGGCGGTAATCGTGGCTACGGGAATGAATACGGAGCTGGGCAGGATCGCCGAGATGGTGCAGGAGGCGAGCATATCGCAGACGCCCTTGCAGAGGAAACTTGAGAAGTTCGGGCAGTGGGTGGTGTATATGTGCCTGGCAGTGGTCACCCTTGTTTTTATATTAGGCATACTGCGGGGCGGCGAAATACTGGAGATGTTCCTTACGGCGGTAAGCCTGGCGGTGGCCGCGATCCCCGAAGGCCTGCCGGCGGTTGTTACGATAAGCCTTGCCCTGGGTGTGCAGCGGATGGTAAGGCACCATGCCTTAATAAGGAAACTGCACGCGGTTGAGACATTGGGATGCACGACCGTTATATGTTCCGATAAGACAGGCACGCTTACGAAGAATGAAATGACTGTCCAGAGGGCCTGGGCAGGCGGCAGGACATATGATGTAACGGGGACAGGATATGCTTCGGAAGGCGGTTTTGAAATAGAGGGCAATAGGATTGATACAGGCAAGCATCCCCTGTTGATGAAGGCCTTCACAATAAGTGTTCTGTGTAATTCGGCGCAGATAAGGGATGAGGCAGGCAAATACAGGATAGTGGGAGACCCTACTGAAGGCGCCTTGCTGGTCGCGGCTGCCAAGGTCGGGATCACGAAGGAGGATCTGGAGGAAACGAATACATTTATTGAAGAGATCCCCTTTGATTCAGAGCGCAAAATGATGACCGTTATACGCCAGGGCGATTCAGGCAAGGCCGCCTACGTCAAAGGCGCTCCCGAAGTAGTGTTAAATAGATGCAGCCATATTATAGAAGAAGGCGGCGGCGTAAGGGAGATGGCGCCGTCCGATACGGGGCAGATCATCCGGGCGAACGACTCCTTTGCTTCAAAGGCAATGCGCGTGCTCGCGGTTGCCTACAGGCCCGTAGGGGAAGAGATCAACAGGTATGATTCGGACGCGGTAGAGAACGGGCTTGTCTTTGCCGGGTTGATCGCGATGATCGACCCTCCCAGGGAAGAGGTTGTGGACGCGATCAACAAATGTTTCAGGGCGGGAATAAAAAGCATCATGGTCACCGGCGACCATAAGAATACGGCCGTGGCAGTCGCCAGGCAAATAGGCATTTTCGGCGAAGGCAGTATTGTCTTAGGCGGCGATGAACTTCAAGATAAAACCGATGAGCAGCTGGCTAAAGAGGTAGAAGGCATACCGGTATACGCCCGCATATCCGCGGAGCATAAACTTAAGATCATCCGCGCCCTGAAGTCAAGGGGGCATATTGTGGCAATGACAGGCGACGGCGTGAATGACGCCCCCGCGCTGGCAGAAGCAGACATAGGCGTGGCAATGGGCGCTGGCACTGATGTCGCCAAGGAAGCGTCGGATATGGTCGTAACAGACAATAATTTCGCTTCCATTGTCGCGGCGGTGGAAGAGGGCCGCGGTATATATGAGAACATAAAGAAGTTTATCCACTATCTTCTCTCCTGCAACGTAGGAGAGGTGCTGGTGATGTTTTTCTCCAGTTTCTTCTGGCTGCCCCTGCCGCTTCTACCCATACACCTGCTCTGGGTAAACCTGATCACCGACGGGCTTCCCGCCCTCGCCTTAGGCACCGACCCATACAGCCCGAAAATAATGCAGCTGCCGCCGCGGCATGCCAACGAAGCGATAGTAACGAGAAAAAGCGCTTATATTATGCTATGCCAGGGCGGGGCAATCGCCTTATGCACGATCCTGGCCTTTGTATTCGTCCTGTTTATTGAAAAGGGCGGCCTGCCGCGGGCGCGCACAGCCGCCTTTGTCGTGCTTTGCTGCTCGCAGTTGTTCCATTCTTTTAACTGCAGAAGCCAGTCGTTATCGCTGTTTAAGATCGGTATCCTTACCAATAAGAGGCTTGTCCTGGCGGCATTTGTCTCGTTGCTGCTGCAGGTGGCTGTAGTCCATCTGCCGTATTTTCAAGTGGTGTTTAAGACGCAGGACTTAAGCCCGCTTGATTGGCTTGTAGCCGCGGTATTCTCCTCTTTTACCTTATGGGCCATGGAAATAGCCAAATCAAGAAAAATCATTGCAAGTTGGATGCAGCAGTGATAATTTACAATTGAAAGCGGCATAATTGAAGGAGGTGCGTTATGAGTTGCGGGAGCTGCGGGCCAAGGAAAAAGAAGAAGAAAAAGAAGAAGTAGCGGAGAAGGACGTTTCGTCATTGTGAGCCCCGCCCTTTTGGGTAGTATACAGAGCGCTAACTAACCAAAAGGGCGGGGCTTAATTCACATGGATAGATCAGAGAGGTTAACGGCGATACTCAAGAAAATGGGCTCGGTTGTCCTCGCCTACTCAGGGGGTGTGGACAGCTCTTTTCTGCTTAAGGCGGCAAAAGACGCGCTGGGAGGCGATGTCCTGGCGGTTACAGCTGTATCTCCGACTTATTCCCATGGGGAATTACAGTCAGCCAAGAAGACAGCGCGTTCCTTAAAGGCCAGGCACCTGGTTATAAAGACGGAAGAATTTAATAACCCGCGATTTACCGGTAATCCGAAAAACAGATGTTATTTCTGCAAAAAAGAGCTGTTTGGCCGGCTTAAGAGGATCGCCGCGAAGAAAGATTACAGGTTTGTGATCGACGCCTCCAACCTCGACGATGACAAAGACTACAGGCCCGGCAGCATCGCCGGGAAAGAAGAGGGCGTGCGTTCGCCCTTAAAGGAAGCCGGTTTTACGAAGGCGGATATCCGCCGTTATTCTAAAAAATTACGGCTTCCTACCTGGGACATGCCTTCTCTGGCCTGTCTTGCCTCGCGTTTTCCTTACGGCCGCAGGATAACCAAAGCCGCTTTACGGAGGGTTGAAAAGGCAGAGGGGCATATACGCAAACTGGGATTCGCGCAGGTAAGGGTGCGAGATTACGGCGGCCTGGCGAGGATCGAGGTGGATAAAAAACGCCTCCCTGAATTGTTGACCAAAAGGCAAACCATAGTAGACAAATTAAAGGGCCTGGGATATAATTATATAACAGTGGATTTAGAGGGCTATAGAACCGGCAGCATGAACGAGGTGAAAAAATGAAGCGCATATACTTTGATTACGCGGCTACAGCGCCTACGGACGCGCGGGTAGTTGAGGCGATGAAGCCGTATTTCAGCGATAAATTCGGCAACCCTTCCAGCATACACTCCTTCGGGCAGGAAGCCAGAAAGGGCATGGAAGAGGCAAGGGAAACCCTGGCAAAATTCTTAGGGGCAAAACCGGAAGAAATAGTATTTACCTCAGGCGGCACAGAGTCAAACAATTATGCTTTGGAAGGGGCTGCCTTTGCCAATGAAGCAAAGGGCGATCACATAATAATCTCTAAGATAGAGCATCATGCCGTAGATGAGCCATGCAAGTTTCTGGAAAAGAGGGGCTTTAAGGTAAGCCGCGTAGGCGTGGACAAAGAAGGCATTGTGGATCCCGATGACGTAAACAAGGCGATAACGGATAAAACGATCCTTGTTTCCATTATGCACGCCAATAATGAAATAGGCGTTATTCAGCCGGTTTCGGAAATTGGGAAGATCTGCCGCGATAAAGGCGTCTTGTTTCATACAGACGCGGTGCAGACCGTAGGGCATATACCGGTAAACGTAAATGACCTGAACGCCGACCTTCTGAGCCTCTCGGCGCATAAGTTCTACGGGCCGAAGGGAGTCGGCGCCCTGTATATAAGAAAGGGCGCCAAGATCGCGCGTTTCCTGCACGGAGGAGACCAGGAGCAGGGCAGGCGGGCTTCAACCCAGAACACCCCCGGGATAGTGGGCCTGGGAGAGGCGGTCCGTCTCTGTTCGGAAAACATAAAAGAGGAGGCGGGTCTTCAGGGCCGTTTACGCGATAAAATCATAAAGGAGATCCCCCGCCTCATAAGCGACGCGCGCCTTAACGGCCATCCTGTAAAGCGGCTGCCTAACAACGCGAATTTCTCGTTCAAATATATTGAGGGGGAAGGTATATTGCTTAATCTGGATATGCTGGGCATCGCCGCCTCAACCGGCTCTGCCTGCACCTCAAGTTCCCTTGAGCCCTCTCATGTGCTGCTTGCCATCGGCCTGCCTCACGATATAGCCCACGGGTCTTTGCGCGTAACCTTAGGCCGCTGGTCAAAAGAGGAAGAGGTTGACTATTTACTGGAGCATCTTCCTAAGATAGTGGATAAGCTGCGCAGGATGTCCCCCCTTTATGATAAGTGATTTTGAGATACTTGAGTTTTTGCGCGGGTCGGATACCTACGTTTCAGGCGAAGACCTGAGCCGGCATTTAAAGATATCGCGCTCCGCGGTATGGAAACACATACAGGAGTTAAGGCAGTCAGGTTATGAGATCTCAGCCGTGCCTCATCTGGGATACCGCCTGGACGCGCTCACGGATAAGTTGTTCCCTCAGGAGATAACCTCTTCTCTCAATACCAAATTCGTCGGCAGGAAGATCCACTATTACGAGAGCGTTTCTTCCACTATGGATATAGCCACGAAGTTAGCCGTGGAAGGGGAAGAGGAGGGCGCTATTGTTTGCGCGGAATCACAGTCAAGGGGAAGGGGCAGGATCGGCAGGCAGTGGTTTTCTCCGAAGGCAAAAGGCATATATATCTCGCTCATACTAAGGCCGAACCTCCCGCCGTCCGAGGCGGCAAAACTTACCATACTTTCCGCTGTTTCCTGTTGTAAGGCGATAAATGAGGAGACGGGCGTGAGCGCGGGAATAAAATGGCCCAATGATCTGCTCGTGCGCGGCAGGAAAGCGGGCGGCATACTGACGGAACTGAACGCCGAAACAGACAGGGTGAGGTTTGTGGTCATCGGCATAGGCATAAACGTCAATAACGCCAGGTCCGGTATCCCTGACTATGCCACGTCATTGCGGCAGGAGAGAGGCGAAAGCGTCTGCAGGGTATCGTTGTTAAGGGCGATACTGCGCCGGATCGAGGCGGATTACATACATCTGTTGAAATACGGCGCCTCAAGCATAATCAATGAATGGAGGGGCCTGTCGCTTACCCTTCATTCGCGCGTAAAGGTAGTATGCTACAACAGAGAGGTTGTGGGAGAGGCGCAGGATATAGATTCAGACGGCGGCCTGCTTATCCGCAAGGACTCGGGGCTTGTTGAAAAGGTCTTTGCCGGAGACGTTGTTAAGGCCGGTTGATTGTAAACTGGATAATATAATATAGTTGACAATTACCGTATCCGTTCTATCATAAAAAGGGACGGATTTTTTATGGGGGATCTATGGATAGAAAATACATAGACAGGATGTTCAAGAAGGTGCTCTCAGGCAGGCAGCTGGATTTTAAAGAGGCGTCAGGGCTGTTTTGTCTTTCTCGAAAAGACAGGTTCTCCTTGTTTGATGCCGCCAACCGCGTAAGGGAGCGCTTCCGGGGCAGAGGCGTGGATCTGTGCTCGTTAGTGAATGCCAAAAGCGGCCTCTGCTCGGAGGACTGCCGTTTTTGCGCCCAGTCGGGTTCCAGCCGGACAAAGATAAAAAGATACGGCCTGCTGGACATAAAGCGCATCCTTCAGGCGGCAGGCGCGGCGCGCAGGTCAGGCGCAAAAAGGTTCTGCGTCGTTACCAGCGGCAGGCGCGTACATGATAAGAGAGAATTCGCGGTTATCCTTGATGCCATATCAGAGATAAAAAGGCGTTATCCCGGACTCAGGCGCGATGCCTCGCTGGGAGAGCTGGATGAGGATATGGCGCGCGATTTAAAAAAGGCGGGCCTTGACAGGTATAATCATAATCTGGAAACCGTGGAGGCGCTGTTCCCCAAGGTATGCACGACGCATAGCTTCCGCGACAGAGTGCGCACGATCAAGATATTGAAAAGACGCGGCATAGAGGTCTGCTGCGGCGGCATATTCGGGCTGGGGGAGACCAAAGGGCAGCGGGTAGAATTCGCCTTTGCCTTAAAGGAGCTGGATGTTGATTGCGTCCCGCTTAATTTCTTGAACCCCATAGCCGGCACGCCGTTTCACGGCAATAAAGCGGTCCAGCCGCTTGAATTGCTGGAGATAGTCGCCGTATTCCGTTTTATTTTACCCGCTAAACAGATAAGGGTCTGCGGCGGCAGGCAGCAGTGCCTGCGCAGCCTGCAGCCGTTGATGTTTGCTGCCGGCGCGGACAGTATGATCCTCGGCGATTATCTTACCACTAAGGGCTCGGCCGCGCGGGATGATATGCGGATGATAAAGGATATGGGGTTAAGAGTTTAATGATTGACTTAAAGAAAGAGTTGGCAGATTTAGAGCAAAAGGGCCTGTATAGAAAGATGCGCCTGCTTGAAAGCGAGCAGGCGGTAAGGGTCAGGATTGACGGCAAAGAGGTCATCAATTTCTGCTCAAACGATTATCTGGGCCTTGCCTCTGACAGCCGCCTGAAACAGGCGGCAAAGCAGGCCGTAGACAGATACGGCACAGGTTCCGGCGCCTCGCGCCTTATCTGCGGCAACACATACCTTCAACAAAAGCTTGAAGAGGAATTAGCCGAATTCAAGAATAGCGAGTCCTGTCTGGTCTTTTCCAGCGGTTATACGGCTAACCTGGGGATGATCTCCGCTCTTGCCTCAAGGGATTCCCTGATATTTTCCGACCGGTTCAATCACGCCTCCATAGTTGACGGCGCGATCTTGAGCCGGGCGCGTTTTAAAAGGTACGGGCATTGTGATACACGGGAACTGGAGGAACTGCTTAAGGGGTCCGGCTCCGGCAGCCGCAAACTGATCATAACAGACAGCGTATTCAGCATGGATGGAGACATCGCCCCTCTTAAAGATATCGCGCGCCTGGCGGATAAATATGAGGCAGAGGTCATGGTTGACGAAGCGCACGCCACCGGAGTCCTGGGAGAGCGCGGCAGAGGCGCGCTTGAGTATCTGGGCGTGGATAATATAGGCATACAGATGGGCACGTTGAGCAAGGCGTTCGGTTCATACGGAGGATACGCCTGCGGCCGCAGGGAATTAAGGGAACTTTTTATAAATAAGGCGCGGCCTTTCATCTATACGACCGGCCTGCCGCCGGCAGTTGCCGCGGCAAGCCTGAAGGCGCTGGAAATTATCAAAGCGGAGCCGCAGCGGCGCGTCCGCCTTCTGGACAACGCGGATCATTTAAGGCGCGGTTTAGGCGCGCTGGGGTTTGATACCATGCGCAGCCAAACGCCGGTCATCCCTGTTTTCGTCGGAGGGTCCGGAGCCGCGGTGGAATTCAGCCGGCGGCTTTTTGACAGGGGAATTTTCGCGCAGGCGATACGGCCGCCTGCCGTGCCGCGGGGCGCGGCGCGCCTGAGATTGACTGTAAGCGCGCTGCATACTAAAGAAGATATGGACACGGCGCTTGATAATATCGGGAATACGGGCAGGGAGCTATGCCTTATATAAGGACAGAAAGGGGCGTAAATCTTTTTTACAACTCAGCGGGCGAGGGAAAGCCGCTTATATTCCTGCACGGTTTTGCCGTGGATTCTTCCATATGGCGGGAACAGATCGGCCTGCTCGCGCCTGATTTCCGCGCGATAGCGGTTGATCTTCCCGGCCACGGAAGATCGGAATGGAAACAGGGCAGCTTAAAGGATATGGTTGAGGACGCGCTTTCTTTATACCCGCCTCTTAAAATAAAGAAGGCGGATATCATCGCGCATTCATTCGCGGGATTAATAGGGATTAAACTCGCGGCGGAATATCCGCGGGCAGTCAATAAACTTGTGCTTGTGTCAAGCACGCCCAAGTTTATAAGAGATGAAAGTTTTGACGCCATGATCTCCCTTCCGGATCTGGAAAAACTGCGGGGGTTGATCGGATCCGAATATCCCGGGATCATCCCGGTTTTCCTGCGTTCGGTTTTTACGGCGAAAGAAAGAGAAGACGGGTTTAAGGCGGTGCCGGAACACACCGCAAAGCGGGAATCTCTGGAGGGCTTCCTTGAGATCATTCGCGATGAAGACGCGCGTTCGGGGTTAAACGAGATCAAGGCGCCCGTGTTGATCATCTCCGGCAGCGAAGATCCTCTTATAGGAGAATATTCCGCGAAGTTCCTCCAGGGCCGGATAAGCGCCTCTCGCCTTGAGATGCTGGCCGGCTGCGGCCACTTTCCGTTTCTCACGCGCAAAGATGATTTTTACCGCAGGGTCAAGGAGTTTTTAGCCGATAATGGATAAGTCAAAGATCAGATACAGGTTTTCCCGTTCAGCGCGCACCTATGAGGATTTTGACGCGGTCCAGAGGTATGTAGCGGAGAACCTGTTTCGCGGCATTTTAAAAGAGGGCGGCATCAAAGAGGGTTCCCTGCTGGATATCGGCGCCGGCACCGGCAGGATGCTGCGGCGCATTAAAGGGGCATTCCCCAAAACGAATTTGTTCGGGCTGGATATTTCCGAGGGCATGCTGGAGCAGGCCGCGGAAAAAGACGCCCTCTCCGGTACGCCTTTATTTCAGGCGGATGCCGAGCGCCTGCCGTTTAAGGATGGTTTGTTTGATTTTGTGGTCTCCAATTCCACATACCAATGGGTTGCCGATCTGTCTTGCGCCCTTAGCGAAGCAAAACGCGTTTTAAAAAACAAAGGAAGGATATTCTTCTCATTGTTCGGCAGGGATACCCTCAAGGAGCTTATCTTCTGTATAAGGGAGGTTGATCCGGACGCCTATTTCTATCCTCTGCCCCATATGTATGAAGTCAGGGCGGTTTTGGAGCAGCTGGGTTTCAAAGATATAGATCTGACAACCGATGTCTATAGCCATAAATACAGAGATATAAAGGACGCGCTTGTGCAGCTTAAATATACAGGGACCTCTTATAGGGGGGTAAACGTTTTTAAAGGATTGGGAGGCAGGGCCTTTATAAAGCAATTACAGGATACCTACAGCCGGAATTTTCACGGCAATGGCGAAGTCACAATGACATACGAGGCCGTTATGGTGAAGGCAAGAAAATAGGGTATTGGGTAATCAGGGAATTGGGATATATGGATAAAGGCATTTTTATTACGGGGACCGACACAGGCGTGGGCAAGACGGTTGTCAGCGCGCTTCTCGCGCGTTATTTAAAGAGAGAGGGCGTTGGTGCCTGTGTTATGAAGCCCATACAGACAGGCGCGCTTTATTCAGGGGATCGGCTGATCAGCCAGGACGCGGAATTCGTAAGAAAGGCGGCCGGGATGAGCAGGGAAGAGGCATCTTCTTCTTACCTGCATAAACTCCCGCTGTCGCCGTACGCGGCATTTAACAGCCGGCAGAGAAAGAAAATGATAAAGGCGATCCTGGACGCGTTTAACGCGTTGCGCCTCAAATATGAATTTGTAATTGTGGAGGGCTCAGGCGGTATAATGGCGCCCATTGACACTGATTATAATATGGCGCATCTTGCTCAGGATATGGGGCTGCCGGTCATTATTGTCTCGCGTCCCGGCCTCGGCACATTAAATCATACCTTGCTGACGATAGAGTATGCCCGGGCATCGGGGCTTGAGGTTAAAGGCGTAATAATGAATCATGCCCACGGCGTCAAAGTGGACTTAAGCGCCGGTAAAAACGCCGGGATCATAGAGAAAATAAGCGGAGTCCCGCTCATAGGCCGCGTTCCTCATATAAAAGGCATTGACGTGGAGAGGATGAAGGCGGGCGGGTTACCCGGCGGCAATAAAATTTACATTGATACGAAGCCGGTTATTAATGACGGGCCTGTCAATAAGCGCGGCACCGGTTTGCTGCGGGATTGGGACAAGAAGTTTATCTGGCACCCCTTTACACAGATGCGGGAATGGGTTGAGGATGAGCCGCTGGTGATCACCGAAGGCAGAGGCAGTTACCTTAAGGATTCCCAGGGAAAGTGGTATTTAGACGGGGTCTCCAGCCTCTGGGTGAATGTGCACGGGCACAGGAAAAAAGAGATAGATCAGGCGCTAAGGCGGCAATTAAACAAGATAGCGCACTCCACGTTCCTTGGCTTGTCCAATGATACGGCGATCTTGCTCTCAAAACGGTTAATTGAGATCGCCCCCGGGGATCTCAACAAGGTATTTTATTCCGACAGCGGCTCAACAGCGGTTGAGGCCGCCCTCAAGATGGCATTTCAATACTGGCAGCAAAAAGAGCCACGGCTGAAGGCGAAAAGGAAATTTATTTCTTTTGTTAACGCCTACCATGGAGACACTGTCGGCTCTGTCAGCGTGGGCGGGATCGATTTATTTCATAAGATATACAGGCCGCTTTTGTTCGGCACCATAAAGGCAAAGGCGCCGTATTGCTACCGTTGTCCTTTGGGCAAGGTATATCCACAATGCCGGTTAAAATGCCTGAAAGAAACGGAGGACATTCTAAAGAAGCAACATAAAAGCATCGCCGGCGTCATAATAGAGCCGATGGCGCAGGCAGCGGCCGGCATACTCACTCAGCCCGCGGGTTATTTGAGGCAGTTGCGCCGGCTTTGCGATAAATACGATGTGCTGATGATCCTGGATGAGGTGGCGGTGGGCTTCGGCAGGACAGGCAGGATGTTCGCCTGTGAACAGGAAGGGGTTAAGCCCGACATCCTCTGCCTGGCAAAGGGCTTGAGCGCGGGATATCTTCCGCTGGCAGCAACGCTGGCTACGGACGAGATATACAAGGCGTTTCTAGGCGATTACGCCGGCAAAAAGACGTTTTTCCACGGCCACAGCTATACAGCTAATCCCCTGGGATGCGCCGCGGCACTGGCAAATCTTGAGGTTTTCAGAAAAGAGCGTACCTTGGAAATGGTTCAGGAAAAGATAAGGTTTCTGCGTAAGGGATTAAAAAGATTTTATGAACTGAAGGCCGTAGGCGATGTCCGCCAGGCGGGCCTGATCGCGGGCATTGAGTTGGTCAAGAACAGAAAGACAAAACAGCCGTATAAATGGGAGGAGAAAACAGGCATCAGGGTTACGCGGCAGGCGCGTAAATACGGGGTGATCCTGCGGCCTTTAGGTAATGTGATCGTGCTGTTCCCGCCGCTTTCAATATCTCTGCCGGAGTTGGAAGAATTGCTGGATGTGACATATAGATCAATTGAAGAAGTAACAAGTTAAAAGCGGATATTAGGTGATTTGGTGATCAGGGTCTGGGGATTAGGATATAAGGAGATTGGGGACAAATACCTAATATCCCAATCTCCCAATATCCAGACCCCAATACCCTAATTACCCAATACCCGCATTAAGCGTGTTTAGCATGAAGAGTAATATGCGTGTAGTAGTAGCAATGAGCGGAGGGGTGGATTCTTCAGTGGCAGCCGCGCTCCTAAAGGCGCGGGGCTGCGAGGTGATCGGGATGACCATGTGTTTTAATATCTCCGGCCCGGGGGGCGGGAGGCCGTCCTGCTGCGGCAGAGAGGCAATAGAAGATGCCAGGCGCGTTGCCGGCTCGCTCGGCATCAGGCATTACGCGTTGAATTTCGCGAAGCCGCTTCAAGATAAAATTATAGATGATTTTTGCGGTGAGTATCTCAACGGGCGCACGCCCAATCCCTGCGTAAGGTGTAATCAGTATTTAAAATTCGGCGTACTTCTTGACAAGGCAAGGTCGCTTGATGCCGATTTCCTTGCCACAGGGCATTACGCGAGGGTGTGTTTTGACAAAGGGCTGAATAAGTTCCTGCTTAAGAAGGCAAAGGATACCCGCAAAGACCAGTCATATTTTCTTTATCGGCTAAAACAGCGCCAGCTAAGGCATATCTTAATGCCGTTGGGTGATCATACGAAGGAGGAGGTAAGAAATTACGCCAGGCGGCTGGGCCTGCCTGTGGCAGACAAGGCAGGCAGCCAGGAGGTGTGTTTCATCCCGGATAACGATTACAGGGGTTTTATCCTTTCGCGTTTCAAAGAGCGGATCAAAGAGGGTGATATCGTTGACAGGCAGGGGAAGGTGTTGGGCAGGCATAAGGGCATATGTTTTTATACGATAGGCCAGCGCGAAGGATTGGGGATCGCCTATAAGTCCCCTTTGTATATAACAGGTATAGACAAGAGGCGCAACAGGATAATAGCCGGCCCCAGGCAGGATACCTACAGGGATGAGTTTCTTGTAAGGAGCCCTACATTTATATATACCGCTATACCGGACGGCGGGCTTGCGCTTACTGTTAAAATAAGATATAATAATATAGGTAAAGAAGGCCGCGTCATACCCATCAGTAAAAGCCTGCTTAAGGTCAAATTACACAGGCCTGAGCAGTCCATAACCCCCGGACAATCAGCGGTATTTTATAAAGGGGATGTAGTTGTCGGTGGAGGGATAATCAGGCAATGAACATAGAGCAGAAGATACAGAAACTTAAAAAACAGCGCAATGCCGTCATACTGGCGCATAATTATCAATTGCCGGAAGTGCAGGATGTTGCCGACTTTCACGGCGATTCACTTGAGTTAAGCAGGATCGCGGCCAGGACCGAAGCCAAAGTAGTTATTTTCTGCGGGGTGCATTTTATGGCGGAGACCGCCTCGATCCTCTGCCCCGATAAGAAGGTCATCGTGCCTGACGTGCAGGCCGGCTGCCCCATGGCCAATATGATCACAACGGCCGACCTGAAAAAACTTAAGGATAAGCATCCTGAAGCGGTAGTTGTGGGGTATGTAAACACCTCGGCAGAGGTAAAGGCGGAGCTGGATATCTGCTGCACCTCTACGAACGCGGCGAGCGTAGTCAATCGCCTGAAAGACAAAAAAGAGATCATATTCGTGCCTGATAAGTATCTGGCTGATTTTGTCTCTAAAAAGACAGGCAGGAAACTCATCCCCTGGAGTGGTTATTGCCCCACACATGTCAAGATACTGCCGGAGGACATTTTAAGGGAGAAGCGGTTCCATCCCGGAGCGAAGGTCCTGGTCCACCCCGAATGCACGCCCGAAGTGATAGAATTGGCTGATGAGGCGCTTTCCACGGGCCAGATGTGCAAATACGCCAAGGAAAGCAATGCGGATGAGATGATCATAGGCACAGAGGTCGGGCTGATTTACCGGCTGAAAACAGATAATCCGGACAAAGGGTTCTATCCTGCTTCTGAGAAGGCGGTCTGCCCCAATATGAAGCGCACCACCATTGAAAAGGTACTCTGGGCGCTGGAGGAGTTGAGGGAGGAGGTGTACGTGCCTGAGCGTATAAGGAAACCCGCGCTTAAGGCAATAGAGGCAATGCTGGCAATAGCATAGGCGCTGCCCTTGACAGAAGCCCATTTATAGGGTATACTTATACTGACAATTAGGGTAGTGTAGGTTGAGGTTTTTCAGCCGATAAAGGCAAACCCGCAGGAATGCGGGGGCGCAAAGTTAGCGGCCCGGAACGGGCGGCGCGACTACCGAAGATGGAAAACTTTTTTATTTCCCGTATTCGGCATTATGGCTGGATACGGGATTTTTTATAGGAGGGCAAGAAAATGAAGATCGGATCTGATCGGAAAAAATATACCGCGTGTATTATTGCGTTTATTTTTGCATGCGAGGCAGTTTTTTCACCCAGTGTATCTGCCGCGGAAGACGAGGCGGACAACATCTGGGAGCCGGCGTATGCCTATAATTGCCAGATCACCTGGCGCAGGGATAGCTGCACAGGCAAGGGATATATGCCTAACCGCGTTACTACCTATGCCCGGGACGAAGAAACAGGCAGCCGCTATCTTGATAGTTACCGCAGGGTTGATTACAGCTGCGACAGGGAACCGGGGCTGGGTTCAATACTGGTGATCAACGGCTACAGCAGGTATTTCAGATTTCCCGACGGCTCGCGCCACACAGAATCATGGGACCAGTCCGGGTGGAGAGAGGCGCACCGTTATGCGGATGGCAGCAACGACATCCGCAGCGGGGATGAGCCGCTGGACTGGATCGAGGTATATGCCGAGGATTACCGGGCGCAGACATTCAAAGACCACGTTTATTTCATGGCCAAAATAATTGCCGAGCAGAACCTGCTCGCCTGTTGTAACACTCCGGGATTCTCTGAACTCTGCCGTAAGGCGGAGGATGTGTTTGACAGGGCAGGGGCTGATAGCGTAAAAAGGGCGCTGCACTTACGGGGCGACCTCTTTGAAACAAGGGCCGTATATCCCTGGCTCTGTTATAATTCTGATCCGGCCCGTCCCAATATCAACTATACTAAACTCTTTGATTCTGAGGAGAGAATGTACAGGACGCTGGCTGCTCTGGAGTTGCTTTCGGCGGCCCCTGTTGTGGGCGGGGCAGCGGAAACAATGGCAGGGCTTATTGAGGCAAGGCAGGGCAATTATAATCGGCTGTTCACGGCTCCGGCGGCATTCATATTCGGCGGCCTGGCTGTCAGGGGAGTATTCGGCGCCGCGGCGAGGATAGCGGCAATAGCAAGGAATCTGGGCATAATGAAGGCGATAGTCAACAATGTGTTCAGGCCCGTCAAACATTTTGCGGGGAGGTATATCGTGTCCCCCATGATCAGAAATGCCGCGCATCTAAGATGGGGCGTTGAATCACTGCGGCAATATTGCTTCAGGATAGAAAACAGAGGGGTCGACGCGTTCGCGTTGGACAAGATCAATGAGATGAATGAGATCGTAAACGGCCTGGAGGAAGGCATAGCCCGTAAAGTTAACGATATGATGCTGCCTTTCTTTAAATTCCTGGATAAGAACGGGCACGAGGTTGTGGATGAGGTCATAGGCGAAAATTCAAGCGCGTCAAGGATCTGGGAGCGGTTTGGAAGGGACGCGGATAATGTGTTTGATGAGGCAAGGGGCGCCTTTGAGAGGTTCACCGATCTCCTCGCGGCAAACAGCGACGATACGGCAACTGCCGCGCGGATGCTGAACTCCGCGGAGAGAAGCATCATAGATGAGATGGAAGAGCTGTTTGACGCCATAGACATTGATGATTACGAAAGATTCACGGAGCAGGTAGGCGAGTTAAAAGGGTTGCTTGACAGGCAGATGCCCATACTGCAGGCCTTAAACAGCGCGGCGACATGGAGCCAGGCGAACAGGTATTTAAGCGCGGGCCGGGCCGAAGCGGCAATGGCTGAATATATGAGGAATCTCAGGGGGTTCTATATACAACTGGACAACCTGTACAAGGACATTGCAAGCCATTAGTTTTTAAAGGCGTAGCCGTGTAATCTCAGGAGGTGCGTCATGATACATAGTAAGATATTGGAAAGGCTGAAGTTCCTTTCATTCGTGCGCAAGGCGCTGGCGACAGTGGGCATGAGCTGTTTTGCCGACGGCAGGTATATCAGGGGGCAGATGATAATCAAGATGAAGGACGGCTGCCTGCTTCGCAGGGAAGACGAGGTCAAATTCAGCTCAGAGCGGCTCAACAGCATAAGCAAGAGGTACGCGCTGATAAGTTTAGACCGGCTTTTCGCGGAAGACGCGCAGGGGCTGCTAAGGGGTATCTACCGCCTTAACTTTCAGAGGAAAGACCTGGATATGGTCAAGGCGGCGGCAGAGTATGAGAGGGACGAGACCTGTGTATTTGCCGCGCCGAATTTTGTGATCGCGCCGACAGCGCCGGTACCGGCCACGGTAGAAAGAAGGAGGGGGCAATGAGACGATTACTTAAACCGAAACTTATGTGCAGGTACGCCAGGATAAGCGCGCACAGGGCGAGGAGGAAGATGTCTGATTTTCTGGGGGATAATTTCCCGGCGATACCTCATATTGGAAAGGGAGAGGCGCGCCATGGAGAAGCGTGAATTCGTACGGCTGAATGTGGAGCTGGAAGTGGCTTACCGCGTAATCGGGTCAATGAGGGACCTTGCCGGCACGCGTACCGAGGATGCCTCTGAAGGCGGCATACGCGTTATGTTCCCGGAGAAGGTCCAGCCGGATACGCGCGTGGAGATCAGCATAAAGATCCCCGGAGAAGAGAAGCCGGTTTTCGCGGTCGGCAAAGTGGTATGGGTCAGGCCCGATATATTTGGCGGCGTGTATATGACCGGCATCCAGTTCGTCCACATAAAGCAGGCCGACAGGCAGCGCCTGTATAAATACGTCGTATTATAAACTTTACATTTGCTTTGTTTGAGATTATAATTTATTGCGATGGGAGATAAATCCGCGGTTTTGACGATAGGGCAGCTGTTATTAAAAGAAGGCGCGGTTACCCCTGAGCAGTTGGACAGGGCATTGGCCCAGCAGAAAGAGGCAGGCGGGTATCTCTGCGCCAATCTTATAAAACTGGGCTTTGTCTCTGAAGAGCAGATCTTTCCCGTGTTGGCCAGACAGCTCAAGGTGCCTTACATCCGCCTCAAAGACGCCATTATCCCCCCGGAAGTGATCAAGACCGTGCCGGCGAAGTTTGCTACGCATTACCGGCTTATACCCGTTAAACTTGAGGGCGGCACGCTGTCGCTTGCCATGGCCGACCCTCTGGACGTGCATACCTTAGATGATATGCGGCTTTTTCTGGGCTATGATATTAAGCCCATGCTTGCCGGCGATACCGATATAGTGGAGGCGATAAGCAGGTATTACGGGGTTGGGGCGGACACACTTGAAGAGATAGTCGCCGGCAGCGAGAAGATATTCGGCAGGATAGAGAAAGAGGGAAGGGCTGCCGAGGATGTTGAGGTGCAGGCAGAGGACGCCTCAATAGTCAAGTTCGTAAACCAGATACTGGCTCAGGCCGTTTCCGACAGGGCCACCGATATCCACCTTGAGCCCTATGAGAACGAACTGAAGGTGCGCTTCAGGATAGACGGCATGCTCTATGACGTCAATATCCCCGAGACCATAAGATATTTTCACTCCGCGATCATTTCCCGCATAAAGATCATGGCGCATCTGAACATCGCCGAGCACCGGCTTCCGCAGGACGGCAGGATAAAGATAAGGGTCAAAGACATAGAGCTTGACCTGCGCGTCTCCATCGTGCCTTCATCCTTCGGGGAGGCGGTGGTCATAAGGATACTCAGCGGCAAAGAGGTCATGTTCCAGCTGGACAGCCTCGGCTTAAGCAAGGAAGAGTCGGAACTCTTAAGCGGCATAATCAAGAGGCCGCACGGCATAATACTTGTCACCGGCCCCACGGGAAGCGGAAAGACAACCACCCTTTATGCCTTCCTCTCCGAGCTGAATAAAAAAGAGACCAAGATCATTACGATCGAGGACCCCATAGAATATCAGATAAGCGGCATAATCCAAATGCAGGTCCATCCTAAGATCGGCTTTGATTTTGCCAACGGCTTGAGGTCCATACTGCGCCACGACCCGGATATAATAATGGTGGGAGAGATACGCGACTATGAGACCGCCGAGATCGCCATACGTTCCTCCCTGACCGGCCACCTGGTTTTTTCCACGCTTCATACCAATGATGCCGCGGGCGCGGTAACGCGGCTTCTGGATATGGAGCTGGAGCCGTTCCTGGTCGCCTCTTCCATTGAATGCCTTATTGCCCAGCGCCTGGTCCGCCTTATCTGCCCGCATTGTAAAAAAGAAGCGCGCCTTTCCGAAGAGGCGGCGCAGATATTGAAGAAAGACATAGATGTTCCCAGGTCGGTATTTTATGCCGGTTCAGGATGCGAGAAGTGCAAACACACCGGCTACCAGGGCAGGACCGCTATATATGAGATCCTGGTGATGGATAACGAGGTCAGGGACCTGATATTAAAGCGTTCATCCAGCCAGCAGATAAAGCAGGCGGCGATCTCCAAAGGTATGACCACTCTTCGCCAGGCAGGCCTCAGAAAGGCGACGCAGGGGATCACCACCATAGAAGAGGTGCTGCGCGTAACGCAGAAAGAAGAGATGTTCATTTAGCCATATGCCGTTATTCAATTATAAGGCAAAATCCGCCCCCAATGAATTAAAAACCGGGACCATAGAGGCCGAAAGCCAATCCAACGCCGCGTCCAGGCTGCAGGAAATGGGGCTTTATCCCTTGAGCATAGAAGAGGCGGAGGGCCGGCCGCGGGGCAGGATTTTAAGAAGAAGGAAGATAAGCCGGAGAGATGTTACTGTTTTCACCCGCCAGCTTCACAATCTCCTTGCCTCAGGCCTGACCATACTTTCAGGGCTTAAGATCCTGCGCGACCAGTCGGAAAACAAGGATATGCAGCGGCTGATAGGCCGGTTGATCGACGACCTGAAAGAAGGGGAGCACTTCTCGCAGGCGCTTTCAAAACACCCGCAGGCATTTTCCACGTTGTACTGTTCTATCGTGGCGTCAGGCGAAGCAGGCGGATTCATAGACGAGGCGCTTGAGCGCGTAGCCGGATTTTTGGAGAAAGACCAGGCGGTAAGGTCAAAGATCATTTCCAGTTTGATCTATCCAGCATTGATCGCGATAGTAGGGAGCATCACCGTGTTTGTCCTGCTCACCTTTGTCATACCGAAGTTTGTTTCCATGTTTGAAGAATTCGGCGAGACCCTGCCGCTTCCCACGGCAATACTCATAAGCATAAGCGCTTTCTTCAATAGTTATTACTGGCTTATCGCTTTGCTGGCTGCTATCGCCGTGTTTATTTTTAAGAGGATATACGGCTCTGATGAGGGGCGCCTGGCCATAGACAGTTTTAAGTTGAGGGCGCCCTTTTTCGGTAATTTCAACACCAAAGCGAGCATAGCGGATTTTACCCGGACGCTCTCAGCCCTGACAGGAGGCGGGGTATCTATACTTTCCGCCCTGGAAATAGCGCAGAACTCCGCGGGCAACGCGTTATTGAAACAGGAGATAGCGGCCTTCCGGGAAAAGATAAGGGAAGGCGGCAAGCTTTCTTCCTGTATCGCTGCCTCTGCCCATTTCCCCACCTATGTTTCAAATATCGTAGCTGTCGGGGAGGAGACCGGCACTATGGATAAGTCGCTGGAACGCATAGCGCGCACATACGAAGATGAGGTGGACCAGGTCACCAAGGCGATGCTTACCGGCCTTGAGCCGGCAATGATACTGATAATGGGCTCTGTCGTGGGGTTTATCGTGATCGCCATGCTTTTGCCGATATTTCAGATAAATTTTATGGCTCAGTGACAAAAACGGAGGATAGGATGGATCTAAGACGGAAAAACGGCTTTACGCTCATTGAAATAATGCTGGTTGTCATCATTATCGGCATACTCGCGTCCATAATCGTGCCCAGGTTTGCCGGCCGCTCTGAGCAGGCGCGCAAGGCAGCGGCAGCGGCCAATATAAAGTCGCTTGCCATCGCGCTGGATATGTACGAACTGGATACCGGAGCGTATCCTAAAACGCTGGCAGAGCTTTCCCCAAAATACCTGAAAAAACTGCAGAAAGACCCCTGGGACCAGGAATACCATTATGCGCAGAAGGGGACGAACGAATACGAACTGCGTTCCTGCGGCCCTGATAAAAATTGCGGCGGCCAGGATGACATTACAGAATAAGGCGTTCACCCTTCTTGAGCTTATTATCGTCATAGTCATCCTCGGGATCATCTTCTCCATTTCCACTCCCAGGTTCCGCGCCACGTATACAACCATACAACTCAGGAATACAGCTCAGGGAGTAATAAACTTAAGCCGCCTCATACGGCAGCAGGCCATACTTAAGCGGGCCGTCTATAAGATAGAGTTTAAGCAGATGCCCGCGGACAGCAACGATAAATCCTATTTCTCCGTTTTCCATAAGGACGGCTCAAGCGGTGAGTTTATAGCAGATACGGATCGCCTGGCGAAGGTTGAAACGCCTAAGGGCATAAAAATCGAGATGAGCAAGCCCGCGCAGTTTTATAGCGACGGCACAATGGACATGGGTGGAACAGAGATATATCTAAAGAGCGATGTTAAAAAGATCACGCTTAAACCTTCAAATACAAATGGTTTCTTTCTTCTTTCGGAAGATCCGCTATAGTTCCGGCTTTTTGCTTCTTGAAGTCGTCTTTGCCGTTGCCATTGTTTCTGTCAGCATAGTTATGGTCCTGAACACATTTTTCGGCGTAAGGCGCGCGATAAGGCAGACAGAAGATTATTTGCGCGCCGGCATATTATTAAAAGAGAAGATGAGCGAATTTGAGAAGCAGGCGTTAGCCGCGGGGAGCGCGGGCATAGATACCAGGAAAGAAGAAGGGGGTTTTCCCGAAGCAGAGGGGTTCAAGTGGGAGAGAAATTTTGTCAGAAAACTTCCTGGCCAGCCTGCCCTTGGAGAATTTAATCTCATCGTCTCCTGGGACGAGGACTCAAAAATAGATGCGCTTACCTGCCTTAAGGCAAAATAAGGGTTTTACATTAATCGAGCTGCTTATCGCCTCAAGTTTACTTGTGGTAATAATCCTCGCGCTCTATACGGGATTTCGCGTGGGCGCGCTTACTCATTCAACTTCGCAGCAGGTCTCCGATGACCTGCAGGGGTTGCGGCTGTTTTTTGACGGCCTTGAGCGGGATCTAAGGAACTGCGTTGATTACGATAAGGTAACTCCCGATTCAAAATTCAACGGAGGTGATACAAACTTAGGCCTGCTTACCACCACGACCAGATTTACCACCGTTGCGGGAGACACCAAAGAGATCAAGACAATGGAAGCGGTTTCTTATGCGTACGGCAACAAAGAGATTTTCAGGGAGAGCTTACCGTTTTCCGAATTCCTGGCAAAGGGCCATTCAGCGCCCGCTTCAGGCAGTGCCAAAGCCGAAAGGATATGCGGCGGAATAGAGGAATTCAAGATAACATACCTTGCCTCGCTTCCTTCCGCGTCTGATCCGGATCCCGCCGAGTTGGATGACTGGGACGCGAAATCAGGCGTACCTGCCGAGGTAAGGATCACGCTCGTATTCTCCCGGGGTGTCAGGAAGATCAGGTTCACAAGAAGCATAATCTTGCCTTTAAATTTAAAACTTCTATGAAGAAACGCTGCCGCCGGTCCGGCCAGGTTTTAATGATAAGTTTATGGGTTTTGGCTATCCTGGTCATTTATAGCATCAGCGTCAGTTACAGGATGCTGGTTGAAGTGCGGCTGAGCCGTTACTACAGGGATAAAACAAAGGCATATTATCTGGCGCGGGGGTATCTGCTGAAATTGATTGAAGATAAAAAAGAGCAGAATGCATTACTTGGCGGCCTGTATTTTCCCTACGACGATCCTGCGCCCAAGCCGCCGGAAGTGATCAATGACAGCGATGGGAAAATGGCGGGGCAAGTAACACATTTGATTATTGATGAGCACAGCAAGATCAATGTGAATAAACTTATAAATACTTCAGGCACGGTTAATACGGATCTATGGAATACACTTAAGGCCTTACTTGAAGATCGGGCGCCCGGAATAAATGATAATGATGCGGAAGATTTAGTTAAAAATCTTGTGGACTGGATAGACAAAGATGAGGACGCGCGCACAGGAGCCAGCTCACTGGAGAAGGATCTTTATAAGGATTACACTCCGGAAAATAAAGAACTTTCAGATCCCTCTACGATACTGCTGGTTAACCGCTGGAATGAGGAAATATTTAATAGTATCATTGATTTTATAACTATTTATTCTTCCAGCGAAAAGATAAATATTAATTCTTGTTCCAAGGAGGCGCTTGCCGCCGTACTTAAAGCGCATCAACCGCAAAATGTTACAATTGATACTGATGGTATGGCTCATAAATTAATAGATTTCAGAGCCGGAGGTGACGGAAAAGTTGGAGAAGGCAATGATGATCAGTATTTTGGAAGCGATCCATCGCCTCCATCAATACCAGAAGGCGCAATTTATT
Organism: Candidatus Omnitrophota bacterium; assembly: GCA_028707125.1. Taxonomy (NCBI): domain Bacteria; kingdom Pseudomonadati; phylum Candidatus Omnitrophota; species Candidatus Omnitrophota bacterium. The sequence continues at coordinate 244,677 of JAQTUX010000001.1, forward strand.
ATATAAATAATATTCCGAATACATTGAATCTTTCTACGGATGCAAGTACGTTATTGTCTGGTTCGTCCGGTTTGTTTAGTAAGAATATTCTCGCTACCGGTTCCGATATCCTGCGTTTTGAGGTTGAGGCGGATGTGCGCGGGATAAAACAGAGGATAACCGCGATCGTTAATTTTTCAACCGGAAAAATTATTTATTGGCAGGAAGAATAGAGTGGTATAATCAGGACTATGTTACCTTGCATTGAATTTTTCAATAATGGGCTTAAGTTCTGCGCGGCCGGCCAGGGCAAGGGCAAGCCGTCCATAGAGCATCTGGCTGTGTTTGATACCCCTGTTCAATTAAAGCCCTATCTGGAAAAGCACAATATTCCATTAAAGGAATACACCGTTCTTATCCCCACGCATCTTGCTTCAGTAAGGTTCTTGAAACTCCCTTCTCACAACCGCGCGGAGATCGCCGATATGGTCAGGTGGCAGGCGGCAAAACAACTGCCTTATTCTCCCGAGGAGATCATTTATAGTTATCATGCCATAGGTACGCGGGAGGGAGGCTTTTCCGATATCGTTCTTTTTCTCGCGCGCAGGGACACCGTGGCTAAATACCTTGAGGCGCTTGAGCCCATAGGCAGCCACCCGAGCGCGGTTTCCCTGTCCTGCGAGGGATTAAAATTACTTTATGATCTTCAGGCGGCAGGCGATGCCGCCGGCCGCCAGGACAACGTCGCCTTAATAGAGATCGCGCCTGATTTTACCTCCGTATCTCTAACGCATAAGGGCTCCCTTGTGTTTGTGAGGGGCGTGCCAATGCCGGGGGCGGCGCATTCGGCGGATAAGGCGGTTTCGGAGATCACGCTTTCGCTTGACGCCTACCGCAGGCAGGCATTCGCGCGGCAGATCAACCGCCTGCTGATAAGCGGGCCGCGGAAATTGGCCGCCGCGGTTATAGACGCGCTTAAGCCGAATGTCTCGCTGCCGATAGCCAGGATCGACCATCAGGCGGGCCTGGATCTTTCTTCGGAGGCAGGCGCGCTTTTAGCAAAAGAGGAATATTCATTCGCGCCTTGTTTGGGCGCGGCATTGAAGGCGGAAGGCGTAGAGATCAATCTTCTGCCGCGGGAGATCATAGGAAAACTCTCGCATCATCGTTCCCGCAGACAGCTTATGAAGAGCGCTGCCCTGGCAGCGGTGGTGTTCGCTCTGGCCGGCTTGATATTCGCCAGGAAATTCTACGATAAAAATAATTTTCTCGCCTACCTTGACAGGGAGCTGGGCACGCTCGGCGAAGATACCGTAAAGCTGGATGAAAAGGCCAGGCGCCTGGAATTGATAAATAAGCAGCTCAGCAAGGGCTCTTCAGCGCTGGACGCCATAAGCGCGCTTTATAAGGCAGTGCCTTCCGGCATTACCTTCAGCGGCGTGCTTTATGAGGCGGATAAGGCCGTAAACATCAAGGGCAACTGCCAGGATATGTCCCTGGCGCTTAAGTTAGTCAGCGCGCTTGAGGCGACCGAATATTTCGCGGGCGTGCAGGTCGGCTACGTTACCAAGAAAAAATCGTCTTCCGGGGAAGAGATCGATTTTGAGATAAACGCCCCGCTGGAGAAGTGATGAAAGCCGTATTCTTAAGTAATCTCTCAAAACGTGAAAGGCTGATACTGTTTTTGACTGTGTCGGTGTCCGCCCTGGCAGTTGTTTATGTGTCGGCGGTTGAGCCGCTATCGGCAAGGTTCAATAAGCTCAACAGCGAAATAACCCTTAAGAAGAGGAAGCTGGAAAAGATCTACCAGCTGCTTGGGCACAGGGAAAAGATCGAAGCGGAATATGAGAAACTTGTCAGGGCGGCCATAAAGGAGAACTCTGATGAGGAGATAATCGCCTCCATATTAAACCAGATGGAAGCCATTGCCAGGGGCTCCGGAGTGCAGATAAACAATGTCAGGCCGGACAGGGTCAAAGAGGAAGCGGGGTATAAACGCCTGAGCATAGAAGTAAGCACGGAATCCAATACAGACGCGCTTTTTAAATTCATATATAACCTGGAGACATCCCCTGCCTTGCTTAAAATAGAACGCCTGCAGATATCTCCCTCCCGAAAACAGGACGGCCTGGTAGAGGCCACATTCAGCATCGTCAGGATCTCCTTCATCTAACGAAACCCACAAATAAGGCATATTCTTACTTATATTGATATCGCTGTCTAAGTAGAGAGTAGATAGTGCTTGACAAATATGTAAAGAAGCGCTATCACTATCTACATGGAGAGTTGAGCAAAAATGAGCGATAATATCTTTCTTATCAAGGACTTAAGCCAGCTGAGCGGACATTCTGTCTATACGCTCAAGTATTATCTTCGTTTAGGGCTGATAAAGGAATCCGGCAGGAGCCCTGAGACGGGTTTCAGGTATTTTAATCAGGATAACCTGGAGGCGTTAAAGAGGATCAGGGAACTGCAGGTCCAGGGCAGGACGCTGAAAGAAATAAAGGCGTTATTATGAGCTACTACACGATATTCGGTTTGGAAAAAGAGCCGTTCTCTACCAGCCCCGATCCTCACTTTTTTTATTTATCCCAGGCGCACAATACGGCATTGAAAAGGGCGGAGATCAATATACGCCTGCGGCGCGGTTTAAGTTTGATACTCGGCGACGTGGGCACAGGCAAGACCACGCTTTCCCGGATGCTGCTGCAGACATTTGAGGGGGATGAAGATTTTGAATTCTATATGATACTGGACCCCGATTATAAATCAGAGTATCAATTCCTTGTCAACCTCGCCAAGATGTTCAAGCTCGACCCCCTGTTAAAATCAACCCTTGATTATAAAGAGGCGATAGAAAAATACCTTTTCCACAAAGGCGTGGACGAAAATAAGGTGATCGTGCTTTTGATCGACGAGGGCCAGAAGCTTAATCCCAATCAGTTAGAGACGCTGCGCACGCTGCTCAATTATGAGACCAACGAATATAAGCTGCTGCAGCTGGTGATACTGGCGCAGGTGGAGCTGCTGCCGCGCGTGAGAAAGATACGCAACTTTATGGACAGGGTGTCGTTAAAATATATTATAAACCCCCTGGATATGCAGGAGACAAAGCAGATGATAAATTTCCGCCTGAGCCAGGCAGGCAGGAACGGAAGAGGGGGGCTTTTTGACGAAGGCGCCTGCGGGCTCATCTATCAATATACTCAAGGATACCCCCGTAAGATCGCCCTGCTCTGCCACAACGCGATGGAGCTGGCGGTAATGCGCGATAAGGACAGCGTTGATAAAGAGATCGTGGAAGAGGTGATAAGGAACGACGTTAGATGAACAATCCGGGAGACGTTTCGCCCGAGGAGAAACTCCTTCGGCTTATAAAGAACAAACCGGGGAAGAGAAAGGATGAGGCAGCGCCCGCGGCGGTTGATTTGAGCGCCCCTGCCGCGGCGGGAAAGATAAATTTTCAGGCGCTGGCAGGGTTTGACCCGAAAATTATAAACAATGTCCTGACGGCGCTGGCGCTGATTTTTCTGGCGTACCTGCTGGCGGACTTCCTGTTTTTGTCGCCTTCTTTTCGCAATGAGCTGCAGCGTATCAAGAATGCGGCCCCCGGGGAAGAGCCGGATATAATTGAGGCGATCAGCCCCATGCCTTATTCATATTATTCCGAGCAGGTCAAAGGCAAAAACCTGTTCAGGTCAACGGCGAGAAGGGAGAGCCAGGCGGGCGGCGCCCCCAAAAAGGAATTAAGGGAGTTGATAAAAGACCTGGCGTTGATAGGCATAATCGCCGATGAAGAGCCGCAGGCGATAATAGAAGACAGGGCGACCAGGCAGAGTTATTTCCTCAAAAAGGGAGAGGGCGTCAACGGATTGGAAGTGGCGGAAATAAAAGAAAATAAAGTCGTATTTGAATATCAGGGAGAGAGAGTTGACCTTTACTTATAGGGGGGGCAGAGATGTTTAAGTTAAAGACCGCCTTTTTTCTTATGGGATTGTTGAGTTGCCTGTTTTCTCCGGCGATCGCGCGGGAAGAAGGGCTTCCTCCGGAAGAACAACCGGTTATTGACGAGCGTTTCCTGGAGGAGATGCCTCCTGAGGAATGGATGAAACAGCCGGAACCGGAAGAGGGGATGTTACCTGAGACAGAGCCGCTGTTCTCTCCGCCCTCCGCCTCGCCTCAAGTTCCTGAGGACGGCCGGCAGGAGGGCAAGATATCCCTTGATATAAAGGGCATGAATATCCTTGATGTGCTTAAATTGATCTCCCAGCGTTCAGGGATGAATATCGTGGCAGGCCGCAATGTGTCGGGCCGCGTTACGATGTTCATCAGGGATGTTGAGCCGATAGACGCGCTGGAGGTGATCCTGGCGGCAAACGGGCTTGCCTACGAGAAGAAGGGCGGCATCATCAATATCATGTCAGCGCGGGATTACGAGCTTGCCCACGGAGACAAGTTTGATGATAAAAAGGAGTTTACCACGATCAAATTACAATATGCCCAGGCAGCCACCCTGAGCAAGGCCTTGACCACGGTAAAAAGCGCCCTGGGCAAGGTGGTTGTGGATGAAAGCAGCAATACCCTGATAATCCTGGATATGCCGGAAAAGATAAAGCAGATGAAACAGATAATAAAAGACGCGGACAAGCCGATAGTCACAAAGGTATTTAACCTGCAGTACGGAACAGCTGAAGACATGAAGGCCGCATTACAGGAAAAGGTGACAAAGAATATCGGCACGCTGACCATTGACGCGCGCACGAACAAGCTGGCGATCAGGGATTATCCGGAGAAGATAAATGAACTGACGGAAGTCATCCAGCAGTTTGACGAGAAGCCAAAACAGGTTCTCATCGAGGCAAGAATCATAAAGATTGACTTAGACGATGAATTCAAGTTCGGTATTGATTGGGACTACTGGTTGGAAAAGTATTTCAGGGTTACTCAGTCATTTAAGCCAACCGCTAGCAAGGGTACCGCCACGGTATTTACTTTCGGGCCAAGTACAATCAATGCAAAAGAAGAATATCGGGGAATAATGAATATGATAAGTTATTTTGGTAAGACAGAGACCCTATCCACTCCCCGCATAATAGTGCTGAATAATCAAGAGGCAAAAGTTTTACTCGGTAATAAAGAATCATATATTGAGAGCACCACGTCGCAGTCAGGCACTGGTACGCAGGTAACGGCACAGGAAATTAAATTTATAGAAGGCGGAGTTAAATTGTCTGTAACTCCAACCATAAATGACGAGGGTTATATTACGATGAAGATAAAACCCGAAGTAAGCACAGCAGGACTTACGCCCATTACTGTCAGCGGTCAAACTACGCAGGTGCCCACGTTTAATACCTCAGAAGCGGAGAGTACGGTAATGGTGAAAGACGGCGCTACCATACTTATCGCGGGTTTGATTAAAAACGTAGATACGAAGAGCCGTAATAAAATTCCTCTTATGGGAGATGTCCCGCTTATTGGAAACTTGTTCAGGCAGAACAACAATCTGGTGCAGAAGAATGAACTGGTTATTTTCCTCACGCCGACAATTGTAAGCGGTAGTAAGGTTGTTGAGTATAAAGGGGAAGCTGAAACACCGAGATTAGAAGATATGCAGAGAGACGCGGCTGATGATCCGATGATCAAAAAGGCGGCGCTGCCCTCGGAGGGCTTCAGGAATTTCCTGGAATATTCCGATTTTGTCTCAAGAAAGATAAGCCAGACAGCGAAGGAGAACGCGGGCCAGACCTCGGAGTCGGGCAGGGTCACGGTTTCTTTTATATTGCTGTCCACCGGAGAGATCCAGGATAAGCCGCGGGTCGTATCGTCTACGAATGAGCTGTTGAACAACCTTGCTCTTAAGAACGTAATGGAGTCGGCGCCTTTTCCGCCGTTTTACAGGCTTTCTGAGAAAAATATGGAGCGGTTCAGGATAGCGATATCGTATAATTAAATGACAAATGACGAGTAAATTTCCAATGACCAATTACCAATGTCAAATAAATTCCCAATTACCCAATGTCCAATTGGGAATTGTTAATTGGTCATTTATTGGGATTTGGTCATTGGCGAATTGGGAATTGACATGCTGAGAACTATCAGAGTAGTGTATGAGGACGCTCATCTATTGGTCGTGGAAAAGCCGGCGGGGATGCTGACTGTGGCAACGGTCAAGAATGAACGCGGGACGCTGGTCAATATTTTAAGGGACGAGGGCTACAGGGTGTATCCCTGCCACCGGCTGGACAGGGATACTTCGGGCTTGATCATGTTCGCCAAAGACAAAAATACGCTGGATAAGATGCGGCAGCAGTTCCGGGAGCACAACGTGAGAAAGGCCTACAAGGCAATAGTGCAGGGCTCCCTGCAGAGAAAAGGCGGCACGATAAGTTACGATATCATTGAAAAGGGCGTAAAAAAACCCGCCCGCACCGACTATGTGGTGCTTGAATCCAATCCCTTGTTCACGCTGGCAGAGGTGCGCCCCTTGACAGGCAGGACAAATCAGATAAGGATACACTTCAAACAGATAGGCCATCCGCTGGTAGGCGAGAGAAAATTTTTTCTGGCAAAGAGATCCGGAGTTAAATTCAGGAGGGCCGCCTTGCATGCCGAACGCCTGGATTTCAGGCATCCTTACACCGGAGAAAAGATACGGCTGAGAAGCGCGCTGCCTAAAGACATGGAAAACTTCTTGAGAGGAACAAAATGAAAAAGACAAACCAATGTAAATACTACCTGAATAACAGCGATGAATTCGTGATCGAAAATTATAATCAGGCGCGGCCGTTTTCCTCGTTCTTTCCCGGGATCGCGGGGCTCTTCGGCATACCTATGTGGGTGTTTTACGCCAACCGCGGCCAGTGCATTTCCAGCTTCGGCGTGCGGGACAAGGACAACCCCATACTTGAATTTTATCCCGCGAACAAGGCCTACCAGCATACGGGCCGGCTGGGCTTCCGCACATTTATAAAGATAAAGAAAAACGGCAAAGAGGCCTTCTACGAGCCGTTCCAGCGGGCATCCGGCAACCGCATGCGCGTACGCCCTTACGAATTGTCGCTGGAAGAGTCCGATCCCGCGTCGGGCCTGCGCGTCAAGGTGGAATATTTTACCTTGCCCAACGAAAATTTCGCGGCGCTGGCAAGGATGGTTGAGATAACCAACGAGTCATCCAGGGTAATTCCCATCCAGGTATTGGACGGCCTGCCGCAGGTCATCCCCTTCGGCATAAATAATTTTTTCCTGAAGGAAATGCACCGCACCATAGAGTCATGGATGAGGGTGGAGAACCTGGAGAATAACGCCGCGTTCCTGCGGCTGGCGGTTGACCCGCGCGACAGGTCTGAAGTCGTGCATCTTGAGGAGGGCAATTTCTTCTTAGGGTTTTCCGACGAGGGAGGGCTGCTCGCCCCCATAGTTGACCCCAGGGCGGTATTCGGCCAACAAGGCGACTTTTCTTCCCCCCGGATTTATCTTCAAGGGGATTTCAGGCATCCGGCGTTTCAGCTGACGCAGAGCATAACGCCCTGCGCCTTCGTATTCAAGAAGGCCGCGCTTGCAGCCGGCAAGGGCATCAGGTTGTATTCGCTGTTCGGCCATATGAGGAATATTGAAATACTGCGGCAGAAGGCGGGGGCCATCAGCCGCGGCAGTTATTTCAAGCGCAAACGGGAAGAGAACAAATCCCTGATCGAGTCGCTGGAGGCGAATTGTTTTACCGCCAGCAGCGATAAGGCGTTTGACCTTTATTGCCGGCAGACGTTCCTGGACAACTGCCTGAGGGGCGGCTTCCCCCACAGTTTTGAATATGACGGCAATTCAACTATCTATGTCTATTCCCGCAAACACGGAGACCCTGAGCGCGACTATAACAGGTTCGCGCTTAACCCCACGTACCTGTCCGAAGGCAACGGTAATTTCCGCGACGTAAACCAGAACAGGAGAAGCGACTGCCTGTTCAATCCCCGCCTGGGCGACCTGAATCTTAAGACGTTTTTTAACCTGCAGCAGTTAGACGGCTATAACCCGCTGGTGATAAAAGAGAACATCTTTATCCTGGCCGAAGCAAAGAAGTCCGAAGAGGCATTGAAGAGGTTCTTTAAGGAGGGCGATATCGGCTGTGTCCTGCCGCTTCTGGAGGGGCAGTTTAACATAGGAAAATTTTTAACGCAGATTGACGACAAGGGTATCAGGATAAAGGGCGCGCCGGAGGCGTTGATCCATTTTCTCTTCCTTAATTCATCAAGGGTCCAGGATGCCGAGTTCGGCGAGGGATACTGGTCGGACCATTGGCAGTATAATATTGACCTGCTGGAGAACTACCTCTCCGTCTTTCCCGAGCGGCTCAAATATATACTGCTTGAAGACAGGGGTTTCAGCTTTTACGACACCGCCGAGAGCGTCCAGCCGCGCGGCGCCAGATACGTTGTTAAGGACGGTAAGGTAAGGCAGTTCCACTGCCTGGCCAGGCACGGCGATAAGAAAAAGATGCTCGCGGAGCGCCAGGCAGAGCCGCATAAAGTTAGGGTTGATTTTGGCCGGGGCGAGGTCTACCATACCACTCTTTTAGTAAAACTCTTAACGCTTATCCTGAATAAACTCGCCACGCTGGATCCTTTCGGCGTAGGCATAGAGATGGAGGCGGATAAACCCAACTGGTTTGACGCGTTGAACGGCCTGCCTGCCCTGCTTGGTTCATCCTCCTGCGAGACATTTGAGTTAAAGCGGCTGATCGTTCTTTTATCCGGCCTGCTGAAAGGCCTGCCGCGAGATACGATAGCAGGGATCCCCGAAGAATTGAAGTCGTTTATGGATGACCTGACGGCCGCGATAGAGAGCTATCTGAACTCCGGCGTAAAAACAAGGGATTTTGACTATTGGGACAGAAGCAACGGTATTAAGGAAGCATTCAGGAAGAGGACGTTCTTTGGCGTAAGCGGTAAGGAAGTTGAGGTGGGGATAAAAGAGGTGGCCTCTTTTCTGGAGAGCGCGTCCAGGCGGATAGGATCATCGCTGAGCAGGGGGTTCGACAAGAAGAGAGGCGTATTTTTCAGTTATTTTATCAATGAGGTAAGCCGATATAAGATCGAGGGAACAGCTGTCAAGCCGCTGGAATTTAAACAGAGCGCCTTGCCGCTTTTCCTGGAGGCAAACGTCCACGCCCTCAAGGTGTGCGCGGATAGAGGCAAGGCAGAGGCGTTGTACCGCAATATAAAAAAGAGCCCGCTTTACGACAGGAAGCTGAAAATGTATAAGGTCTGCGCTTCTTTGAAAGGACAGCCGGAAGAATTAGGCAGGTGCGTGATCTTTACGCCCGGATGGCTGGAGAACGAATCGATCTGGCTGCATATGGAATACAAATATCTTCTGGAGCTGCTTAAGGCAGGGCTGTATGAGGAATATTTCCGCGAATTACATAATACGCTGGTTTGTTTTCAGAGGCCGGAGGTTTATTCAAGGAGCATCCTTGAGAATTCTTCATTCATTGTATCCAGCGCCTTTCCCGACCAGTCAATGCACGGGGCGGGGTTTGTGGCGCGGCTGTCCGGCTCAACCGCGGAACTCATTAATATATGGCTGGTCATGTGCGCGGGCAAGGCGCCGTTTTTCCTGGGCAAGGATGGGAAGCTGTCCCTTAGATTCGAGCCGGCGCTTGAGGGCGGATTCTTCTTGGACAGGGCGGCGGAGTTTGAGCTGCCTTCCGGCAAGTCAGCGCTGAAACTGAAATTGTCCAGAGGCGACTTCGCGTTCAGGTTCCTGAATTCAGCGCTGGTCGTATATCATAATCCGCGGAGAAAGGACACCTTCGGCGGCAAAGGGGCCCGCGTAAAAGAGATCAAGTTCAGGGATAAAGACGGCGCGGCGCACAGCATAGAGGACGGATATATTCCCGCGCCTTTTGCGGGGCAGGTGCGGGACGGGTTGATCGATAGGATAGATATTATTTTAAGGTAGTTAATTTTCGGTTACGTTTGTCGGTCAGGGTTACGGCTACGTATCGGTAACGGTATTCGGTTACGGTTGTCGTTTACGTAACCTGAACCGTTACACGCAACCGATACATAACCGTAACCTGAACCGTAACCGATAGACGAGATATCGGTGTTGATGTATATAAAAAAGAGGTGATTATGAAACGCGATGTTCTAATCAGGCATCTGAAAGACGACGTGGAGTTCGAGGACCACGCGGTCGGGGTCATTGCCGATGTGCTGAAGGCCTCGCTCGCGGCAGACGATCTGAAAACTGAAGACAAGAGGCAGATCAATCTTCTGCTGGATAAGCTCAGCGCCGACACCAAAAGGCATTCGGAAACCATAAAAAAGCTGCTTATAAAAATAAGGACGGAGATGGGAGATGATTTTTAGCCGGATCTTTAAGAGAAGGAATGCGTTGAGGAAACAGTTTGAGGACCTGGAGGCGATAGAGGAAAGAATGCTTAATACCTATACGGGATTATTAAAAGAAATGAAGCATCCGCAGATGTGCGCTGAGATAGGCCGCATTGCCGAAGATGAGCGCGGCCACCTGGAGGCAGCCCGGAAGATGCTGGACATATTGAAATGAAGATAGTGCCGGCGATACTTACAGACAGCAAAGAAGAACTTAAGGCGATGTTTGACAGCGCCTCCAGGTTCTGCGATTTCGCGCAGGTCGATATTATGGACGGGAAATTCGTTCCATCGCGAAGCATAACCGCCGAGGATATCAGGGCGGTAACGCCGCGGATGCCCTATGAGGCGCACCTTATGGTTTCAGAGCCTTTGGGCCATATCGCCGATTTCAAAAAGGCGGGGGCGGCGAGGGTTATTTTTCATTTTGAATCGGGCGGCGATCCTGGAGAGGTGATAAACGCCATAAAAGGCGCGGATATGAAAGCGGGTATCGCCATAAATCCGGATACGCCGGTGGGCGCCGTTAAGGGCCTGCTCGGGGAAGTCGACCTTGTGCTGCTGATGTCCGTTAACCCGGGGTTTTACGGAAGCAAATTTGTCCCTGAGGTTATTAATAAGATAGAGGAATTAAAATCCGGGGCAAAAAATTATATCATTGCCATGGATGGAGGTATAAAGCAGGCGAACATCAAGATGCTCAAAGATAGGGGGCTGGAGGTCGCCTGCGTGGGCAGCGCCGTGTTTAAGGGAAACGCCGAGGATAATTATCGGAGATTGATGGAGGTGATCGCGTGACACTTGAAGAGAAGATCCTGAACGATTTTAACCAGGCGCGCAAATCCAGGGACGAGATCCGCGCCTCAACGCTGAGTTTCTTAAGGGCGCAAATGAAGAACCTGGCAATTGAGAAGCGCAAAGACAGTTTAGACGACGGCGAGGTGCTCTCCGTCATAAAGAAGCTGGTCAAGCAGCGCGAGGACTCCATTGAGCAGTTTAAAAAAGGCAAGAGGGATGACCTGGCGGACAAGGAGACAAAAGAGAAGGGGATATTGACCGCCTATCTTCCTCAGGCGCTTTCGCAAGGCGAGCTGAAGAAAGTAGTCGATGATGTCATCAAAGAGCTTGGGGTTGCCGATTTAAAGGGTATGGGGAACGTGATGAAAGAGGTATCAGCCCGTACTCAGGGCAGGGCGGACAATAGAATGCTGTCGGAGATCGTAAGGCAGGCGCTGGGCAAATAATATTGACCATCATATATATGGATAATATAATATTGTATCATCATAAATAAAATGCGGAATATCAAAAGGGTCCTGGAGGGTTTTTCTTTGCGCCCCAGAGAGGTAGCCGGCGTAGACCTTGATGCCCATAAGATAATTGTCTGCGAGGTAGAAAAGAGGGGCCAGGAATTAACGCTTAAACATGTTTACATAAAGGAATTCCCCCAGGCCGGCGCCGCGGCGGATAATCTGCGGGGATTCCTCAAAGAGAATAAATTCGCTGAAGCCAAATACAGCTGCGTGGGGGCGATAAGCGCGGAGGAGTCATTCTTCAAGGGCTTCGCCACCAAAACCAATATCTTCAAAGACAAGGGCAACATCCCCTCATTTCTTTCCCGCCAGCCCCTGCCCGTTAACCTCAATGACTGTTACTGGGATTATCTGCTTACGGGAAAGAACCTTAATCTTGTAGCCGCGAGGAAAGAGATCGTTGACGCGCAGTTTAACGCCTTCAAGGAAGCCGGCGTGCAGTGCGCCTTTATCACGGCCGTGCCCTTCGCCCTGTATAACGTCTTTACCTTTAACTACCCCGACAAGAAGAATTTCTGCATCCTGCACGTCAGATGGCAGTGCAGCAACCTGTGTATCTTTGAAGACGGCAGGTTCTGGATCCATACCATTTCAATAGGAAAGGATAAGCTCGCGGCAGGCGGCAGGATCGCGGAGGATGTGATCAGCGAGTTCGCGCAGGAGATAAAGCGGCTGCTTAATTCCAACTATCTCCAGATGGGTTCCTCGCACAAGCCGCTTGAGGAGATATTCCTTTCCGGAGAGCCCATCGCCGAAGACCTTCAGCCGTTGAGTTCGTCTTTAGGGATCAACGTGGCCTATCTTGATCCGCTGAAGAAGATCTCCCGCGCTGTTTCCGTTGATAAGCCGTCGCAGCTTTCCTTAAGCATCGGTTTATGCGCGTCTTTCCTCAGCCCTTCCGCCTTCAGGTTGAACCTGTTGAAGGAAAAGCAGCGTTCCCTGGACGATACCAGGCATTTTGATACCGCCAGGAAGGCGTTCAGCGCCTTTATGCTTGCCTTGCTGGCGTTATTGGTCTTTTTGAATTTCAGGATGGGCAAGGCCGCGGGCCTGAAGGATAAGGAACTGGAGCGGTACAAGTTCATATCGGACAAGGTCGTGCCCGGCTATAAAACACTCCTGGAGGAAGAGAAGTTCGTAAGCGAAAGATTGCAGTATCTGGAAACCCGGGCTAAACTGCACAGCCTCTGGCTCAAGATGCTGCGGGATATATCGGTAAGCAAGGCAGACGATATGCGCGTTACTCTTTTAGACGCGCGCAACATTGACGGCCTGCTGGTCGTTATGCTGGGGGGCAGGACCGCCGACTACAGCGATATAAACGATTTCCTCAGCAGCCTGAGGCAAAATGAGTACGTTTCGGGGGTTAAGATAGTTTCTTCCGCTCAGGGCAGCGGCAAAGAAAGCGGCGTTGAATTCAAGGTCCGCCTTGACATAGGGCTTGAGAAAGGCGCCGCCGCTCAAGAATAATATATGGCGATACATTCAGATCTGAAAGAGGCGTCCCGGAGATGGGCGCGGTTCTTTAAGGAAGGCGTTAAAGACGAAAGGATCAAAAAGCATCTTGCCTTCAGCATGCTCCTGATCTTCCTGGCAATATTTTTGATTTTACGCTTGTTTTTTTTATCGTATAAGATTAAAATGATAGCAGAGGACAAGGCGGCGGTAGCCGCTTCTATCTCCAAGGATTACCGTGACATAGACGAAGCGGCGCTGGCGGATATGCAGAAAAAAACAGGCCTGATGTGGCAGCGCCTTTTGGGGCTGACGGAAATGTTTGATCCGGCCCAGGAAGGCCGCAAAGAAGGATATGAGGCAAGCTTGTATTTTGTGGAACAGTTACAAAGCATAGAGAAGTCGCTTAAGCTTAAGGCGGAGAATAAAAAACTTCTTTTCCAGGGGCTTGGCTTCAACGAAGACCTGCCTTCCGAAAAGGATTCTGTATTTTACCTCAAACAGATGGACGCGTTGAGGTCGGCTGTAGAGCTTGGCCTTGACTCCAATATAAGTTTCGGCCCGGTAATGCCTCAGGGCATAGACCAGAAGGATGAAAGTTTGGGTTTTTTGCGGCTTCTGGCAAGGGCGGAATTTACGGCAGCGCCTTCGGACCTGGTAGAGTATATAAATGAGATCAGAGATACGGCGCCTCTATTGGTCATAACCTCGCTGAAGGCAGAGGAGAAGGACGGCCGGATGCAGGCCTCTATGCTGTTTGAGCGGCTGCACTGCGGTCAGGATTGGCGGGACAGGAAACTGGAGAAGCCGCTTTCCAGGGCGGAGGCCGTAGAGAAAGCCGACGATTACCTTAAGATATTGAGGGGGGTTAACCCCTTTTTCCAGGACCAGAAAAAAGAAGAGCCGGCAGCGCCGGCAGGCGCCGCGGGCGGCGCGGAGTTAAAAAAGGAGAGGCTGATTTTCAAGGGTTCGGCGGTTTTCCGGGACCGCCCCGTGGCAGTCATAGAGGATACCTTAAGCAAGGAAACATTTTTTATAGCGGAAGGCCAGTCCATAGCCACATTCAAATTGCTCAGTTTTTCCAGCGACAGCGCGACACTTACCGCTATAGACAGCGGCAAGGAGATCGTGCTGCAGAGAGGCAAATAATGGGTTTCAGGCGCATATCGATACTTGTATTATTCTGGCTCTGCTTATTCGGAGCGCTTAATTGCCGGGGCATCTATGCCGGGGGCGACAAAGAGGCATTGGCCGGCTATAAACAGGCAAAAAGGTTGATAGCCGGAAAGCATTACCAGGAGGCGTTGACCCTTCTTGATGATCTGCTGAAACGTTTTCCTCAAAGCGCGCATATACGCCAGCTGAAGGATTCCACTATAGAGCGGCTTGCCGTTGCCGAGGAAAAGGCGGAATACCGCAGGCGCCTGCTTGAGCAGAGGCAGCGGGAAAAGCAGCGCGTCGCGGAGAAGCCGGCCCGGGCATCAAAGGCGTCAGAGCAAAACGCTGAGGAATTTACCGGGCAGAAGAAACAGACAAAGCAGCAGATCGCGGAAGACAGGCGCAGGAGGAAAGAAGAGGTCCTCAGAGAAAGGGCGCTTGTAAATGAAGAGCAGGCCGCCAGAAAGAAGGATCTGTCAGAGCAGAAGAGCCGGGAAAAAGAAGAGCGGATTCTGCAGGCGCGCCGCGAGAAAGAGGAGAAGAGGGCGGATGCCCTGGCGAAAAAAGAGCAGGCGCGCATGAAAAATGAGCGCCGCAGGGATGCCCGGCTTGAGGAAGAAAATCGCAGGAAAATGATAGAGGCGCGCGAACAGGAGGCAAGGCAGCGGCGGGAGGCCGCTGAAGCAGGATCGCGCCCGGCTCCGGAGAAAAAGAGCGCGCAGCCCCAGGAGGCCGAAGGGCAGGCGCCGGCCCGGAGCGCTATAAGCGAAAGCCCTGAGGTTCCCAGCAAGAAGTTGGAGATCATCAAACAGGATTTTTCAGATTACCGGCAGACAGCGCGTTTTATAGAAGAGGAAGAAAGAAAGGCGTATAAGGAAAAGTTATTAAGGGAGCGGGAGGAACTGAGAAAAAAACTTGAGTTGGAAAAAAAGCGGCTTGAGGAAAGAAGGGCGAAAGACAGCCGCTCCGCAGAGCAGGGCGCGGCTTCAAAGCCGGCGGAAAAGAAGCAGGAGGCGAAGAGGCCGGAAAAAGAAAATCCCGGAAATAACAGGGCCGCCCTGCGCAAGGCGATGATAGAAAAGAAACGGCTCCTGATGCTGGAGGCGCAGCTTCGCCGCCAGGATAAGCTTGAGGAGCGGAAGAAAAAGATAGAAGAGAAAAAGAGGCGCATAGAGGAGCGTTACGGCTCTTCCCTTGAGAAAAAGGGAAAATTGCGGGAGATCAAAAAATCAGTTGCCGCGGGGAAGCTGGAAGAGGCAGAGGCCCTGCTTAATGAGTTGACCACCAAATACCCCGAGGATATACGGCTTTTAAAATATGCCGATAAACTGGACAGGATCATAGAAAAGCGCCGGCAGAGAAAGGGGCCAAACAAGCCCGGCGGCGCCGCGCGGAAAGCGGCTATAGCGGTCGCCAAGGAGATGATAACAGCTAATAAGCAAGAGGCGGCCGAGCCTGAACCCGAAGCCAGCCCGGAGTTAAAGGAAAAGAAGATAAAAGAAGAGATCCTCCAGCAGAAGCTCAAAGAGCGGGCCGCCAGGCGCCGGCAGAAAAAGGAAAGAAAGCCGTCCGTCCTGTCCGAGCGCAGGGAAAAGTCCCTTAAGAAGACGGCGGTGCTTAAGGAAAGAAACGCGATCTCCGGCCAGATCAGAAAATATATCGGTAGCGCCGACTTCAGCAAGGCGAAAGAGGCGCTGGATTCCTTCAGGTCAAAATTCCCCGAGGACACAAGGATCTCCTCGCTTGATGATCTGCTTAAGAAAAGGATCAGGGCTGCCGGGGAAAAAGACAAACGCCGCGACGCGGCCCTGGAGAGGCGTGAAGAGCTGGCAAGAAAAAAGAAAGAACACGCGCTCGCCCGCCAGGAAAAGATTGCCAGGGAAGAGAAAAACGTCATTGTCAGGGAACAGGTAGAATCAAAGAAGCAGGAGGCGCGGGAGAGCATAACCAGGCGCGGTAAGGATAAGCAGCTCAAAAAGCACAAGGAAGACAGGGAGAAGATACGCAAGATCAACCAGCTTTATAAAGAGGCAAGGCAGTTATTCGCCAGGGAGATGTATGAAGAGGCGATAGAGAAATTTGAGAAGGTGGTCGAGCTTGAAGGCAACCCCAGGATATATTACACCCCGTCCGCCAGGAAATTTATTGATAAGGCAAAGGACTTGTTAAAAGAGCAGCATATGGAGAATATTTCCGCGGAGGCGGGCCTTATGGAAAAGGAGATGATCAATAAGGTAATTGAGAAAGGGATGCCGCCGTATATTGAGCCGCAGAAAAAGATCGAAGAGATAGAGAGGGTCCCCCTGGTCAAGGTGCCGATTATCAGGCAGCGGCTGCAGAAGAGGGTCACGCTTGATTTTGACAAGGTATCGCTGAAATCGGTGATGGATTTTCTTTCCGACGAAACGCAGGTGAATATAATGCTCTCAAAGAAGGCGCTGGAGCAGGACTTCAGCGTGACCGCGAAGCTGGACAAGATCAAGGCGGAGGAGGCGGTAAAATATATCCTCAAAGGGCTGGGCCTGAAGCACAGGGTAGACGACCAGATCGTCTGGATCGCCGTTGAGGAAGAGATCGACGACGAGAACCTTGAGACGAGGGTATACTCTTTCAACAAGGGCAGCGGCCTGTTCACCGAATTTACCACTACCACTGCCGGAGAGGTGGGGCTGGGAGGCACCTCCGAGATAACCAAGATAACCACGATAGAAGATGTGCTGAAAGAGGCAGTGCCCTGGCCCGCCGAGGCAAAACTTGTTTTTGATAAGAGGACGGGCACCATAATCGCCACGAATACCCCTTCCAACCTGCAGAAAGTAGAGGACATACTTTATAATATAGACGTGGTCCCTTATCAGGTCCTCATCGAGGCGCGTTTCCTTGAGGTGACCATTAATGATATTGAAGAACTGGGCCTGGAGTGGACATTGACCGGGGACTTTCCTTCCAAGAAGGCGGGGGCGCTGAATTCATTCTCGCACGGGCTGGGCTCAGGCAGCGGGGCGGACTTCACGACCTTTTCCAGGTCATCGGAAGGGCTGAATATAACTTATAAGGGCGTGCTCACTTCCCCTCAATACCAGGCGGTCCTGCATATGCTGGAGGAGAATAAGAAGACCAAGACGCTTTCCGCCCCGCGCGTTACCACGCTCAATAACCAGTTGGCCACGATCAAGGTCGTGGATGAATGGATATATCCCACGCGTTATGAATTTCAGATCGTGCAGAACGACTCCAACGGAGACGGGGACTTTAACGACGCCGGCGAGACGCAATATAAGAATGTCCCTTCCGATTTTGTCAAGCGCGACATAGGCATACTTTTGAGGGTTGTGCCTTCCGTAGGCGAGGACAGGCAGACCATCACCCTTTCGCTCATCCCGGAGGTAAGCGAGGCAGTGGCGGACTTCTTTACCTATACGGGCGGCGTGACCCTGCCTAAATTCACATCAAGGAATCTCTCTACCACCATAGTGGTCAAGAGCTCCGAGACCGTGGTCTTGGGCGGGCTGATCAAGGAATCCCGCACCAAAACAGAGACCAGGGTGCCCGTCTTAGGCGATCTGCCTTTCATCGGCAGGGCGTTCAGAAAGAACTCAGACAGCATAGAGCGCAAGAACCTGCTTATTTTTGTTACGGCGAAGATCCTGAGCCCGGAAGGCGAAGAAGTACAGATCGTAAGTAAATAATATGCCTCAGGAAAGACAGTCAGAGCGTTCAAGGCAGGCAACGCCGATAGAAGAGGCGCTGATAAAAGAGGGCATAATCACGCCCGAGCAGCTTGAGACGCTGAAGGTGGAGCAGGAAAGGAGCAGCGTCTCCATAGTTGAGGCGGTGCGCCGGCTCAAGGTCATAGATGAAGACGTCCTGCTTGATTTCCTGAGCAGAAAACTCAATATAAAAAGGCACAGTTTAAAAGGCTTCATCCCCTCTCCCGATATCCTCAATAAGGTCCCGCCGCATTTTGCCAGAGGCAAAAAGATCATCCCCCTTTTTCAGGAAGGTAAAGAATTGGCCGTAGGCATGGCAGACCCGCTGGATTTCGCCAGCGTGGAGGAATTGCGGTTCGGTTCCGGGCTGTTTGTCAAGCCGTACCTGGTCAAAGAAGACGAGGTGCTGGAATTTTTATCTTCTTATTACCCTGAGTCGGAAGAAGACATTAAGGCGGCGCCGCGGCAGAAAGAAAAAGAAAGGGAAGACGTGGAAAAGCCGTCAATAGTCAGGAGCGTCAACCTCCTCATTTTGCAGGCGGTAAAGGCGGGCGCCTCGGATATACATATAGAGCCGCTGGAGGATTCTTTGAGGGTGCGTTTCAGGGTGGACGGCGTCCTGCATGAGGTCACGCCGCCGGAAAAATATTTATACAGCGCCATCGTCTCGCGCATCAAGATCATGTCCAACCTTGATATCGCCGAGAAAAGGATACCGCAGGACGGCAGGTTCCAGACGCAGGTGGGGGAGAGGTCTATTGACGTGCGCGTCTCAACCATCCCCATGATCTACGGCGAAAGCATAGTGCTGCGCCTGCTTGAGCAGACAAAGAAGGTGCTGACGCTGGAAGAGATCGGCTTTTTAAAAGACGACTTAAGCGTATACAGGCGCCTGATACAGCAGACAGCGGGCGTAGTCCTGGTTACCGGCCCCACGGGGAGCGGAAAGACCACGACCCTTTATGCCTCGCTTATGGAAATAAAGAGCGTGGAGAAGAATATTATCACAATAGAAGACCCTGTGGAGTATCATCTTGACTTTGCCCGCCAGATACAGATCAATTCCAAGGTAAACCTCACCTTTGCCTCGGGCCTGCGTTCAATATTGCGCCATGACCCGGATATAGTCATGGTGGGAGAGATCAGGGACCTGGAGACCGCGGAGATCGCCACGCAAGCGGCCCTCACCGGCCACCTCGTATTCTCAACCCTTCACACAAACGACGCGCCCTCCGCCATAACGCGGCTGGTGAATATGGGGGTTGAGCCGTTTCTGGTCGCCTCCTGCGTTAAAGGCGTGGTCGCCCAGCGGCTTGTGAGGGTGTTGTGTACCTGCAAAAAGCAGAGAAAGATAAAACTTTCCCTGCTTCACGGGCTGCTGCGGCTGGAGCAGCCGAAAGAGGACAAGGAGGTACCGGTCTTTGAGGCGGGCGGCTGCCAGAATTGCATGCATACCGGCTACAGGGGCAGGGTGGCGATATTTGAGATAATGGAGATGAACGACGATATAGGCGCCCTCACCGTTGAGAAGAAAAGTTCGGAGGATATAAAGCGGCTGGCTGTTTCGGGAGGGATGCACAGCTTACAGCATAACGGCCTGGACAGGATACTCGCGGGCGTGACCTCGCCCGAGGAAGCGGTGAGGGTTTTGGGAGCATAAATACAATAAATGACCAATGGCCAAGCTCCAATGACGAATGAAATCACAATGACCCAAATCCCAAACAGGAAATATAAATTGGGTATTGGGATTTGGACATTCATTCGTCATTGTGATTTGGTAATTGTTACATTATTCTGTAATTGGATATTGATTCCAAGATGTCCGAACGAAAAAATGGTTTTACCTTAGTAGAAATACTTATATCATCGGTAATCCTGGTCAGCGTGATAGGCCTGGTGTTCGCCACATTGGTCACTACCTTTAATTCCTGGCGCAGGGCCGAGGAGGCCAGCATAAAACAGCAGCAGGTCAGGTTCCTGTTCTTCCGTATGAACCGAGAGCTTTCTTCCGCCGTGCGTAACGGCAAGTTCGCCGGTGACGGGAGCGCGTTCCATTTTATCACCGCCCTGATGCCCATGGCGGAAATAGGATACGAATACAACGGCGCGGACAAGACGCTGACAAGATCGTTTGAGAAAACCGCGGACCTTAATTTTGACACATTTGACAGAAAAGATCAGGTTATGTCCGGGCTTCAGGCATGGAGGGTTTCTTTTCTTGATTCAGGGGGGCAGTGGCAGGAACAGTGGCTTAAGGATGAGCTGCCGAGGGCGGTAAAGATCGCTTTTAAGATAGATGAAAAAACCCCTGAACAGGAAAACATAGTGCATATAGCTGTCGCGGAATGAATAGAGAATAGTGTTGCATTGATGATGATATTTTGATATAAAATGAGATATGCATATGATTAAAGGGGGTCTTATAATCATAGGCATCCTGGCTGTTTCTCTGGGGCTCAGCCCGTTTGTTTTTTCCGCCTCATCCGGCAGTTCCATTTACGACGCCACCCTTATTTCTTTTTACGGCGGCGGTTCAAGTTCCGCCCTGTCTTCCACGAATTTTTCTTCCCCTTATTCTTTATTAGGCGAGACGCCTGCCGCTCCGGACACGCTATCCAGCACTGCCTTCAACACCTATGTCAGCGTGCTTAAGCTTATCGCGCCGGCTGAATCTTCAGACATCTATAAGATAGGCAACTTAATGGCAAAGACCGATACCCTGGGCCAGGGTATCACCGAGAGCGCTTGGCAGGCGGACAACAGCCCCTATTTTTACTGGTCAATATTGACCCAGCCGCCCGAGCTTGTTACCGGATTCAGTTTTTCCCTTGACTCTTCCCCCGACGATGAAGTCGATACCGCCAGCACGTTCTATCAATATCCCCAGGACGGTATCTCCGACGGTAAGCATATCTTTTATGTAAAGCCGTTCGGCGGAGACCTCTGGGGCGATGCCGTAAGCTTCAATATATGGGTAGATACCGCCCCGCCGGCAATTAATTCCAGCATGCCTCAGCCCGGAGCGGTCATCAAAGACAGCGCGGTTGAAGTATACTGCCATATCAGCGATGCCTCATCGGGGGTAAACAGCCTGAAGACCTCAATGTCCATAAACGGCTCTCAGGTTTCAGCCATATACGAAGAGGCCACGGGTAAACTCAGCTTTAACGCCGGCGGCCTTCCTGAGGGCAGCAACACCGTCTTCATAAAGGCGGAGGATATAGCGGGCAACGACGCGAATAAAAGCTGGTCGTTCACCAAGGATACAGCGGCGCCCTTAGGCGCCGTGCTGATCAACGCGGGGGACGACACGGCTTATTCGCCTTACGTCATACTTGATCTGGCGGCTGAAGATGACACCACATCCGTAGTAAAGGTCTATATATCAAATGACGGAGTATTTGACGATGAATTTTCCCAGGCCCGTGAATACAGCAGCCAGATAAAGGGCTGGCTTCTGAAGGAGCCGGACAAGGACGGTTTAAAGACGGTTTATGTGATCTTTGAAGACGCGGCAGGCAACCGCTCCGAGGCATATTCGGCGAGCATAACCTTACGCCTGCTTACCCCTGATACGCGCATAATCAGCGCCCCTCCCGGCATTACCCAGGAGACAGGCGCTGATTTTATATATGAGGCAAGCAAGCCCGGCTGCGTATTCAGCTTCCGTTTAGACGATGCGCAGTGGTCCGGCTGGGCGAGCGCTGCCCAGGCATCATTCAGCGGCCTGGCCGAAGGCAATCATTATTTTCTCGTAAAGAGCGCCTTTGACCTGGACAGCGACGGAGTGATCACCATAGACGAGGAGGACGCCACCCCGGCGCAGTGGGTCTGGGCCATCGGCGAGGCAGTCGCCCCCGCGGCAGGGGAAGAGACGCTGTTCTGGAAAAGACAGTAGATAAATGATAATTCACAATTACCAAATCCCAATGACGAATGAATGTCCAAATCCCAATACCCAATTTGTATTCTTTATTTGGGACTTGGGTCATTGTGATTTCATTCGTCATTGGAGCTTGGACATTGGTCATTATTAGCCATTAATAATTTTATGATATCAATATTTAAACCCGCAATCATATCAATAATCCAGGAGGTTAAAATGAACGCGAAGAGAATCGATCTATCTAAAGTATTTATCCTGTCCTTATTATCCCTCTTGCTGAGTAGTATCTTCTGGAACTCCTCTTTTGCCGCGCCGCCGAGGGAGATGTACATTCAGGCAAAAGTTACTAATAAGCAAGGGGATGCCATCACCGGCTCTCACAGCGTTATCTTCCGCCTTTACAGCGCATCGAGCGGAGGCACTGCCATTTGGACAGAGACCCAGACCGTCACCGTCGGCACAGACGGCATACTCGGCGCCTATCTGGGCTCATCCACAGCCCTGCCCACGACCCTTGATTTTGACTCAACCTATTATCTTTCCATTGAAGTTGATTCCGACGGCGAGATGTCGCCGCGCATAAAGCTTTCTGCCGCGCCTTACGGCCTGGGCGCCTATATGATAGGCGGTCTTGAGGCAACATCGTTCTTACGTTCCGACGCGGCCGATACAGCCGCGGGCAACATCACCTTCCAGAAGGCGGACCCGTCATTGATATTTGACGTAAGCACAGACGATGATACCGATTTCTGGTTAGGCGTGCAGGATGACGCGGGAGAGGATGACGACGACCTGTTCCAGATAGGCGGCGGCACCACGCCGGGCACAGGCCCGTTTCTGACGCTTGATACCTCCGGCAACCTCGGCATCGGCACTGTCGCGCCGACTTCAAAGCTCTACGTTGTCGGCGACATAACCGCCACCGGCTCGGTCAGCGCTGCCTCAGGCAGCGGCGGCTGGATTGACGACGGGACCGTTGTGCGGCTGGCCGCTTCAACCGATACCGTAGGCATCGGCACGGCAACCCCGGGCTCAACGCTTGATGTGGAGGGCACGCTGCAATTGCAGTCAGGCGCATCCATCAGCGAATTTTCCACTGACGGCACGCTGGCAGATGATAGTGATACCGCTGTGCCTACGGAGAAGGCGGTAAAGACATACGTTGACACGGAAATCGGAGGCATCTCACAGGACAAGATCACGGAGGGCGATACCACAGTTGAGGTAGTTGATACGGAAGACGGCTACATCACATTAACCGAGGATAATGATGAAAAAATGCGCATAACCGGCGGTCAGGTAGGCATCGGAACAACGGCTCCCGGCGCCTCGCTTGATGTCGTGGGCGGTTCTGTCCGTACGGATAACCAGTTGATCTCTACTGTGGCAACAGGCACCGCTCCTTTGGCTGTTACCTCAACCACCGTTGTTACCAACCTTAACGCCGATACAGTAGACGGCTCCAGCGCGGCGGACTTTATGGCAGCCGGCACAGATACCTGGGTGGATACCACAGGCGATACGATGACCGGTCAGCTGATTATGTCGGGCGTGGCCTCTGACATTACAACCGGCTCAAACGAACATCTGGCGTTAATGCCGGAGGGAACCGGCAAGGTGGGTATAGGCACCAGCTCTCCCGGAGCCATGCTTGAGGTAGCGGGCGACGTTCTTGTGGATACGACCGGCGCCGACGAGCTTGATTCCGTCACAACAAGCGATGTAACCACGTCTCTGGCAGTTGCCACAAACCCCGGCGGCACAGGGGACGTTGACGGCGTGATAAAACTGGGCAAGGATGACGGCGGCTGGCAGTCCATATGGTATGACGCCTCTTTACGCAGCAATCAGGGGCAGTTTGTGTTCAGCAGGCCGATCAAGGTCCAGGGCTCAAGCCCGGCGCTTATCACCTTTGACGACGGCAGCTCCACGCAGACGCTTACCTTTGATTCAACCGCCGATAAGACCTTGAGCTACAGCGACTCAATGAGCGTCAACGCCCTTGAGATACGCGCGGCGTCGCCTTCAGTGCTCAGTTTCGGCACCGGCTCAAACCTGGTTAATCTTATCTATGACCCCGAGACCGACGGCATCCGTTTTTCGCGCGGCGTTTTTGACCACGATTTCCGTAACCGGATCAAGAACGGTTCATTTGAGGCGTTCAGCGCGTTAGAGGAGTTCCATAATTATGATCTAACGTATAGCACCGATGCCGCCGTATATAATACAACCGCCGGATACCAGGGCGGCTGGAATAATTTTGCCCCGGATGAATGGACATATGTTTCCGGCAAGGTATTCCAGCAGGCGCCGACATTTTTTGAGTCGGGTTTTACCGACGCCAACATTACCTCAACTACCTACCAGCAGGATTTTGCCGAAGGCCGCAGTTCCGTGCGTTTAGCCTATGACAGCGGAGCGCCAGGCATTATCAGCCAGGTAATTTCCGGGCTTAAGCCCTCCACCCTATACAGCGTAGGCGTGAAGATGCGTGTGGACACCGGCGGGTCTGCCGAGGTTGACATAGAAGGGGAAGATGCCTCAACCTCAACAACACTTTCCGCTAATCTCACTGCCGCGGCAACAGATGAGATGTCGGTTTCCAGCGTATCGGGATTTCCCGCTTACGGCATAGTCCTCATAGATTCAGAGCGCATCTCCTACGCCGGCCTGGACGCGGATAATAACAAATTCCTGCGCCTGGCCCGCGCCGTAGAAAGCACCACAGCCGCGTCGCATAGCTCCGGCGCGACAGTAGGCATCGCCCCATTTAAGGTGTTGACCACTTCAACCGATACAACCTACGCCAAATTCAAGGGCCAGTTCTCAACCAGCGCCAGCGCGGGCGATGTCACAATTAAACTTAAGGCAACCGCGACCGACGGAACCGCCGCGTATTTTGACACGGTGCAGATCGTGGCAGGCGGCACCGTGCCGGAATACACCTCTAACACGCTGGTTGATACCGGAGACCAGACGCTTTACGGCAGCTTGCGCATCGGCCGCGCCTCCGACGAGAAGGGCGGCATCCTTTCGGTGGATAAGTTTGTGCGCGCCCGCGGCATAGAGCTGTTTACCGACGACCCGGGGCTTTCAGGCGCGATAGGCGGCGGCGCGGCTACGCAGGAAAGCAGCGGCATCTATCCTCCGGGCCAGGGCTGGAACACCAACGGCAGCCAGGCAACGGTTACGATGTACACCACAGGCACATACGCGTCAACCGCTCCCCAAAACCGTTCGTATAAGGTGCAGATAGATACGGCAGGCAATACATTTTCCTGGTGGTATATGGACGATACCACCAACTGGACGAATACCGTCGGCGGCAGCGCAGTGGCAATGTCCACCAATTCCGCGGGCACTGACTTAAACGCCGGGGTCAAGGTGTATTTCAGCGCGGCATCAGGCACTGCCAACGACAGCTGGTATTTCTCCGCCTCAAACGGGACCGCCTATGGCGGGTATGATTCCTATGCCCAGACAGCCGCCTATACCGCGGGCGAAACAAGGATTTACAAGGACGGGGACCCGTTTTCTCCATATTACAACAAGATGGTATTCCAGAGCGGGGCGACCAAGGTTACCCTTGACCAGCTGGCAGGCACTGTCGCCACCAACGCCACCATCTATAATCCCGCTATTGTCGGCGCCAACTCAGGCGGGCTTACGATGTACAGTTCGGGAAGCTATACCGGTTCCGAGAGCCGCGCGTATCAGGTAAAGATCTCTTCGCAGGGTGTTGCCGGCACAAGCTCTGATAAGTTCCAGTTTAAATACGGCGTCAATGACTGGGGCCCGGTAGGCGGCACAAGCATAACCGGCTCGCAGCAGTCCTTAGGCGACGGTATTTTTATCAGTTTTTCCGAGAGCAACTACACTAACGACGGCACGATCACAGGCGGCAGCTCCTCAAATCCCGACCAGTGGAGCTTTAACGTTGTCGCCGGCTCAACCTCTACCAGCGCCGGCGGCTGGACGGATTCTGGTACAGATGTGTACAGCTCCGCGGTAACCGACAATGTCGCCATTGGTACCACTGTTCCCGGCGGATACAAGTTGAATGTCAGCGGCACAGCCAACGCCACCACCTTGACAGAAGGCACAAACGCCGTGCCCAACGCAACCGACCACCTCGGCTTCTTTGCCGCAACCACCTCAGCGCAGCTTGCCGGAGTGCTATCGGATGAAACCGGCTCAGGTGGTGTCGCAGTATTCGCCACATCCCCTACAATCGCCACTCCCATTATTTCAACCTCTGCCACAGTTCCTCTGGTTATAGGCGGCAGCGCGACCACCAGCGATCTTTCCCTTCAGACCACTTCAGCCGCTGGTGAGGCAGGCGCGGATATGCATTTCCTCGTCGGCAATAACGGACAGACAGAGGCGATGACCATACTTAATTCCGGCTACGTGGGCATCGGCTCAACTGTCCCCACAGCAGCCCTGGACATAAACGGCAATATCCAGGTCTCTGGTACCATCACCGGCACCGTTGCCACAGCAGGCGGCTGGACAGACGCGGGCACATCTATGTATCCGACCAATGTGGACGATAACGTGGCCATAGGCACAACAGACCCCGGCTCCTACGACTTGAATGTCGCGGGCACAGCCAATATGGGCACTCTATCCATAGGCGGCACTGCAGTCACAGCCAGCGCGACAGAACTCAACTTCGTTGACGGGGTAACATCAGCCATTCAGACACAGCTTGATTCAAAGAGCGCGGCAAGCGACACACTTACTGGTTTAGTCCAGTCCACTGCCGCGGGCACAAGCTACATTACGGGCGGCTCTGTCGGCATCGGGACGACGAGTCCTCAATATTTGCTTGATGTAGACAAATCAGCCACAGGAAACTATATTGCTCATATAAAGAATAGCGGGACTGCATCTTACGGGCTTTTTATAGAAGCCGGGACTGATACGGGTGATTATATTGTGAGCGTGGCAAGTAAGACAGGAAGTAACAAATTTGTAATAAGGGGTGACGGCAACGTCGGTATCGGCACGGTTGCACCAACCGCGCTATTGGACGTCAACGGCACTGCCAATGTTAACACGCTTTCAATAGGCGACACTACGATCACCCCCACGGCAGCAGAGCTCAACTTCGTAGACGGGGTAACATCAGCCATCCAGACACAGCTTGACGCAAAGGTGGGCACAAGCACCGCCTTCATAGGCGACGTCACCGGCGCCTACAACGCCACAGTTGTCGGCAACGACTCCCACGACCACACTGCCTCTACCATCTCCGGCCTGGGCGTCTCTGACTTCACTTCAGCCGCTATCTCCCAGTGGACCAATGACTCCAACTTCATCACCGCGGCAAGCACCATCACAGGGCTCATCCAGTCCACAGCCGCAGGCACCTCCTACATCACAGGCGGGAGCGTTGGGATAGGCACAGCAGTGCCGGGTGGTAAACTTGATATTTACGCTGACCAAAGCACCGAATACGCGTTGGTGGCGAGAAACACCGCCGACGCCAACCAGATTACGCATGCCTTTGACGCCAGCGCCGGCAATGCCCTTTTTAGATTGTGGGATGTTAATGGAGGTTTGAATGTTAATCTAGCTGCCAGTGGAAACAGCTATCTTAACGGCGGCAACGTCGGCATCGGGACGGCAGTGCCGGGTAGCGCATTAGAGGTCCAGGGAAATGTAACGCTTAACGACCGTTTGATTATGAGCGGTGATAGTATTGGCGCAACTGTTGATACAGCATACAACACGATTAAGGGCGCCATAGGGCCAACTATAAACGGCCTAACATTAACCGGGGCATTAGTAGATTCTAACTTTTCAGACGATAATGCAAATATTACAAATGTGTATGGGTTAAAAATAGCAACTGCGGTTACGGGTCAGTATACTACAACTAATGCCTATGGATTATATGTAGACCAACCCACAGGTGCTACAAATAATTATGGCGCATATATAAACGGCAACCTCATTGTCTCCGGCACCATCACAGGAACAGTTGCCGCGGCCGGCGGCTGGACAGACGCGGGCACATCTCTCTACAACACCGAGCTGACTGACAAGGTAGGCATAGGCACTGCCACTCCTTCCCAGCTCCTGGACGTCAACGGCATTGCTAATGTGAACACGCTCTCCATAGGCGATACCACCGTTACATCCACTGCGGCAGAATTGAACATATTAGACGGCGTAACAGCCACCGCAACCGAGCTCAACTATGTTGACGGCGTAACATCAGCCATACAAACACAGCTGAACGCCAAGGTAGGTACAGCCACTTCATTCTCAGGAGACGTGACCGGCGCCTACAACGCCACAGTTGTCGGCAACGACTCCCACGACCACACCGCCTCAACCATCTCAGGGTTAGGCGTCTCTGACTTCACTTCAGCCGCCATCTCCCAGTGGACCAATGACTCCAACTTCATCACCGCTGCCTCTACCATCACTGGACTGATCCAGTCCACAGCCGCAGGCACAAGTTACATCACAGGCGGGGATGTAGGCATCGGGACTGCAGTGCCGGGAGAGAAACTTCATGTTTACAAAGAAAGTTTAACTGATAATAGTCAGGCAAAATTACTCAAGTTAGAAGGGAAGTTTAATGATGCTAGCATAGATAGCGATGATGTAATAGGAATTTCAGTAAAGGCGGTTAACTCTAGTGGGGGATCCGGAGAGAATATGATTATTGGTGGCTCATGGGGAGGATCAGCGGTCAATACTTTATTAGCAGTAGATGGCGGCAACGTCGGCATCGGGACGACGGTGCCCGCGGCGAAATTGCATGTCTCGGCCCCGGCGGTTATTGCCGGCGGGTTTTATTCGGTCGCGGCAAATGACGCTGACGCGGATATCTGGGGTATTTCAACGACCTATTATCCATCTCATGGAACAGCAGCCAACCAGTGGGGTATCAAGTGGCAGTCCACGCCGAACGCATTCTCTTTTGTGGGGAATGGCAGCGAGAAATTAAACATCGATGTGGATACGGCAGGGCATATTTCGATGGTCGTGAACGGCGGCAACGTCGGCATCGGCTCAGCCGTGCCAGTTGCGAAACTTGATGTTGTCGGGACTGCCGAAGTGGACGGCCTCTCCATAGGCGGTACAGCAGTCACTCCCACCGCGGCTGAACTCAACTACGTTGACGGCGTAACCTCTGCCATACAGACACAGCTTGACGCCAAGGTAGGCACAGCCACTTCGTTCTCAGGCGACGTGACCGGCGCCTACAACGCCACAGTTGTCGGCAACGACTCCCACGACCACACTACCTCTACCATATCAGGGCTGGGTGTTGCTGACTTCTCCTCAGCCAACATCTCCCAGTGGACCAATGACTCCGGATATTTCAATACCAGTAACGACGGCGCAGGCAGCGGTTTGGACGCGGATATGGTGGATGGGTTGCATCCTACGCAATTCTTCAACGCCCACGGTCAGAATCACGGCACATATACGGACTTCAATACGCCTACAGATTTTGGATTTAGATACATTGTGGGTACCACAAACGGCCCTGGCATAGCCGGCGCAAGCCAATACTATAATCTTGGCATAGGGTTAGGTAATGATTATGCCTATACAAGTTACGCTATGCAACTGGCGATTCCGAGAAACTTAAGCACTCCATATATATCTGTGAGATATAGAGAGAATGGAGCTTGGGGGTCGTGGTATAAGATTTATGCCGGATATGCTGATACCGCGGCCGCGCTTTCCAGCATGAACATCAGTCAGTTTACCAATAATTCCGGTTACTTTAATACTAGTAATGACGGCGCGGGAAGCGGCCTGGATGCTGACCTGCTGGACGGCCAAAGCAGCGCTTATTATATGACTGCCGCAACCGACAATTGGGTGAATACGACCGGGGACACGATGAGCGGGAATCTGTATTTCAATAATTATGGGCTGGGAGTCATCGGCACCTATAGTGATATAAGATATCAGGGCGTATTTGCCATGGGCGATGCTTATAAGCTCGCTCTGGACGGTACGACATCAGGGACTTTATATGGCATTGCCTGGACCCATAGCAATATCGGAGGCCAATCCAAGGCGGGGTTAAGTCATCAGGCATTGTTTATGACAAATGGCGTGACTCAGACAGCAATAGGAACGGGTATATGGACGCTTGGCGGCTATACGCAAAGCGGGACAAGCACGAATGCTTTTATGGGCAGCGTCGGCATCGGCACAGTGGCGCCGGGAGCGAAGCTGCATGTGACAAGCGCCAATACCGGAGCAGGGTTGTTGAGGTTGGATAATACCGGTGGTTCAGCCGGGGATGTAAACGGGGTAGATTTTTATCATAATAACGGAACGTATTTACAGGCGTTTATACGCGATGAGATTCTGAGCAGCTGGCCCACGAAATTACATTTCGGCGTTGCCTCAACGAGCAACAACGCCGCGACAAAGATGACCATACAGGGGTCAAACGGCTACGTGGGCATCGGCACAGTGAGCCCGGCGGCGCATCTTCAGGTCGGCACAGGCACTCCCGGCTCTGCCACAGGCGCGGGCGACCTGTATGTGGCAAGCGACCTCGAGGTTGATTCCACCGCCTATCTTGACCTGGACGCGCGGGTAGGCCGCGACTTTATCGGCACAGCCGCCACTTCGTATATGTATATGACCGGCACGCTCACGGTTGACCTGGACAACGACAACAATGGTACGGACAAGTTTTCTATAAGGGACGGCGGCAATACCGAGATATTCTACGTGAATGAAGATAACGGAGGCGGAGGCAATGTTGTGGCAAAGGGAGTCACCGAAGGCTCATACATAGGGTTATTCAAGGGCTTGGGTTCGCTTCCGGGCTACGGCTCCAGCCGTTATCCGACGCTGAAGACGGATTACTCCTACTTGTATTTCTCCGTTGCCGGCGCGTACTCCGCGTATATGGGCTCTAACGGCGTCCTGACCGCCCAATCCAGCCGCGAGAAGAAGGAGAACTTTAAGGAGCTTGACTTTGATAATGTCCTGGCAAAGATTGATAAAATGCCGGTTATGGAGTGGAACTACAAGAACGAAGAAGATTCCATAAAGCACATCGGCCCGTTTGCCGAGGATTTCCACGCGCTTTTCGGACTGAACGGCACCGATAATACAATGATCGGCCACAGCGACCCTCCGGGCGTTGCCCTCGCCGGCGTAAAAGGGCTGTATAGGAAGGTGAAGGAGCAGGAGAGGGTGATTGAAGAGCTGGAGACAAGGATAGCGGCGTTGGAGAAGAAGTAAGACCAAAAGCGTATATCAGATTATCAGTGTGTCAGTTAGAGTTTATCAGTTTATCAGAATATCAGAGAGAATGACCAATGTCCAATTTACCAATGACGAATGAAATCACAATGACTCAAATCCCAAATAGAAAGTATGATTTGCGGGAGAGAACTGCTAAATTTGGAGAAAACATAGTTAATTTCGCGAAGAGCATACCTGAAAATAGTGTGAATAGGCCATTAATAAGTCAGCTAGTAAGGGCAGGTACGAGCGTAGGAGCTAATTATTGTGAAGCAGACGATGCCTCAACAAGGAAGGACTTCTTTTACAAAATTGGGACCTGTAGGAGAGAATCAAAAGAGTCTAAGCATTGGCTTAGGATGATAACGACTGCTGTGCCTTCTTTGAAGGCTGAAGCCGAACTGTTCTTAAACGAGGCTCAAGAGTTAAATTTGATATTTTCCGCCATTATTAATAGGGCCGGAAAACGTTAATTGGGTATTGGGATTTGGACATTCATTCGTCATTGGGATTTGGTAATTGTGGCTTAAGCTGATATACCGTTCTCTGATGTTCTCTAACTGATAAACTGATGTTCTGATATACGCAGTTAACCCTGATAACCTTTACTTATCCGTAACCATAACCGATAAACGTAACCCAATACCCGTTCCCTCCCTAGATTTTCATTGTAAAAGCCGCGAAAATATGATATAAAATCAGTTATACACCGAGTCCCGAGCCCTCCCAGCAGGAGACAATTAATACAAGATGTCCGGTTATTTTCTGAGGCTAATCAAGGCGCGGCATATTCTGCGAAGCATGGTCCTGAAGAACTTGAAGGACAAATATGTCGGCTCAACACTGGGTATCTTCTGGGCGGTGATAAACCCCCTGTTGATCATGTCGGCCGTATCCTTTGTTTTCACTCAGGTGATGCAAACCCCGATACGGCGCTACCCGCTGCTGGTATTAAGCGCCTACCTTCCCTGGAATTTCTTCGTTAACTCCGCCACTGAAAGCGCCGCCTGCATAAGGCAGAATCAAGGCATACTCTCTCAATACACCATCCCCCGCGAGGCCATACCCGTATCAGTCGCGCTCGCCGATTTCCTGAACTTTTTATTCGGATTCGCGGCGATGCTGCCGATATTCATCTTCATGAACAGGGGGGCCGCGGGATGCCTGTGGCTGCTGCCTTTGGTAATGGCCCTGCATCTGGCATTCACCGTCGGGATCTCCTTATTGTTCAGCATCATCAATATATATTTCAGGGATTTTTCCCAGCTCCTGGGAGTGGGAATGCTGTTCTGGTTCTGGGTCACGCCGGTCTTCTACACCCTGGAGATGATGCCTGCCGGCCTTCGCGGGGCATTCCTGGCCAACCCCGCCACATGCTATACGGTTATTTACAGGGAATTATTATATAACGGCCGCTGCGGCGGCATATCCATGTGGGTATTGGCCGTTATCTTCGCTTTGGCGAGTTTGGCGGGTGGATACATCTTATTTGCCGCCAAAGAAAAGGATATCCTCAAGCATATTTAGATGATAACGCTGGAAGACGTTTGGCTGAAATACAGGATAGCGTTCAAGGAAGGCGCGAGGGCCGTTTGCGAGGATTTCTGGGCGCTTAAGGGCATAGACCTGAATGTCGGCAAGGGAGAGTGTTTCGCGGTCATCGGAGAGAACGGCTCAGGCAAGACCACGCTCCTGAGGGTGATCAGCGGCATGCTAATGCCTGACAAGGGCAGGGTGCGCCTGGGAGGAAGGGTCGCCGGGCTTATGGAGATACAGGCCGGTTTCCATCCTGAACTGACCGGCAGGGAGAATATCTACAATATCTCGGCGCTTTCAGGCCTGAGCGCCGATGAGACAGGCGCCTGTTACGCGGACATGGTTGAGTTTGCCGCCATCGGCAGGTTCATCAACGCCCCGGTAAAGACATACTCCCAGGGCATGCTTGTGCGCCTTGCCTTTGCCATAGCCATACACGCGCGCACCGACATATTGCTGGTTGACGACATATTCGCGGTAGGCGATATTTATGCCCGGCGCAAGTGCATTAATAAGATGTTTGAGCTGAAGGATAAGGGCCTGACCATTATTTTTGTTTCTCATGACCTGGATATTGCCAGGCGGCTGTGTAAAAGAGGCGTGCTGCTCAGGGAAGGCAGGGTTATCAGGGCCGGTTCAATAGACGGACTCGTCAGTTATTATCTTGAGACGGTAGGCAATAAGGAAGGTATAGCCCTGCTGCAAAAAGGGCGGCTGGCAATTATTTTTAATAACGGCAAGCTGATCATCAGGTGGAACGACTCCGCTCTTACCAAGGGCGCGGCCGGGCATACGGTGATGAGCTCTTCGGGCAGGACATATCAGTCAGATACCGCCTCCTGGATTATCCGGCAGCCGGCGGCAGCCGATGAGATCGTTGCCGTAGGCAGGTGGCCGGATATGCCGGCTGAGCTTATCTGGAAGATACGCTGCCGCGGCGAAAAGGAATTCAGCTGGGATGTAACTCTGCAGGCGCGCGCACAGGCCCGGATAGAGGATTACACGGCCAGATTGATCCTGACCGACGAATACGAGGGCTGGTTTACATCGCAGGAGGAATACGTTTTTCCGGAGGCGTTCCTGCATGAGAACGAATGGCAGAGCCGCCGGATAGACGATCATCTTAACTGGCTGATAGGGTTAAAGACGGGAGCCGATAGCGGCGAAGGCCTGCCAACGCTTGTTTTAGACAGCTCAGGCGCGGATAAACAGGGCGCCTGCCAGATCGGCAATACCGGCATTGAGGCCTCTGCCAGAGGTATTCAGTTCAATTACGTTAATCCGGAACCAGAGCATGCCGCGGGCAGCTATAAGTTTTTTTCAACCGGCGTGAAGTTATTTGAGGAGCGGGACAGGCAGGATTTTGAATGTTATATGGCGCGGGCAAGGCAGGCCGGCAGGCGCAGGATCATCAGCCGCGGCCCGCTCGCCCTGTGTTGCGGGCAGCGCAAAATAGAGATTTTCCTGCGGGATGCGCTTTTAAGCAGCGGCGCGGGGCTGGATACGAAATTCATCTGGCAGGGCCGTACCTACAGCGCCGCCGGAGGTAACTGGTCCGTAGAAAAAGAAGGAGATAATTATCTTGTAGTTAATATCTTTTGGGGGCCCGAAGCGCCTTTTTTCCAGGTATGGAGAATGGAACTGCGGGATGAGTCCGCCATTTTCTGGCAGGCGGATATGGAAATAAGAGATGGGCTGGAGATCAGGAACAGGCAGGTTGAGCTTTTTCTCAGCGGCCGATATGACAGGTGGTTTACGCCTTCGGAAAACGGCGACTTTGGGGCAGTGGAAAAAAAAGGCAACACAGTCATACTAAGTAAATACATAAACGATTTTTCCGGCGTA
Source organism: Candidatus Omnitrophota bacterium (assembly GCA_028707125.1). NCBI lineage: Bacteria > Pseudomonadati > Candidatus Omnitrophota > Candidatus Omnitrophota bacterium. The sequence continues at coordinate 279,202 of JAQTUX010000001.1, forward strand.
GAACAGTCCTGCCTTATGCCGGCGGTTACCTTCGCCAATCAAGACGGCCGCGCCAGAGTGTCGTATATTTCCCGGGGCCAGGACAAGGAATTAAATACGAAGCTGCATTATCTGGAGATAGATCCCGCCGCTGACGCGGCGCTTGAAGCAGGCAGGCACGCCTTTTTTAAGGGGGCCATAAGGATAGCGCCCAGGCAGGGACAAAAAGGCGTTGACGCGGTTGTCAATAATAACGGCGCGGCCGCGGCGATAAATTTTAACGGCGTTTCTCTGGATTTCAGGCACGGCAGGATGCGTCTTTTCTATGAAGGCGTTGAATTGACAAAAGGGCTGGGCCTTTACTCTGCGGTTTTGCATGAAGGCAACTGGCATGATTCTTCGCAGGGACTATGGAAGGTCGAGGCCTCGGACAGGGAAAGGTTCGTCGCCGTGGGCCGCTGGCCGTGGCTGCCTGTCAGGCAGGAATGGGAAGTAACGCTATTGGATGGCCGCGATATCATCTGGCGCATAACCAGGGATACCCGGGACGGCTTTGATCCCGACAAGGAGCAGGTTAACCTGATGCTGTCGGATAATTACCGGGAGTGGTTTGTCCGGGAAAGGGCGCGGGGAAGGTTTCCCGAAGAGTTTGCCGAGCATACCCGCGGCGGGTTCTGGGAGCGGTTATGGTCGGCGGCAGCGCAGTCGCCGGTCGGCGCCAAAGGGCCTGGGCTGCCGTCTGTCCTCCTGGACTGTTCAGAGAGCCCGGTTCCCGGCCGCCTGTGCATTGAGAACACGGACGCGTTATTCAAGGCCAGGGTCCTGCAGTGCGAATCGGCGCAGCAAAAACATTTTAGCGGAAAGATAAAGATATGCTGAAGGGCCTTTTATTTAATAACAGGAACAGGCGCGCGATAGAACGCGCCGGCATAAAAATAGATATTGATGAAGAGCGCCGCTTCAGGATCTACCATAACGGCAGCGAGCTCAGCAAGCTGCAGGGCATGCGCGTCTGTTTGTTTTCAGAGGGCAGATGGCACTATTTTCCCGCCAAAGACAGTATCTTGAAGATAAGCAGGCCCGATGAAACCAGTTTTAGTTTGCGGCTTTACAATAGAACGCTGCCTGTTGTCCTGCATTGGGGAATGGAGCTGGGTGAGGGCAGCCGGTTGAAATGGAGCGTGGAATTAGAGCTAAAGGGGCCCATACGGCTGGATGCCGTGAAGGCCGTAGTGCTCCTCAGCCGTTCCTATAAAAGCTGGTTCTCTTATTCCGGCGCTAAAGAGGGCCTGTTCGCTGATAGCGCCGGAGAATTCCGGCAGGAGATCGGTATTGCCGATTCTGATTTTTTAAGCATTGGCGCGGACAGGCCGGAAATTGCCACGCTGCTGTTAAGGGCGGTTGATTCGCCTTTAAATGTTTCTTTGTGTAACACGGATGATCTGTCTTCCTCGCGTGAAGTTGATCTCTGCTGCAACGGGCAGAAGGAATTTTATGCCCCCGGCAGGCACTCTTGTTTTCAGGCGGTTATTGAACTCTGCGGGGATAAGTCCGCAGTAGAAAATATCATTCAGGATGTAAAAGGCAGAAAGAGGCGCGAAGAAGAAGAGGCGCTGCGTAAAAAGGAAGAGGAGCGCCTGGCGGAAGAAGAACAGCGCCGGCTAGAGGAAGAACGCCTGCGCCAGGAGGAACAAAGGCGCCTGGAAGAAGAGCGCCGAAAACAGGAAGAGCTCAAGCGCCTGGAAGAAGAGCGCCTGAGAATTGAGCGCGCGCGGGACCGGCAGCGGCGCACGCTTGAGGCGGGTGATTTCAGGATTTATTTTGACTACAATAACCGTTTCCATTTCTACCACAGGAATGAGGAGTTTACCAAGGCGCATGGCCTGCATACGGGTATATTTTCAGAGGGCCGCTGGTATGGTTCGGCGGATTCAGAGGCCGCTATAGAGAATAGTGAGCCGGGTAGATTAAGGATCAATTTCAGGCACAGACATCTGCCCGTTATTCAATCCTGGGACCTGCGGTTAGATTCCGCGGGAGTAATCAGGTGGAGCGTTGATATGCGGCTTGAGCAGCCGTTAAGGATAGAGCGCAGGAACGCCTGCCTGTTTTTGTCCCGCGCCTATGACAGGTGGCTTGCGCCTCCGGACGCGGGGGCGTTCCCCGCGGCATTCGGCCTGCAATGGCAGATGGCCAGCCCTTCGGAGAGCAGGCCGGGCTTTATAGGGCTGACGTCCGGGATGAAGCAGCTGCCGGGCATAACATTAAAGGGCTCCGAAGACGGCGGCCGCCTGGCTGTTCATAACGCGGATATGGATGTCTCATCCCGCGTCCTTGAGGAGCGTTTTGAAGAGCGCGTAGAGTTTTACAAGGCAGGCGATTACTCTTTCTCGCGGGCGGTCATCCGGCTTTATAATGATAACGCGGCCATCGAGGGCGCGTTCAAAGAGGCGGAAGAAAAAGAGAACGCGCTCAGAGAGTTGCGCAAAGAGCGGCTGAGGCGCGCCGCCGGGCTAAGGCAGGGGAGAAAAGAATTTGAGGGGCTGCGCCTGCGCCCCGCGGCCTCGCGCGTCGTTATTTACGGCGATTCCCAGGGCCTGCACGATAAGATCAGCGGCGAGGCAGGCGGTTTTAACAGGGCCGTAGCGTGCATTAAGGCAGAAAGCGGCACAGCCGCGGTAGGTATCTCACGGTTTAATTTCTTCAAGATCCATGAGGTCGTCCAGTTCATCTCTACTTTGAGGAACGCGCGGATCGATACGCGCCCTGTCTGCCTGCCGCTGTTTCCGGCAAGCGGTATTTACTCCAGTTTTCTTAATTACATAAAGGAGATCAAATCTCTCGTCGCAGGAAAGGGCATCGAACTTTTCTTAAAAGACGTTGATCTGCTCAAACTCCTGCAGGCTGTGTCTTCGCAGTCCAATAGAGATAACGAGAGGGACCTGCTGCGGCTTCTGGGGCTGATAGCCGAGCATCCCTTTATCGGGCCGCAGACGCTGGTCCTCGACACAACGCATAAATGCAATACAAACTGCGCCCATTGCTGGATACACAACCCCCGCAGCAAGACGCCCCCCGCCGTGCTCGAATCAAAGATGGACGACCGCCTGTACAGGAAGATCATTGACGACGCGGCAGCCATTTTGAGCGACGAGGTCATAATACAGGGCGACGGAGAGCCGCTTCTGGACGACCGCTTTATCGAGATGGCGCGTTACGCCAGGGACAAGGGGTTAAAGGTCCTGTTCTTTACCAACGGCATACTCCTGGATGAGGCGACGGCTAAATGCCTGATAGACCTGGAGGTCAATGAGATATTCTGCAGCCTGCCCGCCGGGACCGACCTGACCTACAGCTGGATAAATTCGCGGCAGTCAAAAGACACCTTCCACAGGATCGTCGGCAATCTGAAAAACCTGATCTCCCTGAGGAACGGCTCGGGCAGGCCCCTGCCGCTTTTGCAGATGACCCACGTGATACACAATATGAATTGCCATGAGATCGAGCAGATGTCCGCTGTTGACGCGGACATAGGCGCGGACAGGGCACGCTTCTACCTGGCCCGCCTTGACGAGAACATCGCGCATTTAAAGATACTATCTTCACAGGTAGAGGCGCTAAAGGCATCCCTGCGGAAGGCCGCCGCGTTGCTTAAAGAAAGCAAAATAGACCTGCAGGACAATATTTTTTTCCAGCTGGACAATTATCAGCCGGAGACCGGTTACTGGTCGCAGGGCCGTTTTCTTGAAACGGGCTGCCCGGTGGGGTGGTTTTTCGCGCTGATATTGGCTGGAGGAGAATTGAGCATGTGCTGCCATATGCGGGTGGTCGGGCGCCTGGGGGAAAGATCGCTGAGGGAGGCGTGGAATTCCCGGGAATACAACGATTACAGGGTCAAGGCCAAACATATGCGGGACAATATGGACGCGCGTTTCTCAAACGGCGTCAAGCTTTACGATGATTTCTGCAATCATTGCGATACGCATCAGGTGATCTTAAGGATAAACGGCCTGCTGGAGCGATACGGGCTGAAGAAATTCTTATAAAAGATATGAAGATATCATTGGTAAATCTGCCCTGGAGGAGTTTTGGCAGGGAGGGGGTGAGGGCTGGTTCCCGCTGGCCGCATTTGAAGGCCCGCTCGGAGAAAGAATATCTGCCTTTCCCCTTTTTTCTCGCCTACGCGGCGGCGCTGCTTAAAAAGAACGGATTTAACGCGCGGCTCATTGACGCCATCGCCAGCGGCCTGTCTTACAGGCGGTTTTCGCGCCGGATGCGCTCCAGCCGCCCCGACATCCTGGTCTGCGAGACGTCCACGGTGACCCTCAAGCATGACTTGCGGGTCCTGAAGGGCCTGGGGAGCAAGGCGGAGATCATCCTTTGCGGCCCGGATGTCAATATCCGCCGGCCGGATTTTCTCAGGGAGAACGGATTTATAAAATATGTGCTGTCCGGAGAATATGAATTTACGCTCCTTGAACTGCTGCAGCATCTTGATGAGGGCCGCGGCCTTGATGAGGTAAAGGGGATCATATACCGCTCTAACGGCGGCGTGAAGATCAATCCCGCGCGGCCCCTGGTTGACCTGGACCGCCTGCCCTGGCCTCTGCGCGAAGGCCTGCCGATGTCGCGTTACAACGATGCCCCGGGAGACATACCCATACCGTCGGTGCAGATGATGGCCTCACGCGGCTGCCCGTTTCGCTGCAAGTTCTGCCTCTGGCCGCAGGTGATGTATCAGGGCAGCCATTACAGGGCCAGGAGCGTCGTGGACGTCGTTGATGAAATGGAATACCTGGTCAGGAATTCGGGATACAGGTCGGTCTATTTTGACGACGATACCTTTAACTGCGGCAAAGAAAGGATGCTCGGCCTCTGCGCTGAGATCAAGAAGAGGGGCCTGAATATCTTCTGGGCGATAATGGCAAGGGCCGACCTGATGGATGAGGAGATCCTGGTGAATATGAAAGAGGCGGGGTTGTTTGCCGTCAAATACGGCGTGGAATCCGCCGATAACTCCCTGTTGGACAATATCAATAAGGGTATGTCGCTTGAAAAAACAGAGGCCGTCATCAAGATGACCAGGGCGCTGGGCATCAAGACCCACCTGACCTTTACCCTGGGCCTTCCGGGAGAGACCAGGCAGACCATAAAAAAGACGGTTGATTTCGCCTTAAAGGCCGATCCGGAATCGCTTCAGTTTTCCCTGGCTACGCCGTTTCCGGGAACGGAGTTCTACAGGGAGATGAAGGAGAACGGCCGGATAATCTCCGCTGATTGGGCAAGATACGATGGAAGCCGCAGCAGCGCGCTCGCCTATGACGATCTCTCCGCGGGCGAGCTTGAGCGCGCCATGAGGTCGGCTTACAGGCGGTGGGCAATGCACCGTTTGAAAAGGGCCCGTTTTGACCGATTGGGGCTAAAGGCGTATTGCCGCTATTCCCTTGTCAATTCAATAAATAGCAACGGAATTGTCATGACCGCTTATAAGGTTTCGCGGTTTGCTTTCAGGTACGCGCTTATGCACGTGAGGGAGGCGTTGGTGTCCTCGCCCCGTAAGATTGAAAACATCGCGCGGGAAAAGGGGTTGAAACTGGGAAGGATGTCCCTGGTCCCGGACGGCCGCGGCCTGAGTTTGTTCTGGGGCGGCCTCAAGTTGACCCGCGGACGCGGATTTTACAGCTTTCTAAATTTTGAAGGCGCGGATAACGGCAGCGACGGCGCGCTTAAATGGGACACGCAGAGGCCGGACGCGGGCAGCATTATATTGAGGCGCCTGTATGACGGCGCCGGCATTGAGGAGATATGGAAGATAACCGCGCTGGATGAAAAGCAGATCGGCTGGGACGTGGATATTGAAATAAAAAAAGAGACGGGTGTGCGGCAGGAAGATATCGGCCTGGCGCTTACGCGCAAATACCGCAAGTGGATAGAAGAATGGGGCGAGGGCAGGTTTCCCCCTTTGAACGATTACCGCGAAGTTGAGCTCAGGAACGCGCGCAGCGCCGTTGTCGGCGTAAGGGGCAGGAGGGCATTGAGGAATACTCTGCCCACGGTCCTGCTTGACCTGTCCGCCGGCAATAACGGTTTTCTCCCGTCGGTAGGGAACTCGGCAGAAGGGCATCACGGCCGCCTGCTCGGGGTCAGGCTCGCGCGAGGGGCCCGCGTCCGCAGATACGCCGCCGGAAGGCACAGGTTGTTGTCGGCCAGGATAAAGATAGTGGAAGAGGATTTCGCGAAGGGCGGGCGAAGATGAAGAGCGGCTCACGCTGGGTGAAGTTCAGGGATAGGCTGAAAAACAGCGGCCTGAAGGATACGCTGAGGACGGCTATGCTGGAATTGAGGCCCGGGCGTTTTTTCGGGGATTATCTTGATGTGCTGGGGGTGCTGGACGGGCTGCACGCTTATAAAGGCCCGGAGTTCGCCCAGATAGACCTTACCAACGACTGTAATAATAATTGTATCGGCTGCTGGTGCAATTCGCCGCTTCTCGGAGACAAAAGGATAAGGTCCGGTGATAAAAGGCGGACACTGTCCCTTAAAAGCGTGCTGAAACTTCTTGATGAGTTGTCCGCCATGGCCACGCGCCATATTTATTATGCCGGCGGCGGCGAACCGTTCATGCACCCCGATATTATGGAGATACTCAGATACACAAAGCGGAAAGGGTTTGTCTGTTACGTAAATACCAATTTTACCCTGCTTGACGAAGAGAAGATAAGGAAGATCGTAGATTTGAAGGTTGATCATCTGACCGTGAGTGTCTGGGCGGCAACGCCTGAGGCCTACTGCTTCACGCACCCCAACAAGGAGGGGGCGGATTTTCTGAGGATAAAGGAGATGCTTTCGCTGCTTAACCGGATCAAGCGCGGATACCCGGTAGTCAAACTATACAATGTGATCTTCAATATGAATTACCATGAGCTTTCCGCCATGGTGGATCTTGCCGCGGACACGAATTCAGAGGCGGTTGAATTCACGGTCATCGATACCATCCCCGGCAGGACGGATAAGTTGTTGTTGAACCCCCAAGAGCGCAGCGCGTTGTTGGAGGAATGCAGGAAGATTGAACAGCGCAGCGCGAACGCGCATCTTCGGCCGCGGCCGCAGATAATGAATTTGCGGCAGTTCGCGCGCCGGATCGAAAACGCGGCCTCCTCAAGCGCCGAATATGATTCAGATGTGATCGGCAGCATGCCTTGCTACGCCGGATGGGCGTTCACGAGGATACTGGCCGACGGCAGCGTGAATTCCTGCCTGAAATCCCACCGTTTCCCCGTGGGCAATATCCGCCAGGAGAGCTTCAAGAAGATATGGAACGACAGGCGCCAGAGGTATTTCAGAAGGAAGGCCTACCATCTGGATAGATCGGACCCCTTTTTCAAGATCATAGGCAACGACCCTGATTCGGCAATGGGCTGCTATAAAAGCTGCGATAATCTCGGACATAACATGGAGATGCACGGCAAGATGTCCGCTTTGAGCGCCCGCCAAAGAAGATGGCTTGAACGCGCGGCAGGGATCATGAAGTCAGGGCGCAGATATTACTACGGAATGGCCGGAGGTAAATAATGGAAAAGCTGAAGCCCGGGTTCTGCTGCCCCGGGATAACCGATGACTGCATGCTGCGCTGCCGGATGTGCGACAAATGGAAGGCGGACAAGAACACCTACGGCAGGCCGCGCCCCACGCTCGAAGAGTGGAAGAGGGCGGCCACGCAGCTCAGGGAGCTGGTGGACGAGGGATTTGAGATAGATATTGGTGGAGGAGAAGCCCTGCTGGTGGACTGGCTCTGGAGTTTTGTGCGGCATTGCGCGGACAGCGGTTTCAGGGCGACCATAGCCAGCAACGGATACCTGGTTGACGAGGAGATGGCCAGGAAGATCGCCGGCTCCGGGCTTTCCAGCATCATCTTTTCTTTGGACAGCTTGGACCACCGGGTCCATGATTATTGGCGCGGCAGGCAGGGCGTCTATGACCGGGTGATGCGGGCTATTGAGAATGTGGCGCGCTTTGCCCCTGATGTGCACATAGGCATTTGCAGCATCATAATGGAAAATACCCTGGCAGGAATGGTCAAGCTGGCTAAATGGGTAAACAAGGACCCGCGGCTTAAATCGGCCTATTATATGGTGCCGATGCAGCCCAACAATACTTACTGGGGCAAGGATGGTTTTGATAAATACTGGTTTAAGTCAAAGGAATACGGATTCTATTGGCCGCAGAATACCGCTAAGGTATTAAAGGTCATAGATGAGCTTATCCGCAGGCGCCGGGCAGGAGAGTTGATCGGGAATACCGTTGTCCAGCTTGAGGCCTATAAGAATTATCTGGCGCATCCGGAGCGTTTCGTGAAAACCGCCCCCTGTAATCTTGACCGCGCCCTGCACATCAGTTCTGTGGGAGATATATTTTTATGTTATAACTGGCCGTCCCTGGGCAACATCAGGAATAAGGAAGACGACCTGCGCGAGATCTGGTTCTCGGAAAAGGCCGAGGCAGCAAGAAAGAATATCAGGGAATGCAGGGAAAACTGTCATTTCCTGTTGAACTGTTTCTTTGAAGGGGATTACCCCTTTACCACGGTGGATGAACATAAGCAGGCGTCAATTTTAGAAAAGACATGATCGTGAAGCCGAAATTCTGCTGCGTGGCGGCTACGGATTACTGTATGCTGCGCTGTAAAATGTGCAATAAATGGCAGGAGAGGTCCCCCCGGCCCGACGAGGTCCCTTCCCTGGATGAGTGGAAGAACTTTATCGCCGCTTTCAGGGAGCTGGTGGACGAGGGTTTTGAGATGGATTTCGGCGGCGGCGAGGCGTTGTCGCTGCCGGGCATCCTGGAACTTGTAAAATTCGCCAAGGGCAGGGGCTTCCGTACCACCCTTGCCTCCAATGGCTATCTTATAGATAAAGAGATGTCCAGAAGGATAGCCGACTCCGGCCTTGATGCGGTCAGCCTGTCTCTGGACAGCCCTTATCCTGAAGTCCACGATAAGATGCGCGGCGTAGAAGGTGTTTATCAGCGCGTAATGGCCGCGCTGGATAATCTCTCTTTATATTCCCCTTCAACCAGAAAGGGCCTTTGCTGCATAATTATGAATGAAAATATGGACAGTTTGATACGGCTGGCTGATATGGCTGATAAAGACCCCCGCGTTGACTGGCTTTATTTTATGTCGGTGGTCCAGCCCAATTACAGCGGCCCGCTGGACAGCGCCTGGCGCGATGAATACAGCTATCTTTGGCCGCGGGATACCAGGCGGCTGCAAGACATAATAGATGAGTTGATACGCAGGAAGGCTGACGGCTCAAAGGTGAGCAACCGGCCCGAGCACCTGCGCGCCTACAAGGCCTATTTCGCCGACCCAAAGACGTTTGTGAACAAGGCGAAGTGTATCGTGGGCGGGGCGGCGATAAGTGTGAATACCTACGGCTTCATTCAGCTTTGTTTTTTCATGGATTTTATCGGCAACATCAGGAAGGATGATATCCGCAAACTCTGGTATTCTCAGGGCGCGGAGTCGGTAAGAGGCAAGGTAGGCGCCTGCAAGGCCAATTGCCATCTGCTTCTTAATTGCTGTTATATAGAAGACGATCCCGAGTTATATTCCGTAAATAATGAAAGCCGTTAGATTCTGGCTTGTGTCGCTATTTGCCGCCGCCGTATTGCTGGAGGCGGTATTAAGGGTTTCCGGGTCCGCGTATGCCGGGGCTCATTGGTTGAGGCAGGGCCTGTCAAGAGGCAGCCAGGGCAGGCCTTTTACCGTACTTTGCCTTGGTGATTCTTTTACCTTCGGCGTAGGCGCCGCCGCCAAAGACAGCTATCCGGCGCAATTGCAGCGGATGCTGCAGGGCAACGGAGAGAAAGGATTCCTGATAATTAACGGCGGACGGCTGGCGAATACTTCTTCTCTGCTCCTGGAAAATCTGCGCTCCGACCTGGATACTTACAGGCCGGACTTGCTGGTGATCATGGTCGGCTGTAATAATTATTGGAATCTCCGCGGCAGCAGCTATTTCCATCTCAAGGGCGAAGGCGCGGGATTCCGGCAGAAACTGGACAGCGTAATGAGCAACCTGCGTTTCTACCAGGCATGTAAGATAGGTTATTTGAATCTGAAGTCAAGATTGAATAACCGGCGCAGGCAGCCGGATATTGCCGGCGTCCCCGATATGAAGGCGCGGCGGATAGACCCTGACGCTGACCGGCTGGTGGTGGAAGCGCAGAAGCTATACGAAACAGGCGAGTACGCGCTTTCAAGAGAAAAGTTGGACGAGGCGCTGGCGAGGGACGAATTCAGCCACCGCGCCCATTTCTTGTCGGCCATGCTGCTGAATATAGAAGGCAATGATACGGCGGCAAGGGATGAGCTCTGGCGGTCTCTTCAGGCGGCCAGGGAAACCGGCGAATGGGACGGCGGTTTCTTTTGCAATATTATTAATATTTGTTTACGGATTGAGAAAGACATCCCCGCGCAGCGAAGGCAGTTGTCAAAGATGAGGGAGTTCGCGGCGCTGCACGCGCCGCCCGATAAGAAACAGGATATCCTTTCGCTCTTGGACGCGAAGGCAGGGCTGTTGGATGATAATAGCGATATGTATGAGGTCGCGAGGTTTGATATCGGACGGGTCGCCGGCCTGGCAAGGCAGCGTGGCTGCGCGGTCATACTCCAGACATACCCGGCAAAAAGCGATCTGAATTCAATGTTAAGACGGGTGAGCAAAGAATACGGCCTTGTTCTGGCAGATAATGAATTATTCTTTGAAGAGAGAGGCAGAGAAGGCCCGTTAGGGGATCTTTTCGTGGCTGACGGCCACTGTTCAGCTGCCGGGTATAATTTGATCGCCGCAAACGTCTACGCGGCATTAGCCGATAATGGCTATATCAAAAATGCGAAAAGATAATACCGCCTGCGTTCCACGTTATTGCTGCTGGGTGATAAATTACCGCTGTATGCTCAGGTGCAAGATGTGCCATATCTGGAATACCGATTATGATCCGGCGCAGGAAACGACCATGGAGCAGAAGAAGCGGCTGGTGAGCTCGTTGAAGGGCGTGGTGGAGCCGGGTTTTGAATTTCATCTTTCAGGGGGCGAGCCCTTGATCAGCGAAGGCATACTGGAGCTGGTGGATTTTATCGCCGATCAGGGCTATAAGACAAACCTGGTTACCAACGCCTTCCTCATTGACGAGAGAATGGCGCGGGATATTGCCGCGTCTTCTCTGGGGACCCTGACCATTTCCCTGGACGGGATAAAAGCCGAGACGCACGATTTTATCAGGGGCGTAAACGGCAGTTACGAGAGGATAATGAAGGCGATCGGATATGTTGATAAATTCAGGAAAGGCGATGCGCCGCGCATTTCTATCCTGACCACAATTATGGAGCGCAATATTGATGAGCTTTTGCGATTAGCGGATTGGGTGCAGAGCGACAGGCGGCTGGAGATGATCAGCTTTCAGGCCATAACCCAGCCGTTCTGCGAGGAGGCGGATCAGGCCTGGTTTACAAGGGAGAAAAACCGCGCGCTCTGGCCGCAGGACGCGGAAAAGACAGCGGCCGTTATGGATAAATTGGAGCAGCTGAAGCGGCAGGGCCGCAAGATCGGCAACCACCCGGACCACTTCCGCCATTTCGGGGAATATTTCAGATCGCCCGATACGTTCTTGAAGAAGATAAAATGCAACCTCGGCGATTATGAGTTCCACATTGACCCATACGGCAAGGTCTTCTTCTGTTGCCTGGTTGAACCCATCGGCAATATCAAGTCAGACGATACGGCGAATATCTGGTTTACTCCCAATACCGCCAGGATCAGGCAGGAGGTTTATAACTGCCGTCGTAATTGCCATATCATGATCAACTGTTTCTATGAAGAAGAGAAATCCGCTGCTTGATTTATTATTTCCGGGAAAGATGAGGCCTGCTCCGGCATTCTGCCTTCTGGTCGTCTCCAAGGCATGCACGTTCAGATGCAAGATGTGCAATATGTGGAAGAGCGCTGGGCGCAAGATAGACAGGAAGGAGCTTACGCTTGATGAGATAAAGGGCTTTGTGGATGACCTGAGGAATGTCACCACCGAGCCGATATTTATCCACCTCATCGGAGGCGAGGCGTTGTTGAGGAAAGACCTGATGGAGATCATCGCCTACATCAGGAAAAGGGGATTCAACGCCTCTATCACGACAAACGGATATTATATAGACGAGGAGATGGCCGGGAGGATCGTGGCCTCGGGCCTTACCGGCATATTCCTATCCCTGGACGGTTATAAGGAACAGACCCATGATTATCTCCGCGGAGTTGAAGGCAGCTACAAAAAGGTGATGGATGCCATAGAGCTGCTGGACCGGTATCGCGGGACCGATAAGTCCAACCGGCTGAGTATAGGGATCACCACGACGTTGATGAATAGAAATCTGGATGAGGCGCTTGATCTGGAGCGATGGGCAAACGCCAACGACAAGATAAACGATTTTTTCATCAACGCCTGCCTGCAGCCGTTTGACTGCGACGGCTATGAGCGCGACTGGTATAAGAACAGCAAGAACAGCGATGTCTGGCCGCAGGATATAGCTAATGCCTGCGATGTCCTGGAAGAGTTGGCGCTGCTTAAGGAAAAAGGGCATAAGATCTGCAACCCCCCTGAACAGCTGCGCCTGGTAAAGGAGTACTTCCGCAATCCCTACAGGTTCATTCACGACAGCCGGCTGAAATGCCCGAGGGGAGACCTGGCGCCGGAGATAAACGCCTACGGAGACATAAATATGTGTTTTTATATGGAGCCGCTCGCCAACATCAGGGACAGGAAATTTTCCGAGGTCTGGTCTTCCCGGATGATGGATAAGGCCAGAGAAGAGATCAACAGCTGCAAAAAGGACTGCGATATCGTAGTCAACTGTTTCTACAAAATAGAGAATATAGCCGATAGCCGTGCTTAATAAGAAAGAGAAAATAGCCGCGCCAAGGACCTGCCTTCTGACGGTCACCAACCAATGCTGCCTGCGCTGCCGTATGTGCCGGCTTTGGAAGCTGGATACCATAAAAGACGAAGTAAACATTGAGGATTGCCGAAAATTCGTTGATGCGCTAGGCGGCTTCGGCCCGGGCCCCATGGAGGTGCACCTTATCGGCGGAGAGGCGCTGACCAAAAATGGCATATTTGATCTTATCCGGCATATCAGCGCCAAAGGGTGGCGCACTGTAATGACCTCTTCAGGATATACCATAGACGAGCCGACAGCGCGGGCGCTGGTTGAGGCGGGCTTAAGCATGTTGAACTTGTCGCTGGAGAGTATGGATCCTTCGGTCCACGACCACTTAAGGGGGCAGGGCGGTTGTTTCAGCCGCCTTATGGAGGCGATCCGGCATCTGGGCAGGCATAAGAATGATTCTTTTAAGCTGGGCATTAATTCCGTTATTTCCGCGGCCAATCTGGAAGATATCGCTGAGTTAGCAGAGTGGGTGCAGGGTAACGACATCCTGGATTCCATTTATTTTATGGCGGTTATGCGGCCTTTCGGCTCAGGGGCGGATTGGGATTGGTTTAAGCAGGAGGAATACCGCCATTTGTGGCCTTCAGACCCGGCAGGCGCAGGTCGCGTTCTGGACCGGCTTATCCGTTTAAAGGAAGGCGGCTCCTCTAAAATAGAAAATCCCGCCGGACAGCTGGAGTCGTTTAAGTCATATTTCCGCGACCCGTCCCATTTTATAAGATCCAACCGCTGCAATGTTTCGGAACAGGCGGTTAACGTCAACGCAGTAGGCGATATGTATATCTGTTTCTTCATGGAAAAACTCGGCAATATCAGGACCGACAACGTCGTTGAACTCTGGTATTCGGAAAAGGCCGATGAGATACGCAGAAAGATGCGCGCCTGCAGGAGCAACTGCGAGCTGGTAGTGAACTGCTATTATGAAAATGAGCGTTAAAAAACCGGATTCCTGCTCCATAGTCCTTCTTACAAATTGTCTCCTGAAGTGCAGGATGTGCCGGATGTGGAAGTCAACTGATGATCCGATGCGGGTCTCCACACAGCAGTGGAAGGCGTTTATAAGTTCGCTTGACGGCCTGCTGGGAGGCCCGCGGGAACTTGTTTTCAGCGGAGGCGAGCCGCTGCTCAGGAAGGACATCCTGGAACTGATCAGGTTCGGGACGGACAAGGGCTTTAAGACGCTTATGCCTTCCAACGGCTATCTTATAGACGGGGATATGGCAAGGCGCATAGCCGATTCCGGCCTGAAAGAGATATTTATCTCGCTGGACAGCGTTGATCATGAAACGCACGACTTTTTAAGGGGCGTTGACGGCGCGCACAAAAGGGCGATGTCGGCATTTGACAATCTGCGCAAGCACTGCCCCGGCCTGAAAATAGGGATAATAACGGTGATATCGGGGCGCAATTATGCCGAAGTTGCCGGGGTGGCCAGATGGGTAAAGGATACCGGTTTTATAAGCGGCGTATATTTTCAGGCCGTCGCAAAGCCGTTTTTTGCCACGTTAGGCGATGATTGGTACAGGCAGGAGCCCTACGCGTTACTCTGGCCCGGGGATACCGCGAAGATGCTTTCCGCCATCGACGAGCTTATAGCGATGAGAAAATCGGGTTTTCCCATCCATAATTTCCCGCTTCAGCTGGAGATATTCAAGGCGTATTTTCAGGACCCGCAGAAACGCGCCAGAAGGTCAAGGTGTTATGCCGGCGACTATGTGGTCAATCTTAATCCCGCGGGAGACATATCTCTGTGCTGCTTTATGGAGCCGTTGGGCAATATAAGCAGCGACGACATCGGAGAGTTATGGTTTTCCCAAAAGGCGCAGGGTATGAGGCAGAGGATGCGTGAATGCGATGTCAATTGCAATAACATGGTAAATTGTTTCTTTAAAGAAGACGAGGAGGCCGGATGAAGCCGGGCAGCAGGGATTCTTTTTTCAGCCGGCTTAAGGAGCGGATAGAAAAGACCGGCTCAGGAACGGGCAAGCCGTTTTTCTGCGACTTATTGATCTCGGAAAAATGCAATTCCCGCTGCAGGACATGTTATTTCTGGAAGAATGGCATAGAGGAGCGTTTGACGCTTGAGGAATGCAAGGGCTTTATCAGCGGCTTGAGCGGCCTGGCGGCGGCGCCTTTTGAGATAAACCTGGGAGGCGGCGAACCGCTGTTGAATGAAGGCATTCTGGAGCTGGTTAAGCATTGCCGCCGGCTTGGTTTGCAGCCGACAATATCCACTAACGCGATGTTGATAGACGGAGATATGGCCAGAAGGTTGTCGGAGAGCGGGCTGCACAGATTAAGCCTGTCCTTAAAGGGATTTAGTGAAAAGACGCACGATTTTCTCACTGGCGTAGACGGCTCATACCGTAAGTTTATGGCCGCGCTTGAACACCTGAGGCGGTATTGGCGGGGCAAGGATCTAAATATCCATACAATTATATTGGAACAGAATCTTGATGAAATAATCGGGCTTACGGAATGGGTAAATAAAGACGATCTTTTTACCGGCATAGCTTTCCAGGCGCTTTCCCAGCCCTTCCGCACTGATCAGGTTGATAACTGGCATACAGGCGGTGAATACAGCTATCTCTGGCCCGGGGACAGCCATAAAGTCAATTCCGTGTTAGACGCGTTAGTAGAATTTAAGTCGTCGGGTTACCGCATCCTGAACCCGCTGCCTCAACTGCTGATCTATAAGAGGTATTATCAGGATCCCGGGGCATTCGCCCGGGTGCACCGTTGTAATTCCGGTGATTATATTTTTAATGTCAACGTGCTGGGGCTGGTGCATCTTTGCTGCTTTATGCAGCCCATCGGAAATATAAATAAGAGCGATATTAAGGCGATATGGCATTCCAGAGAGGCGGCCTCAACAAGAGAGGCGATGCATAACTGCCAGAAGAGCTGTAACAACATCTTGAACTGTTATTTTCAGGAAGAAGGCGATGAAGGCGCGGGAAGCGACGCTGAAAAGCTGTGATCTGATACTTACGCATTGCTGCAACTTGCGGTGCAAGATGTGCTATTTATGGGACCGCCGTGAGTACGGCAATAAAGAAGGGCAGTTGGGCTTAGAAGAGTGGAAACGTTTCATCGATGCCCTTGTCCCCTTTTCCGGAAAGGAGCCGATACGCCTGCATTTCGGGGGCGGTGAGCCATTTTTGAAAAAAGGTATTTTAGGCCTTGTAAAACACAGCAGCCGGAGGGGATTTACCACGATGACCACCTCCAACGGGTTCCTGCTTGATAAGGGAATGGCGCGTAAAATAGCCGATTCGGGGTTGTCGCATATAACCCTGTCTTTAGACAGCATGGATGAGCGGGTCCATGACTATATACGCGGGACCAGGGGCAGCCATTCCAGGGTCTTGAGGGCGATCGATGTGCTTAGCAGGCAACGCGGGCGCCCGACTATCGGGATAAATTGCATAATTTCGGACATAACACTGGATAGCGTCATCCCTATGGCGGAATGGGCCATCAATGACGACAGGATTTCCGGCATTATATTCCAGGCGGTTGTCCAGCCGTATGAGACGGCGCCCGATGAGGCCTGGTATGAACAGGAGAGGTTCGGGGAGCTTTGGCCTCGTGACGGCGGGAAGGTCGGCTCTGTGCTTGAAAAGCTTATCGCTTTAAAGATCCGGGCGCGCGCGGATAGAGGCATAGGCGGGGGCGACGGCGATAAGATAAGCAATCCCGTATCCCAGATATCCGCTTTCGCAGAGTATTTCCGCCATCCACGGGAGTTTATACACAACAGGCCCTGTCCGCTGGATAGTTCTTCGCTGCTTGTGAATTGGTCCGGGGAGCTGCATTTATGCGGAATGCTGCAGCCGGTGGGCAACGTCAGGCGCCTTGACCTGAAAGATATTTTGTTCTCAGGGGCGGCCTCGGAAAGGCGGGAGGAGATAAGGTCATGCCGCAGGGGCTGCAATAATAAGGTCAATTGTTTTTTTAAAGAGGCCGTTGCCGATGATGGAAATTAAAAAACCGATATTCTGCGATATAGGGATCACCGAAAGATGCATGTTCAGGTGCAGGATGTGCAGGTTCTGGGAGACAGCGGAGAACAGGCCGGAGCTCTCAGGCCGGCAGTGGATAGAGTT
The DNA here is from genome assembly GCA_028707125.1 of Candidatus Omnitrophota bacterium. Lineage (NCBI taxonomy): Bacteria > Pseudomonadati > Candidatus Omnitrophota > Candidatus Omnitrophota bacterium. The sequence goes on from JAQTUX010000001.1 coordinate 296,290, forward strand.
TATAGGGTCGCTTAAGGAATCCTGGGGAAACGATATCAGATTGCATTTTGCCGGAGGGGAGCCGTTATTAAAGGATGGTTTTCTGGATATATTGGACTTCGCCAATGATGCCGGCTTCAGGACTTTTATCGTGACCAATGGCTTTCTTATGGATGAGAACATCGCCGGCCGGCTAACGCGTTCCGGCACGGAAGGCATCACGATCTCTCTGGATAGCCTGGACGCGCAAACACATGACTTCCTGAGGGGCACCAGAGGGGCCCATAGGCAGGCAATAACGGCGATCGGCCATTTAAGGGAAAAAGGCGCCAAAGGCATAACCGTACTCGCGGTGATCATGGGCTATAATCTCGGCCATATAATAGAGCTTGCCGATTGGGCGCAGGCCAATGAGCATATAAGCTCCATATATTTCCAGGCGATATCGCAGCCCATTGCCACGGCTAAAGACAGCCGGTGGTATGAGAAGGAAGAATTCAGCTGTCTCTGGCCCGGCGACCTGGCGCGCCTTGACTCCGTGATCGAGCGGCTGGCAGATTATAAAAGACGGGGGTATAAGATATCCAATTCAATAAGCCAATTGGAGATGTTCAAAACATATTTCCGGCAGCCTGAGAGGTTGTTTGAAGGCATGGTGTGCACACAGGGCGACTACGTGATCTATATCCGCCCCGGGGGCGATGTCCTGCTTTGCGGCTCTATGGCCCCCATCGGGAATGTGAGAGAAAACAGTATAAAAGACCTTTGGGATTCCCCTGAGGCTTCCTTGAGGAGGGAGCAGATCCACAATTGCCAGGAGGCCTGCCTTAACGTGATAAATTGTTTCGTAGACAAAGATCTGCCTTAGTTGATTATGCGCGCCGCTTACGATAGACCGCGTTTTTGCGACCTCGTCGTCACGGAGAACTGCATGTTGAGATGCCGGATGTGCAGGATGTGGCAGAGCAGGGCCGGAGGCGATGAGCTGCCCGTCGACGCATGGAAAGGGTTTATCGATTCCTTCGCGGATTTCGCGGGCGGCAATGCCCAGGTGCAGTTTGTCGGGGGAGAGCCGCTGCTTAAAAACGGGATAACAGGCCTTATCAGCCATGCCCGCAGCAGGGGGCTGGCAACCACCATGACCACCAATGCCTATCTTTTAGACGGGAAGGCATCCGGTGATATCGCGCTTTCAGGGTTGGGCACGCTGGTCCTGTCGCTGGACAGCCTGAAGGCGCAGGTCCACGATTTTCTGCGGGGACAGGCAGGCGTCTACGCGAGGGTAATGGCGGCACTGGATTTCTTCAGCAGGCACAAGGATGATCGCCCCCGCCTGCATATAGTCACCACCATAATGCAGCCGGATTTAGACGGTGTCCTGGAGCTTGCCGAATGGGCAGAGGCCAACAGGGCGATAGACGCCATAAGTTTTCAGGCGGTGATGCAGCCATTTTTCATGCCGCCGGATGATGCCTGGCATGAGAGAGAAGAGTTTGCCTTATTATGGCCGAAGGATGCGGAAAAAATTGACGAGGTCATGGACGGGCTTATACGCCGTAAACGTTCCGGTTTTAAGATAACCAACCCCGCGGCGCAGTTTGAGGTTTTCCGGTCTTATTTCAAAGACCCCCGGAGATTTGTGAAGGCCTCAAGATGCAATCTGGGGTATGACTCGCTGACGGTGAATACGGCAGGCGGCATATTCCTGTGTAATTCAATGGAGCCCATAGGGAATATACGCGACGGGGCGGATATCGCGGAGTTATGGCATTCAGAGAAGGCCGAACTCGTAAGGAAGCAGATCGGCGACTGCCGCCGCAACTGCAAGCTTATGATCAACTGTTTTTTTGACGATGAAGGATAATACCGACGAATTCCAGCTGCACAAATTGATCCAGGCCCATCTTCAGGCCGGGGAATACGGCCCGGCCAGGGAGGCCTGCCGCCGGCTCTTGAAGATCAGGCCCTCAAGCATAGCCGCGCACCAGGAACTGGGCAACATACATCTTGAGGAAGGCGATCCTGCCGGGTCAATAAAATATTTCCGGAAGTCCCTGCGGCTGTGCGCGCGGCAGGGCGGCGGGGACGGGCCGTTAAATGTTTATATAAGGGAATCATATATCAATATGGGCCGGGCATATCTATCGATGAAAAAGTACGGCCGGGCGGTCAAGATGTTGAAGAAGGCGCTTGAATTAGCGCCGCGGGAGGAGAGGATATACAGATTCCTCGCCTCGGCATACCTTGAGGCGAAAGATTATGATGCGGCGGTAGATACCGCAGCCGGCCGTTTCAAATCCGCGGGAAAGATCAAGGCCTGCCAGGCGCAGGCCCGGATAAAGATGCTGCGCATCCCCAATTTTTACGGGCCCGATATCTTTTCCACGGAGATGAATTCCATTATGCTGCCGCCTCTGGCGCTGGGGAATATTGTCTCTTATGTCAGATCACGGGGGATCCCTATGGACCAGGACGATCTGCATATAAAAATACATCACGATAATTATTTCGGCGGCGGAGAGGAAAAGATAGACGAAGAGGTCTTCTTTGACGCCTCCAGGGTGGCCGGATACGCCGGGGGAAACAGCGATCCGCTGATAGAAGGGATCATGGAAAGGGTATGCCGCAAAACCGGCATTGAAGGATACAGGATAATCCTTTTTTCTTTAGACAGCTGTTCCATGAACGACAGCCATGCCTTGTTCGCCGTCTGCCTGGCAAGGTATCTAAAGAAGGTCTATGGCCCGATAATAATTTTAGGCGGGCTGAATTATTTCCTGGACTTAACGCGCAAGATCGGCTGCCCGCGTTCGGACATAGATCATATAATAGGCAATGAAGGGGAGGAGGTTGTGGCAGAGTTGCTGGCTTCCTTATTGGATAACAAGGCATATTCAGGCACGGGCAGACAGGAGGGCGAGGGGGCCATTTATTCCCTGAAGGTCCCCGCTCCGGTAATGCCGGATTTTGAGGGGCTGCCCATTGACAAGTACCGCTATCGCGGCCTAAGGAGCGATTATTGCCCGGACGATGCGTTGAGCCGGGAAATAAAAGAATTCAACGATTCCCGGACATTGCTTCTGCCTTTCAGGTTCATAAAGGGCTGCACCAATAAATGTATATTTTGCGCCAGCTCCGCCGGCGGGCTGATCCATGTGGCGCCGCCCGCGGTCGCGGCCGAATGGCTCAAGCAGCTTCAGGAAAGATACGACCCGACAGGGTACCTTTTTCTTAACGATACTTTAAATATCTCCAAGAAATACGTTGACCGGTTTTGCGAAGAGGTGATAAAAAGAAAGATCGGGGCCCGCTGGTCTGATTGCGCGCGGGTGGACCGGCTGGATAAAGAATCCATATACAAAATGGCTGAAGCAGGATGCGTGCGGCTGGTATTCGGGATGGAGACCGCCAGCAGGCGGCTGCTGAAATATATCAATAAAGAAATAGACCTGGCCCAGCTGGAAAAGGCGCTTTACTGGGCTGACAAGGCCGGCATCTGGACAGGGGTGGAGATAATCAGCGGCCTGCCTTATGAGAAGGAAAGAGATGTCGAAGAGACGATCTCTTTCCTAAAACGCAACAGAGAGCATATTGACGCCTTTTACTATAACGCCTTTAATATAAAGGACACCTCCGCCATACGAGCGCACCCTGAAAAATACGGCATAACCAATATATTTGAGCTATCCAGTTACGAAGAAGGGTTTTCCACATTTGTCAAATACGGCTTTGATGAAACGGGCGGACTGAAGTGGCCGGAGAAGAGGAGGCAGGTGGTCTCCAGTTTTAATAAGGTCATAGATGCCTTGGGGAGGCCTCCTTTTCCGGAACACGAATATGAAAGTTTTCTATTTTTCCTCTATTCCAAGTACGCCGACAAGAGGGCCATAAGGGACATCTTTTATTCTGTAGGCAGGCACAAGAACGCATGCCTTGAGCTTTTCAGGAAGGCGAAGAGGAACGATCGGCAGCCCGGGCAAGCAGCCGAGAGGACACTGGTTTATGGTTGACGGCAATAACGAGACAGGGATCCTTCTGGTGCAGTCCCCGCCCTGGGGCGTTTATGCCCCGCCGCTGGGGATCGCCTACCTTTCCGCTTTTCTTAGGTCCGGCAGGCCGGGCGCGATGATATACGACTTGAATATGGAGATATTCCGCGGCTGTCCCGAACGGATCAGGGCAAAATGGGATACGGGAGATTTTGAGTTCTGGGCATCCGGAAAGGCGGCGCAGGAGTTACGGGGGTCATTGGACGGGCTGGCGGAGGGGATAATTTCTTACGGCGCCTCCGTGATCGGGTTTTCCGCAACTTTTGCCTCCGCGCCGTTTCTGAACGCGTTTATCCCCATGCTCAGGAAAAAGTCGGACAGGAAGTTGACGATCATAGTCGGCGGCGGCGGCGCCAGCTATGCCCAGACACGGTCGTTATTTACCGACGGCACGATCGATTATTTTGTGATCGGAGAAGGAGAGCGCGTTTTATCCGATTTGTTGGCTGAGATACGCGGGGGCGGCTTTAACAGCGCTCCGGCGGGTTGCATAAGCTGGAAGGATGTATCCGGCAGCCACGCCGTCTGTATAGCGGCGGACAAAAACAATACCGATATCAACACAATACCGTTTCCTACCTTTGAGGAATTTGACTTGAGTTATTACACTCAGGACGACCTTATCCCGCTCATAACCAGCCGCGGCTGCATACGTAATTGTATCTTCTGCTGCGATTCACCGCTGAAGAGGCCTTATCGCTGCCGCCGGCCGCGGGCGGTAGCGGATGAGATGGCTTATCATGTGAAGCGATACAAAAGAAAAAGATTTGAATTCAGCGACCTGTTGATAAACGGAGACCTGGGCTTCCTGGATGAGCTCTGCGACTGCCTGATCGCCATGGATATGGGAGTCGCCTGGGGCGGCCAGGCGACCATCAGAAGAGATATGGGCCGCGGCTTGTTGGGTAAAATGAAGGCAGCCGGCTGCGGAGGGTTGACATTCGGTGTTGAAAGTTGCTCCGACAGGGTGCTGGAGCTGATAGGCAAGGGCGTCAGCGCCGCGGACATCCGCAGGGGCCTGGCGCGGGCAAAGGATTCCGGCATGCAGGTAGAGATAAACCTTATCGTCGGCTTTCCCGGGGAGGCAGAGGAAGATATTGATGAGACGATAGATTTCATAAGGAAGAACGCGCCGTCCATTGATAAGATAAACAGCCTGAATATCTGCACCATAGGCCCCGGCACGCATATTTATGAGCATCTTCAGGACTATAATATAGATAAGGATATGATAACGGACTGGTATGCCTGGTTCACCAGGGATATGTCCAATACGCTTGAGGTGAGGATGGCAAGGCACCGCCGGATATTATCGCTTTGTTCGGAATTGAACCTCGCGCCCGCCTGGCAGAATGTGAAAAAGAGCGATGTTTAAAAAGGCGCTTTCTTTTATATTTATCACGCTCTCTACCATCTTTTTATTAGAGGCAGGCCTTAGATCCGGCGGATACCTTGTTCTGAAGTTTAACCCGCCCTCGCAAAGCGGCCGCCTGAAACAAGGGGGAGAAACAGTCATTCTTTGTTTGGGGGATTCTTTTACCTTCGGAGTAGGCGCCGCCTATCAGGATAGCTATCCGCGGCAGCTGGAAGGCATGCTTAAGGAGAGGTTCCCCCGGAAGTCCATCAAGGTTTATAATCTGGGTATCCCCGGGAGTAATTCCTCGCAGCTTGAGAGCGGGCTTCAACGGGATATCGATAAATACCATCCGGACCTGGTAATAGTCATGTCCGGACGCAATGATATCTGGAATATGGCCGGAGCCGGCAGGCCGGTTTTTTTACTGAGCGGATCGCGTTTATATAAATTGATAAAGGCCGCGCAGGCAAATATAGCGGCCAAGATGAGAAAGATTGAGGAAAATGAACGCGCCTTAGCGCCGAGAAAGGCGCCGCCGGAGGCAAGCCGGTTGATTACGCAGGGCCATGACTTGAAGGAGCAAGGAAGGTATGATCTGGCGAAGGAGTGTTTTCTTGAGGCGCTGCGTATCGACCCGGGCAATCCCGACGCCAACCGGCAACTGGGCACTATTTATAGAGAGGGGGCGGAATACGAGCTGGCTGAGAAGTGTTTGACTGAAGCGGTGAGGCAGGGTTATGGCGGGGATGGGAATATCTATGTGGAATTGGGTATGGTCCACAGGATACAGAACAGGCCCGGGTTGGTCCGGGAGGAGTTAAGGCGGGCATTGGTGGACCCGCGCGCGGCAGCGCTTGCCTTTATTGAATTTCAGCAGACCTGTGCCGACAGCAGCGAGTTTTATAAAGAGATGGAGGCCTTCAGCGCGGGGCTTAAGGACAGGGGGAGTCGCAGGATGATCAAGGCCATGATAGCATTGCACAGGGACAAAGAGGCGATAGCGGCAATAATGCGCGATAACTTCCTGAAGATATATAAGGCCTGCAGGGATAACGGTGTCGGGCTGATATTGCAGACATATCCGGAAACGGAGAACGTAGCGGAAGGTGTAAGGCATATAGCCGATAGATACGATATCCCCACGGTGGACAACCATCTGGTATTTGAGAAAGAATTGAATGGCCGCGATAGAAGGGAGTTTTTTGTAAGCGATGACCATTGCAATGCCGAGGGGTACCGGCTTATCGCGGAGGGCGTATACGAGGCCATGATCAGGGAAGGGATGATTGATGATACCGTCGCCATCGCCGCAAAAAATTAACGAGCCAAAGAGTTGCGTCATACTGCTCACTCTTGGATGCGTTCTAAGATGCAGGATGTGCCATCTCTGGAAGAACGACGAGGCAGGGATAAAAAAGCCCGGCCTGCAGGACTGGAAGGATTTTATTTCTTCCATAAACAGGCCGCGGGATCCCGAATTTACGGTCATATTCGGCGGAGGAGAGCCGATGCTGTTTCCCGATACCCTGATAGAGTTGATCCGCTTCTGCCGCGCAAGAGGATTCAGGACCTCTCTGGCGACAAGCGGATATTTCATAGATGAAGCAATGGCTAAACGCCTGGCAGATTCAGGGTTAAACTATATAGCCCTTACTTTATACAGTTTAAATGAAAAGACCCATAATTTTTTGCGCGGTATGCCCGACAGCTATGACAAGCTCATACGGGCGATCGGCTATCTTGCCGGACAGCGCGCCTCTCTCGAAACAGCCATAGACACCGTGATCATGGCGCCTAATCTGGGAGAGGTCTTAGAATTGGCGGATTGGGTAAAGGGCGACGGAAGGATATCTTCCGTTTTCTTCCAGTCGGTTGTGCAGCCGTTCCATACGCCGGCGCTGGAAGAGTGGTATAAGTCAGGGGAATACGGATTCTTATGGCCAAAGGACGCCGCTCAGGTGGATTCCGTCATTGACGGATTGATAGAAAGGAAGGAGCGCCTGGGGGAGGGAAGGGGCAGGATCAATAATCCCGTTTCGCAGCTTAAACTTTTCAAGGCCTATTTCAGGGACCCGCGCAAGTTTATAAAACGTTACTCCTGCAACGTTATTAATGACAGCGCCTTTACCGTGTCTCCCGACGGAGGAGTGAATCTTTGCCCGTATATGAAGCCCATCGGCAATATACGCGGCGGCTCCCTGCGCGATATCTGGCATTCGCAGGAGGCGCTGGCCAGGCGGGATGATATAGCGCGGTGTAAAAAGAACTGCCACCACATAATCAATTGCTGGTATGAGGAAGAAAAGGCGGTATGTGCTTAGATAGTGAAAACGGCCATATAATATCCGGCAACCGGTATCTGGACAGAAAGAAATACAGCCGGGCGCTGGAAGAATTCAATAAGGCGCTGGATGCTGACCCGCGCAACGAATACGCCTATCAGGGGCTGGGGCATCTATATCTGCAGCAGGGAAAATATGAGCAGGCATTAGAGGCATTCCGGAAGGGGCTGCGGATCAACAGCCGGAATCAGTATATACATCAGGGTTTAGGGTATATATACCTGGAACAGGGCTCATATGATGCTGCAGAGCGGGAGTTTGAGGTGACCCTGCGGCTGGGCGGAGATAATATGTTCGCCCGTAGGATGCTGGGATATATCTATAAGAGAAAGGGAAAGGACGAGGCGGCGGCGTCGGAATTCATAAAGGCGACGGAATTATATCTGGGAAGAGAGGAAAATAATAAAAGGCCGGCTTCGGGAGACGGCCGCCGGGATTGGAAGGTCAAGCTGTTAAGGATGCCCGGCTTTCCCGACGAAAATGATATCGGCGGCAGGCAGCTGAATTACTGCCTGCTACCGCCTCTGGCGCTGGGCTGCCTTACCGGTTTTCTGAGGCAGAACGGGTTTGATATCGATCAGGATGACCTGAACATAAAGATCCATTACGATAATAAATATTGCGATGACGCCGGAGATAAGGTAGATATCTCCGTTTTTTACGATGAGGGCAGGATACTGAGGTGGCTGCGGGAAGGAGGAGACGGGTATTTAGATTCGGTTATGGAGGCAGTCGGGCGCAAGACAGGGTTGAGCGGATACCCGGTCGTCTTATTGTCGCTGCCCGCGTTTTTCAATAATTCCGGCTGTCTTATGTTCACCCTGGCGCTGGCAAGATTCCTCAAGAATAGACACAATCCCGTCCTGGTTTTAGGGGGAGCCAATCAATCGGTTGAATTGTTGAGCAAGTATGACAGGCGTGACATAGATTTTGTGATCTACGGTGACGGAGAGGTGGCGCTGCTTGAACTACTTGGGGCCATAAGACAGGATGCCGACCCCGGGGAGTGCCTGTATTCCTGCGTTAAAGAAGAGGGCAGGTTTATGGCAACAGAGGTCCATCCTCCGCTTAAGCCGGATTTTTCCGGACTGCCCATGGACAAATACAGGCATGAGGGGACGCTGCTTCTTTTGTTTAAGTTTATCAAGGGATGCGCCCATGAATGCGTTTTCTGCCCTGAATCCACAAACAGACTGGTTTATGTTTTGAAGCCGGAGAAGGCAGCCGGTTATTTAAAAGAGCTTCAGGAAAAATACAACCCCACAGGATTTTTCTTCTTAAGCGATACCATAAATATCTCCAGGGGTTTCCTTAATGAGTTTTGTGATGAGATAATCGGCAGCGGAACGGACATACTCTGGACCGACAGCGCGCGCGCGGACAACCTGGACAGGGATACGCTTTTTAAGATGCGCCGCGCCGGATGCATACGCCTGGTCTTCGGCATGGAGACGGCCAGCCCGGGATTGTTGAGGTATGTGGACAAGCGCATCAGTTTAAGGCGGCTGGAAGATGTATTGAGATGGGCTGATGAGGCCGGGATATGGACGGGGGTGGAGATAATCTGCGGCCTGCCGCACGAGAAAGAAAGAGATGTTGACGAGACGGTATCCTTTTTGAACAGGAACAAGGAGTTTATAAACAGCGCGTATTTTAATCAATTCGGCCTCAGGGACGGCAGCGTGCTTATGCGCAGCCCGGAAAGGTTCGGGATTGAAAATATAAAAGAGATATGCCAATACGCGGACGGGGAATTTACCTATTTTCATAAATACGGATACGACGAGACAGGCGGCCTTCAATGGCAGGAAAAGAAGAGGCAGATCATTGCCGCGCATAAAAAGCTCATTAATAATACCTGCTGGCAGAGCGCCTTTCCCATCTATGAGTTTGAGCATGTTTTGTTTTCGCTTTATTCCAGGTTCGCTGATAAAAAGGCGGTTTCCGGCATATTCAATGAGATGCTGAAAGAGAGGAATTATCAGAGGCAACAATCTACAGACCATGCCAAAGCGCGGTATTAAAGTCATAAGATTGCCCGGTTTTTTCAAGAAGCGGCAATTCTCTTCAGGGCCGAATTGCTGCCTGATACCTCCTTTGGGACTGGGGCTTATCAGCGCGCACCTTCGCTCCAAAGATATGCCGGTAGAGCAGGCGGATCTCAATATTGAGATCCATCACAATAATTACTATTCCGATTCAGCCGCGGACAAGATTGATACCGAGGTATTTTTTGACCTGCCGCGCGTAGAGAGATACGCGCTTGGCGGCAGCGATCAATATATAGATTCTATTATGGACAGGGCAGCCGGTAAGGCCGGGGTGGGCCAGGGGCAGTTTATGCTTCTTTCTCTGCCGGACAATATCGAGAATGAAACAAACCTTTCTTTCGCGCTGGCCTTTACGCGTTTTATCAAAGACCGATACGGCACCATAAACATATTGGGCGGGCAGGGGCCGTGGCTGGGCCATATGCGTTCCCGGTATGGCTGCCGAAATATAGATCATATCCTGCGCGGCGACGGCGAATACCTTCTTGACCGGATTTTTGACGCGCCGGAAGCGGGCCCCGCGTTCTCCGGCGGGCCGTATCTGTCGGTTGAAGACGGCGGCAAGGTGATAACTTCAAATAAGATATGCAGGCCGATCAAACCCGATTTCTCCGGCCTGCCCATGGACAAATACAGGTCCAGGCAGGAGGTGCTGGAGCATCCGCGGGAGCTTGGGGGTTTAATGGATGAATTCCAGAAAAATGGGGCGTTGCTTTTGCCGTACAGGTTTATCAGGGGATGCCCCTTTGAGTGCATCTTTTGTGTTTCCTCAACCCAGAGTTTAAGCCACGCGCTTTCTCCGGCGGAGATCGCCGGGCACCTGGAGTCCATGCAGGAACAATACCGGCCGGACGGGTTCTTCTTTTTGAACGATACCATAAATATATCCAGGAAGTTCATAAATGAATTGTGCGATGAGATATTAAACCGCGGGCTTAAGGTCTTGTGGAGCGACTGCGCCAGGGCGGACAACCTGGACAGGGACACGCTTTTTAAGATGCGCCGCGCCGGATGCATACGCCTGATCTTCGGGATGGAGACGGCCAGCCCCCGTTTGCTGAAGTACATAAATAAACGGGTGGACCTGGCGCAGCTGGAGAACGTCCTGCGCTGGTCTGATGAGGCCGGCATCTGGACCGGGGTTGAGGTGATCTGCGGTTTCCCCCACGAGCGGGAGGAAGACATACGGGCCACGATCTCGTTCCTGAATAAAAATGAGGAATATATCAACCGCGTGTACCTGAATCATTTTGACCTGAGGCAGGGCAGCATGCTTTACGATTCTCCCCGGAAATACGGCCTGAAGCGGGTCATTGAAGTCAATCAATGCACGCAGAGGGATTTCAGCAGTTATGTTCAGTTTGGCTTTGACGAAGACGGGGGGCTGGCCTGGGAAGAAAAAGAGAGGCAGATGGAGCGTTCCCTGGGAATGGTCCGGGACAGCTGCGCGCGGGGCTCGAGGTTTTTTACAGACGAGCATCTTTTATTTTTTCTTTATTCCAGGTTCAGCGATAAGGAGAGGATAAGATCCATTTATCTCAAGATCCTCAAACAGGAGGGGTGATGGCCGCTGGCAATCCCCGTTTTTGCGATATCGTGGTCTCCAACCGGTGCCTGCTCAGGTGCAGGATGTGCAAGTCCTGGCAGTGCGGGCCTCAATCAAACGAGATTACTCTTTCGGAGGCAAAGCGGTTCGTAGAGGGGCTTTCCGAATTTGTCAAGGAGCCCCTGGAAATAAACGTGATGGGCGGAGAGCCGTTATGGAAGGATTGGTGCCTGGACCTCTGCGCCTTTATTTCCAAAAAGGGCTTCAGGTCCATAATTTCCACAAATGCCTACCTTATAGACGAAGATATGGCAAGGCGCATAGCGGATTCGGGGTTGAACGTGCTGGCGATCTCGCTGGAAAGCCTGAATCCGGCGACGCATAATTTCTTAAGGGGCAGGGAAGATGTATTCTCCAGGGTGATGAAGGGCATAGAGAACATCCGCAGGTTCTGCGGCCCGGACCTGACAGTCACCATCCTCACCATAATAATGGAGAGGAATTTAAGCGAGATAATCGAGCTGACGGAATGGGTGAACAGCGACAGGTTGTTCCAGAACATCTCTTTTCTGGCACTGCTGGAAACAGGCCTGGTAGAGGACAGGAATGGATGGTTCAGAAGCCCGGTGTACAAGGAGCTTTGGCCGCAGGACACGGAGAAGCTTTACCGCCTCATAGATGAATTAAAGGAGAAAAGAACGCGGGGTTACAAGATCTGGAATCCGCTTTCGCAGCTGGACGCGTTCAAAGATTATTATACCGAGCCGGAGCGGTTTATGAGAGAGACGCAATACCGCGTTCATGATTATATAATAGATTTAGATGAGAACGGCATTATCTACCTTAGCGGAGAGGCCCTGGGCAACATCAGGGATGATAATGTGCGGGGACTCTGGTTTTCAGATAAGGCGCAGGCGATCAGGGAGAAGATCGATGCGCGCGGCCCGGGGAAGAGGTGCTGCGTTATTAACTTTGTCTGCGCCTTCCCGCAGGACAGTGAATATGCCAAACGATAAATCCCATATGATTGGAAGGCCGAAATTCTGCGTTATAGAGGTATCGCATAGATGCATGTTCCGCTGCAAGATGTGCAACTACGGAGTATCCGCGCCCGAGCCGGAGGTCAGCGTCGGAGAACTGATAGGATACGTATCGTCATTCAAGGATTTTGTGAACACGCCTTTTGAGATAAACATCTCCGGCGGAGAGCCGCTTTTAAAAGAGGGCGCGCTGGAATTGCTGGGGTTCATCAGCGGCCTGGGATTTAACAGCTCCATGGCCACCAACGCCTATTTGATCAACAGGGAAAACGCCAGGCGCCTGGCGGATTCAGGGGTGGGGGTTGTCCCCATATCCTTGGACAGTTTAGATGGGCGCGTCCACGACTACCTTAGAGGAAAGGATGGGGCGCATAAGAACGCCATGGATGCCTTAAATTATTTTATGGAATACAGGGGCAGATTGAGGGGGGTGGTTATCCAGTCGATCATCATGGAGCCGACGCTGGATGGGCTGGTGGAGCTTGCCGGATGGGCCGATCAAAGGGACATCTCGGTATCATTTATGGCGGTAATGCGGCCGAATATGGTCCCTGTTGATTTAAGATGGCATGAAAGAGAGGAGTTCAGCTTTCTCTGGCCGAAGGATACCGCTAAAGCGCATTCCGTCATTGATAAGCTGATAGAAATGAAACAGTCGGGCTGCCGCGTAGATACGCCTGTCGGCCAGTTGAGGCGTTTTAAGTCGTATTTCGCCGATCCGCTTCAGTTCGTAAGAAAGGCCAGCTGCGGCCTGGGCGAGGATATCGTCCATATAAATAACAAGGGCGACATTTACCTTTGCTGCGAGATGGAACCGATCGGTAACGTAAAAGACGCCGATATACGCTATACCTGGTTTTCGCCGAAAGCCGCGCGGGTCAGGCGGGAGATAAAAAAATGCCGGAGAAATTGCGCGGAGATGATAAACTGCTATCGGGAGGAGTGACGGCGTGAAGGCGGGGAAAATAAGCATTTTTTATAAAGAGCTAAGAAGCGCCTGCCCCAGGAATATAAAGGGGGTTTTCCGCAACCCGGGAAAGCTGCTGCGGTATGCCAGGGCATTTTTTAATTATGATATGGGGGCCGACGATAAGAACATGCGGCCTATGGATACGGCCAACGCATGCTGTTTATTCGGGGACTTTGAAGAGCTGCACGACAGGATCGCTGGCAGAGAAGGCGGCTACAAAGATAAGATATCGAGCATCGGGTCCGCCTTGAGCCGGAAACAACCAGTGAAGATAAGCGTGGGGATATCGCGTTATAACTTCGGGCGGCTGCATAAGGTCTGCGAGCATGGAATGGCGCTTTTGGGAGAGAAGGCGGATCTATCAGGGATCGGTCTTGAGGTCTTTCCCGTCAAGGACCTGCCGCAGAATTTCATCGCTTATATTGAGGCATTGAAGCAGCGCCTTGACCCGCAAAAAATAGAACTCGTTGTCCACGACAATGAGTTGATGGATATCCTCAAGACCGTGGGGCTGCACGCGCGGGTAAACGACGAGCGGGAGAAGGACCTCCTGCGGCTTCTGGGGGTCATAAGCGAACAGGTATTTATCGGGCCGCAGACGATCGTCTTTGATCCCTATCACAGGTGCAATACCAGATGTAAACATTGCTGGGTGCATACGCCCGGGGTCAGCCATCCCGAGGAGTTCCTTGACCGCAAATTTGATTTTGAGATATTCAAGCGGATTATAGACGATGCTTCGGAGATGAAGGTGGACGGCATCATCCTGCAGGGTGACGGCGAACCGCTGATATACGACAAGTTCATGCCCATGCTCAGATACGCCAAGTCCAGGGACCTGGGTGTCCTGTTTTTTACCAACGGCATCCTCCTTGATAAGGAAAAATCAAAAGAGGTGATAGACCTGGGGGTCAATGAGATATACTGCAGCTTTCCCGCCGGGACAGCCGTTACCTACGAAAAGATATCCTCTGTGCAGCCGGCGGAAACATTTTATAAGGTCCGGGATAACCTCAAGAGCTTTATGTCGTTAAGAAGGGGGATGAATAAACCGCATCCGCGGCTTATCATCAGCCACGTAATACATAATATGAATTATCATGAATTGACGGAGATGGCCGGGATGGACGCCGATATAGCGCCCGACGCGGTCAGGTTCTACCTTATAAGGCTGGACGTGATGAACAGGTTCCTCCAGCTTGAGCCCCGTCAGATAGAGGAGATAAAAAGGCAGGTGCCGGAGATCTCCAGGATCTTGAAAGAAAAGAACATAGAGTTCGTGGATAATTTCGGTTTCCAGCTGAACAATTATGATGAAAAGACCGGCGCCTGGTCCAAGGATTTCTTCCTGAGGCACGGCTGCAATATCGGCTGGTATTTCAACCTTATACCGGCGAGATACGATATGAGCTTCTGCTGCCACCTGCGGACCGTGGGATACGTTGACAGGCAGTCATTCAAGGATATCTGGAACTCGGTGGATTACTGGCGCTGGAGAAGGCAGGCGAAATATTTAAAAGACAATAAATACGCGAAATTCGCCAACGGGCAGGTTCTTTATGACGAACATTGCGACCATTGCGATAATCACCAGACGATAATAAGGAATTTACGGGAGATCAGGAAGTATGGTCTGGATAAATACTATTAATTCAATGCGCCGATCTAAGGAAAGAGCCGCCTCAATAGCCTTCGGCATAGTGTTGTTTTTTCTGCTCCTTGAGCTTGGCATGCGCGCGGGAGCGGCCCTGCTGGCGTATTCGCAGGAACACAGGAACATAGTTTCCTTAAGGCAGAAACATACCTGCCGCATCGTCTGCCTTGGAGAGTCCACGACAGCCGGAGGGATGTATTCTTATCCGGCGCGGCTGGAAGAAGTCCTGAACAACGCCGGCATAGGCAGGGAATTCAGCGTGATAAATAAGGGCGTAGTTGGGATAGATACATCGGGAATACTGGCTGGTTTAGACGGCGTCCTTGATAAATATGAGCCGGATATAGTGATCGCGATGATGGGGGCAAACGATGAGCGGCCGCACCTGCTCTTTCATGTTGATTCCGGTTCGACGATAGTGGATCTTCTCGCCGGCTTAAAGACCGTTAAGCTGGCAAGAATGCTTTGGTTTAATATCAATAGCAGGATCAGGCCGCCGCGGGCCATAAGGTCCGCCACGGAAAACAGCACGGTATATTTTGACCTGGGCCAGTTTTACAGGGACCGCAGGGAATATGTGAAGGCGGAGGAGATGTTCAGGGCCGCCGCGCAGGAGAATACGGCTGATTACAGGCCCTATTTTGAGCTGGGCTGCCTCTATAAGAAAAGAGGGGATTTTTCCGGAGCGGCGGGGATGTTCAAGAGGGCGATAGAATTGGAGCCGGACAATGACAGGGCCTACAGAGGCATCCTGGCCATATATAATGAATTATCCCTTTATGGAGACGGAAAGGAATACCTTGCCTTGCTGTTGGAAATGAAAAAGAGGCACTATCGACCTTCGGCTATCATTACTCTGACGCCCAATAACTACCGTAAATTGAAGGAGGCCCTGGAGAAGAGAGGGATACTGTTGGTCTGCGCGCAATACCCGATGCGCAGCATCGAGCCGCTGGAGGAGATATTCGGCTCCGGGGAGGGCGTGATCCTTGTTGATAATGAAAAGATATTTAAGGACGCGGTCCGATCGGGAGGTTATGACAGGTATTTTACCGATACCTTTGGCGGTGACTTCGGGCACTGCACGGCAGAGGGTAACCTGCTTCTGGCGAAGAACATAGCTGATGTGATCATGGCCAGGGTGTTTGATAAAAATGGCCGGCTCGCTTATCGCAAAACCCATTGACAGGGACAGCGGCCGCTATAGAATAAAATATACGTAGCAGAAAGGAAGGATGCGTTTTATACTGACGGTATTATTAACGATCGCGGCTTTGGGCATGGATTGTTTCCTGTGGCTGCTTAAGAGGATCAAAAAAATATGCGTTTTCCCCGGGGGGTAAGATGAACATCCTGATGGTCCATCCTCATGATCTGTTCTCGGCGTCCGAACCTTGGACCATACGCATTGTTTCCATCGCCAGGGAATTTGTTAAAAGCGGCCACGGGGTAAAGCTGGTATATTTTCCGCTGGAATGGGAAGGCCGTAGGCCGCGTAAACTTGGCCCCCATATTGACTGCTATCCCTTTTGCCGCAGGTCCGGCCCGCATATTTTAGCCGCCAATACCCTGCGCCTGTCAAAGTTAGCGGCCTGGGCGGATATCGTGCATTTTCAGAAGTGCTTCCATCAAGCGTCTATCCCCAGCATTATCGCGGCCCTGTTGAATAACAAGCCGCTTCATTATGATTGGGATGATTGGGAGGCCAAGATCTATGAGATCTCCACGCGGCCGGGTTTCTTAAGCTGCCTCATCCGGAATTTCCTGGGTGCCCTTGAGGCATTTATCCCGCGGATAGTTGATACGGTGTCCGTTGCCAGCCGTAGATTAGAAATAGAGTGCAGGCGCCTGGGGGTAGGGCCGGACAGGATATTTGAGGCCCATGTCGGCGCAGATATTGACAGGTTCCGCCCCGATATTTCGGGTTCGGCGGTAAGGCGGCGCTATAATATAGGCAAGCCGCTTGTTTTGTATCTCGGCCAGCTTCACGGCGGCCAGTATGCCGAACTGTTCATCAGGTCCGCGGCAAAGATAACCCGCGGTTCCGGCCAGGACGCCGTGTTCATGATAGCGGGCGACGGATACCGGCGGCGGGAATTGGAAGAGCTCAGCCGCGGCCTGCGGCTTAACGGAAGCATGATCTTTACCGGGCCGGTCCCCCATAGCGATGTCCCCGAATACATCGCCGCCTCCGACATATGCGTCGCCTGCTTTGAGAAGAACGACGTTACCTTGTGCAAGAGCCCTCTTAAGATAGCCGAATATATGGCTTCGGGAAAGGCGATAGTCACCAGCGATGTGGGAGAGGCGCCGCGCATGGTAGGGCAGGCGGGGTTGATCACGGCCCCGGGAGACCCTGATTCGTTAGCCGAGGGGATATTAAAGCTTCTGAGGCGGGAGGGTCTAAGGAAAGAGATGGCTTCGCGCAGCCGCCTGAGGGCGGAAGAGAAGTATAATTGGGCTGTAACGGCAGCGAATCTGATGCGGGCATACGGGAAGGCGGCGCGGATAAAAGGCCGCAAGGGAGGAAGGTCCTGACAATGAATACTACCGTTAAAACGCGGAGGCCGGCGGAAAGGATCATTTTCGCGGCCATCCTGCTTCTTATAATAACCGTGCCTTTGATCTTCAGCGGCAAAACCAGCCAGATATACGGGCTTATCAAGATCGCCGCCATGGAATTCCTGCTTATCCTGCTTACGGGCCTTTGGGTCTTTAAGATGAACCGCAGGGGGGATTTTAAGATCATTTTTACTCCGGCAGGTATACCTTTGTTGATCTTCTCCCTTATTTGCGCGTTATCACTTTTGCGCGCCATAAATCTGCGGGAAGGGATAGTGCATCTGGCGCAGGTTTTATCTTACGTCGCCCTTTTCTTCATAGTAGTAAATAATATTGAATCTAAAAAAGAGGTCTCGCTGATAGTTAACGCCGCGATCTTGACGGCATTTTTGAGTTGTATCTACAGCATGTACCGCGACCAGGGCCCTTATCTGTTTACCGCCATACGCCAGACATATATATCTACCTTCGGCCATCCGGTATTCTTCGCTCAGTTCCTGGGGCTTGTCGCGCCTGTGTGCCTGGCGGTTTTTCTGCAGAGCAAAAGCCTCCGGTCCAAACTATGCAGCGGCATCGCCCTGGCCACGCTCTTCTTCTTTTTATTATTGACCAAGGCAAGGGGGGCGTGGCTTGGCCTCATATGCGCCTCGCTTGTTGTCATTTTCATCCCGGCGGTTATGCATAAAGAGCGCAGATATAGATTCTTCCGCTTCATCCCCTGGAAAAGCATAGGCATATTCCTTCTTTGCCTTTTACTGCTTTTTTCCGGCCTGTCCGTATTCGCCCATTTCCGCGTCTGGCATAAGGAGATGGTAGAGCGTTTTTATTCGGCATTCAGCCTTTCCCATGTAACCAACGTAATGCGCGTTGAGGTATGGAAGAATACCTGGCAGATGATCATGGGCAGCCGTTTATCAGGGGTGGGCGCGGGGAATTTTCCCGTTATTTATCCTGCTTACCGCAGCGTGGCCGAGATCTCGATCACGCCGGAAGGCAGGACGTATTTAAGCGCCCATAACGATTACCTGCAGGTCCTGGCTGAGACGGGGATATTCGGCCTGGCCTGTTTTATGTTCATTATTTATTCTTTATTCAGAATGGGCATATCTGTCCTGAAGAAGACCGGGGACAGGGACCTGTATTATATAACTCTGGGTATCCTGGGCGCGATCAGCGTGATCCTCGTGTACGCGCTTTTTAACCCTTCTTTTCAGATCCCTTCCACGGGAATGATATTCTGGCTTTGGGCGGGGTTGCTCGGCGTATTATACAAGAAGGAGTGCCTGTCCGCGCGCGAAGAGGCAGCTCCGAAGCCGAAGGGCCCTCTGGCCCAAAGCGCGATACTGGCGGTTACCTCAGCCGCGGCCATATATCTGGCCGCGCTGCTGATCAGGCATTTTGCCGCCGACTTATATTTTACCAAGGCAAGAGCATATAGAGAATCGGGGAGAGGGCTGGAGGCGATAAGTATCCTGGAAAGGTCCGCCCTGCTTTATCCCGGTAATTACGAAGCATATTTTTTGCTGGGGAACTATTACCAGGAACTGGAAAGGTTTAATGAGGCGTTCGCCCAGTATGAGGCCGCCCTGGAATTGCATCCGTACCAACCGATCGTTTTTAATAATCTGGGGACGGTATATTTTAAGACAGGGCAGTATCAGAAATCTGCCGTGGCCTTTAACAGGGCGGTAGACCTTAATCCCCGCTACTTCGGGGCGTATTACAATCTTTATCTGGCCTATAACGCGATGGGGCAGCAGGAGAAGGCCCAGGAGTGCATACGCCTGATCTATGAGTTAAAGCCCGATTTCCTGGGCGGGATGTATATGGATCAGGAACAGTATGATGCCGCGATCGTGGCCTATGCCGCGGCTATTGAGAAGGATCCCGGAAATTACGGAGCGCATTTTAATCTGGGCCTGACCTATAAGATGAAGGGCCTGGATGATGAAGCGGCCGATGAATTCAGGAAGGCGATCGCGCTTAAGCCGGACCACGTGGGGGCTTACCGCAATCTGGGATTTCTGTTGTTTAAGAGTTTCAAAAGATATGATGAGGCAATAGAGATCCATAAGAAGCTGCTGGCCTTGGTGCCGGTGGATATAGAAGGCCACCTGAACCTCGGCCTGCTGTATACGGAGTCGGGAGATCACGCGCTCGCGGAACAGGAATTCAGGAAAATAATCGGGCTTAATCCTTATTACGGCAAGGCCCATACCGCGCTGGCGGCGCTGTACCGCAGGCGGAATGATTTAGACGCTGCGGTCAGGGCGCTCAAGGAGGCGCTGGCGATAAGCCCGGAATCCTCCGAAATAAAAGTGATGCTGAACGATATTTATAAAGAAAAATTAATGCGGTAGGTCGATATGTGCGTGAGCGTATATATCCCCGCGTACAACGCGCAGGGCAGCATAGAAAAGAGCGTCAGGTCCATATTGAGCCAGTCCTGCCCCATAGATGAGATAATGGTCATAGACGACGGCTCCACCGACCGGACAGCGCAGATCGCCGCCGGCCTCGGCGTAAAGGTGATCCGCCATAGCCGGAACAGGGGGATCGCGGCGTCCCGTAATACCGCCCTCAAGGCCGTAAAGAGCGAGTTTGCCGCCTCCATAGACGCGGATTGCGTCGCCGAGAGCCGTTGGCTGGAGAAATGCCTGCGCCATTTTAACGACCCCGGCATCGCCGGCGTGGGAGGGGCAATGGCAGAGAGCGGGCGTTCTCTGCCGGACAGGTGGCGGGCGGTAAACCTGCGGCAAAACAATTGGAAAGGCGCTGACAGCGCGGTCCCTTTTCTTGCCGGCTGCAATACCGTGTACAGAAGAAGGGCGCTGTTGGATGCGGGGTTGTTCGACGAGAGGTTCAGGTCGCATCATGAGGACAGCGATATGGGCCGGCGCCTGCGCGAGAAAGGGGCTGTTTTACGTTATCTGCCGCATGCCATGGTCACGCATATAAAGGAAGATACGCTTTATTCGGTGATGAGGTCATGCTGGGGGTTCAGGCATAAGGCGGCGCCGCAGACATTGGCGGCGTTTACCGGAGATATCCTTGCCGATTGCAGGCATTACGTTTCAATTGTGCTCAGGGATGTCCGGAACAGGGAATTGCGCCTTTTGCCGATAGACCTTGCATATTTATTTTTTCAGGCGTATTTTTCAATGAAATATTTCGCGCGGCAAGGCCGCATTAAATAATGACAGCCAAACCGTTAGTGTCTTTATTGATCGTCAATTACAACGGGCGGCAGCTTCTTCCCGCTTTATTTTCTTCCATTGAGCGCCTTGATTATCCCCGGGAAAGGCTGGAGGTTATTTTTGTGGACGATAATTCAAGCGACGCATCGGTCGCCTTTCTGCGCGATAAATACCCCGGCATAAAAATAATCGAGAACAGGAAGAAGCTGGGCCCGGCCGGAGCAAGGAACGCGGGCATGCTTCGGGCGCGGGGAGAGTTTGTGGCCACGCTGGATAACGATGTGGTCCTTGACCCTGGCTGGCTGAAGCCGCTGGTGGAATTCATGCAAGGCGACGCGAACACGGGGGCCTGCGCTTCAAAACTGCTTTTTTATGACGATAAAGAGGTCATCAACGGAGCCGGAGGCATCGTGAACATATACGGCGACGGGATGGACAGAGGCATATTCCAGAAGGATTCAGGCCAGTATGATAAGCCCGAGCGGGTATTCTTTGCCTGTTCCGCGGCAATGCTGCTGCGCAGGAGCGTTATTGAGCGGATCGGCCTCTTTGACGGGGATTATTTTTATCTATATGAAGACCTGGATTATTGCTGGAGGATAAACCTGGCGGGATCCAAGGTCGTCTATGTCCCTTCCGCGGCCGCATACCACGGGTTTTCCCGGACGATGAAAAGGGATACCCTGCGGGTAAAATACCTCCTTGAGAAAAACCGGCTTACGACGCTCCTGAAAAATTACAGCTTATGGACGCTGGCGCGCCTTTCCGCGGGGCTGTTAAGGCACAGGTTTAGAAAGGCGTCTCTGCCCAGGGAGGGAGGGCATCCGGCCCTGGTCCTGTTCGCCGTCGGTTTAACCGCCTGGCTGTGGAATATCGCCAACGCGGGGCGGATCATTAAAAAGCGCTTATGGGTACAACGGCATGTGAGGAAGATAGGCGATCGCGAGATCGCCCGTCTAATGTGCGATGGAGCGATTTAAGGACATAAAAGTAGCGATAGTCCACGATTATTTAAATCAATACGGCGGCGCGGAAAGATGCCTGGAGATATTCCACCGGCTGTTTCCCCGCGCCCCGGTATTTACGCTGTTATACGACAAAGACGCGCTTCCTCAATACAGGGATTGGGATATCAGGACGTCTTTTATCCAGGGCATCCCTTTTGCCGGGCGTTCATACAGGAATTTTATGTGGCTTTTTCCGCTGGCGATGAGGCGCCTTGACTTGAAGGGGTTTGACCTTATCTTGAGCAGTACTCACGCCTGGGGCAAGGGCATAAGGACAGGGCAGGGCAGCTGCCACATCTGTTTTTGCCTTACCCCCATAAGGTATTTCTGGGATCTATATGATGAGTACAGGCGCAATTACCACTTTAGCCCGCTTATGCGCCTGAGCCTGCCCTTGTTTGTCAACTCTATCCGCAGATGGGACCTTAAAATGTCGCGGCAGGTAGATTATTTTATCGCTATATCCAAGGTGGTATCCGGCAGGATACGCAGGTTCTATGCGAGAGAGTCATCTGTAATATACCCTTCTATTGACACCTCTTTTTTTTCCCCCTCCAACACCGGCGCAGACGGCGGCTATTATTTAAGCGTGTGCCGCCTGAAGGAATACAAGCGCGTGGACCTGATAGTAGAGGCGTTCAACCGCCTGAAATTGCCGCTGAAGGTCGCGGGCAGCGGGGAAATGGCCGCGAGATTAAAAAGGAACGCCGGGCCCAATATAGAGTTTGTGGGCCCGGTGTACGGCAACGGCCTGCGCGATCTTTATCAGGGCTGCCGGGCGCTGGTCTTCGCCGCCAATGAGGACTTTGGGCTGGTGCCGCTTGAGGCCCAGGCCTGCGGACGGCCTGTGATCGCCTTTGCCGGGGGCGGGGCGCTGGAGACGGTTATTGAAGGGGTGACGGGCACGTTTTTCCGGGAGCAGGACGCGCGGTCGTTGATAGAGGCGGTTACCAGGTTCCAGCGGATGAGATTTGATGCCGCCGCGATACGCCGGAATGCCGCGCGTTTTGACAACGCCAGATTTGAGACGGAATTCCTGGATTTTGTATATAAGCGGTACGAAGAATTCAACAGGGCAAAGGCATAGCGATGCGAAGGCCATATCTATTGATCAAAAGATCCGCCGATATAATCGCCGCCTCAGTGCTCCTGTTGCTGTTTTCCCCGTTATTTATAATACTGGGCCTGTTGATCGGCATGGATTCCGGCGCCCCTGTTTTTTTCAGGCAGACGAGGATAGGCAGGAACGGACGGAGGTTTAACATCTATAAATTCAGGACAATGCGCGAAGGCGCGGACAGATCGCAGGATCAATATGCCGATCTTAATGAATGGCCGCGGCCTTTATTCAAGGTCCGCAATGACCCGCGCCTTACCCGCATAGGCGCGCTCTTGCGCGACACGAATTTAGACGAGCTGCCGCAGCTGCTCAATGTTTTAAAGGGCGATATGAGCCTTATCGGGCCCCGCCCCTTTCAGGCAAACGAGGTGGATCTTTCCGACCGGCGGCAGCGCGGGCGCCTGGAGATCCTGCCCGGCATGGTCTCGCTGTGGCACGTGTCGGGCCAATACAGGCAGGGTATGAGTTTTGACGAGTGGATGGAGAGCGACCTGCGCTACGCAAGGGATATTTCTTTGTTTCTGGACGCGCAGATCCTGTTGAGGACTATCAGGATGTTAGGCCGGCACATTATTTTGAAGTTTTCCCTACGCTGATAATCAACACATTATGATAAGCAGGGCTTGGAAGGTATTTTTATTGCTGTTGGGCGTAAAGGCCCTTACTCTAGGGCAGAAATGCGTCATCCCCGCCGTATACGCGATGGAGAAGATCCATCTTAGCAAGCCCGGAGAACGCAAGGTCCTTTCATCCGATGTTGCCGTAGTCAAAGGCATGGATATAGGCGCCTTGACCAGGCGCGCGATAGACCTGATCGGCGGCATGAAGTCAATAGTCAGGAAGGGGGACAAGGTCTTCATAAAACCGAATTATGTCACAGGGGGCCTCGACGGGCACGACCCCGTGGCTGCAGGCGAGATAGCCCACCCGGCTGTGGTGGCGGCGGTTGCCGAGGAATGCGTAAAGGCGGGGGCCAGAGAGGTGGTCATCGGAGAATGGGTTGAGCGGCCGGTAGCGATAAACTTCGGCGGCAGGGAGGGCAGGGAAGGGGCGCAGGTAAAGCACAGGATAGACCTGCTGAACAAGAAATACGGGAATAAGATCTATCTTGTCAATCTGATGAACCGCACTTCGTATTTCAAGTATGTGCCTTCGCAGACCTCGCTCAGGTTCTTAGCCATACCTAACCTGGTCGCCGAGGCAGATGTGATTATTTCGATACCTTCCCTGAAGACGCATCATAAACCCTGCCCGGTCAGCTTGGGGATGAAGAATTTTATGGGGATCATGCCTTCCATCTTTTACGGCGAGCCGCGCAGGAAACTCCATGAGGCGGGCGTACACCAGATCATCGTAGATATCAATAATGCGCTTAAACCTGACCTGGTTGTTGTTGACGGCAGCTTCGGCATGGAAGGCAGAGGGGCTTCTGTTTTTCTGGGAGGGGAACCGGTTGACGTCAGCAAGCGCATCGGAGGATACCTTGTGATCGCGGGCACGGATCCAGTTGCCACCGATGCCACGGCAACGCGTATTATATCCAGAAACTGGACGCCTGTTCCGGAAGCCGGCGTGCTGGGCGCGCCCTGGTATGTGCATCATATCAGGATGGCCCATGAACAGGGGTTAGGCAACATAGGCGCCGATCTCATAAATATCAAAGGGGACACTTCTCTGGAAGGCGTATCCATGAATTGGAAACAGTCGGATGACGGGGTGTATCCGGAAAGGCCGGGCGATAAATATGAAGCGTGGTAGAAGGGCCGGACTGGCCGTTCTTTTCGCGGCCGCCCTGTCCAATTGCCTTGTTTTCGCCGGCGATCGCGGGTTGGTCAGGCATGCCGTTGAGGCAAAGGGGGGCTGGGAAAGGGGGATAGTCTTAAAAAGGGCGGTGTTGTTGACGGATAAGAACAACGCCGGCGCTGCCATAGATTTTGAAGTGCCTGTTGACGGAGATTATCAGCTTTACGCTTATGTTTATCACAACTGGAGGAAGTATACGCCGTTCATTCATTTTGAAGCGCGGGATGCGGCAGGGGTTTTGCATGCCGGCTATATGTTTTTTGAGCATTGCTGGTATCTGGACAAAAGCCAGCCGGGCAGATGGCTGATGCATTCTCCCAACGCCATGCCGTTTTGGCGGCTGCCTAAGGGCAGGCTTTCCTTGCGTTTCCGGGCTACGGGCAGGGATTCCATGTGGGATCAGGATGATTCCGGAATGGAAGGCGTCATTGCTTTGGAGACATTGATATTGGTCCCGGTATCGGACGGCTTCTCCGCAAGCCCCATGGACCCGGAGTTCTTGCAGGGAGGGGCGCGGGATATGGTATATTCTGAAGACCACGGAACAGGGATAGCCGTGATCTCAGAAAACAAAGTTTCTTATCGGGGGATCAAGCTCCCGGTATCGGGAAACTACGCGGCGCTGTTCTCGCTCTATTCGCAGGGGCCCTATAAGCTTGAGGTGTCGTTCAGCAAAGGCGGAGTTGATCGGAACTTTATCATTGAAGATCAGGCCGCTTCATCTTTATGGCGAAACGCGGTCTCCGGCCAGTTTTATATCGAGGCCGGAGATTATACCGTGGGGTTAAGAGATATGTCCGGATCAGCTGCCGGTAATGGAATGGCGGTCGACTACTTTATTCTTATGCCGTTGCCGAAGGAGGCGCATGGAGAGTTTGAATGACCAGATCAGATCCATAAAGAAGCGTATGCGGGCAGTACCAGGTTTAGTTATAGATAACTTTGGCCTGTCTTCGCATCTTGGGAAGCGGCTTTCCCCGGGATGCCGCGCCTGCAAGGAGAACAAGTGGACGACCGTCTTTATCGGCAAGGCCTGTAATTGTTCATGCTATTTCTGCCCTCAGCCGCATAAAAAGCCGGCCCTGGGAAGCAGGGAAGATAATGACGGTATGATCAGCACAAGTTTCTCAAGGGAATCTTTTGAGCATCTTTTAGTTAAGCTGAAGAACGCGGCCCATAACGGCTCCATACGCGCGGTGGGATACTCCGGAGGCGACCCCCTTCTTTATGCCGAAAGGATTATTTATTTTGCCGGAGAATTAAACGACTCCGCCCCATCTTTATATCAATATATTGAAACCAATGCCAGATCGCTGAACAAGAAAATGGCAGGGGAACTTCGCGGCGCCGGCATCAAAGAAATACGCTTTAATCTTGCCGCCACGGATTATTCTCCGTCGATAATAAAGAAGATGAAATACGCGAGGAAGGCCATGCCTTTTCTGACGGTTATCCTTCCGGCGTTAAGGCAGACGCCAAAAATGATCGCGAGGCATATCGGAGAATTTATTGACATCGGGGTAGACCAGATCACTTTATGCGAGATGGTCGTCAACAGCAACAATGAACGCTATTTCAAAGGCGAGTCCTTTTACAGTATGGGTAATGAAGAAAGGTATCCGATTTTCAGCAGGCATGTGATATACGACGTTATGAGCACCGCCGCTAAAGAGAAGTGGCCAATTACCATTAACGAATGCTCCGCCTTGAATCATCAGAAACCCGGCCCGCTGTTCTAAGGGCCCGACAGGACTAACGTGATACAGATCAAGCCAGAGCGGATAAAACGGCTGCGCGCGACGCTAGACGATATTTCTTACGATGTTATAAGCAGAGATGTCGGAGAGGCAGCGGCACACCGGCTTCCGGAAAAGATCAAGGTATTTATCGATCTTTTTGTTTTGGGTTCAAGTATCAAGCCGCCCTTGGTAAAAAAGGCCCTGGGAAGACAGTCCTTTGAGGATCTGTCGCGCCTTGGCCTTATCAGCTCTGATAAAGAGCGCGTAAAGCCCAAATACAGGATAAGGTCGTTTAATAATTATTACTTTTTATATGAAAAAGGCAGCAACAGGCATATAGATTTCGTGTACCTGGATCAGGATTCTTTTCATCTGGCTGAAAACCTTCCCTATAATTTCAAAGCTAAAAACGCGCTTGACCTGTGCACGGGAAGCGGCATACAGGCGGTCCTTTTATCAAAAACAGCCGAACGCGTCACCGCGGTTGAACTGTCTTCCAGAACCGCGGAGGTGGCGCGGTTTAATATCATATTGAACGGGCTTTCAAAGAAAGTATCGGTATTGCAGGGTGACATATACGCCCCCGTGGGCAGGCGCAGGTTCGACCTTATCGTTTCCAACCCGCCCTTTATGCCTGTGCCCGACAATATAACCTATCCGCTTTGCGGCAGGGGAGGAGAAGACGGGCTGCTGGTCAGCCGAAGGATAATCGACTCGTTGGACAAACATTTGACCAGAAAAGGCCTGGCGGTCTTCTTAAGCATTACCTTTGGCGACAGATACGCCCCGTTTATCCTTAAGAACCTTGAATCTGCCGCCAAGAGGGATGATTTTGACGTTGACCTCATTTTATTCAGGCGCACCCCAAAACACTCCGAGATATCGGGAAGGGCGGCCACCTTGCGTAAAGATAACGGCGTAAACCCGCTGGATGAGATGAGGCGGATCTACAAACAGGCGGGCGCTGACCACATTTACGTGTATCTTGTGAAGATTAAAAGGGGCAGCGGCTCTGTGAGGGTCATAGACCTATGTTGAAAGTCCTTATGCTTCAGTTATCCGTAACCGGCAGCGTTGTTTGATTAAATGAATAAGGTACCCTATACAAAATCAATGTTCATCAAAGACATGCTTTTAAGCCGGAGAAAGCTGGCGGTTTATATCCATATACCGTTTTGCCGGCGCAAATGCGCGTATTGTTATTTCTTTTCGCGCGCCGGATCAACCCTGTCCGAACGAGACAGCTATATCCGAAAGGTATGCGATGAGCTGCGCATTTACAGCGAGGTATTCCGGAGGCGGCGCGACAGCATAGCGGCGGTGTACATAGGGGGCGGCAGTCCTTCTTTGCTTAATAAGAGGCAATTGAGATCCCTGTTGTCCTGCATAGATGAGGTTATAAGGCCGGCAGAATTCCCTTCCGTTAAACAGCTCACTGTGGAGGTGAACCCCGAGATGTTCGCGCGGCGGGAATGTGAGGAAAAACTGGCTATAATGAAGTCGTATTCGGTCAACCGCCTTAGTTTTGGCGTCCAGGCCTTTAACAATGCCGTGCTCAGAAAGAATGGGTGCATTCACCGCCTGTCGCATATATACAATGCGGTCAATAAGGCAACGCTTAACGGATTCAGTTACAATATTGACCTGATGTTCGGCCTGCCGGGAAGCGATTTTGGGTCGTGCATTGATACCATATTTTCCGCGATAGGCATACTGCCGCCCCATATTCAGCTCAACGCCCCCATTCATTACGTGCGCGGCAACAGGCCGTCCGGCCGCGTGCTTAGCCCCGTAGCGCAGGGCCTGCTGGCCATGATCGCCAGGATACTGTTGTTGAAGCTGCGTTATGGCCATAGCCCGTACCGTTATTTAACAGAGCTTTCGTTAAAGCGCGATGACCTGAATGTATTTTCGCATCTCCAATGGACGGGGTCTTCAGACGTGATAGGGATCGGTTCTTCCGCGCGGTCAGTGTATATTAAACGCAATATTATCGCGCGGAATACGGCCGATACCCGCAAGTATTGCATGAGCGATAGGGAATTTACTTTTGACAAGGCGAACTTCAATTATAAGCGGCTGCTGAAGCAGGGAGTTATAGAAGAATTCTTTAAGGAGAGATTGATAAAACCGCCCCTGCCCCTGCGCCGTTGCGGCAAGGTTATTATACGCAAAAAGAGCGCGGCCTATGTTCTGGCAGTTTTAAAAGGCATAGAAAGCGAGGTCAACGGCTTAAGTGACGCGGCATTTTTCCATTACCGTCAGGCCATGGATATTATACCCGGTAATTCTCTCGCGTACTTTTGTATGGCTGACCTGTTCCTGCTCGAAGGCAGGCCCGGCCCGGCCCTGGAATATATCAGCGGCTTTCCCCTGAATAATAACAGCGCGCGGATGCTTTCAATCCTGTTCTTGCTGGCGAAGAATGCCGGAGAGGAAAGATGCGTAAGGATACTGGCAAAGAAACTAAAGGATGACGGGGTGGAAATTAACGGGCTGGATATAAGGCATTATCACTATGCAGGCCTTCGCCCTCCGATAAAGCGCATGCGCCGGCTATTTAAGGAGTGCAGAGCGCTGGCGCGGATGTGCGGGATGACATTAGATTTTAAAGATCCCCTTAAAAGGGAGCATGAGGGATTAAAACTTATTAAATCATTATGAGGGCCAATTCAAATAACCTGATACTTGCCTCCGCGCTGATATTGGTCGTTATCGTCCGTTTTCAAGGTTTGGGCAGCGGGCTTCCTTTTCAGTTTGTCAGGGGCGAACCCATAGGCTTTACGGCAGCGCGCGTGCGGGGGCTGGATATAAAGTCAATGCGGGGCCGGTATCCCAATTTCCTGCCGATAAGCATAAAGATCGCCGAAGGCGTATTGAGCTATCTAAAGCTGGATAAGCCGATCCTCGCCGCTTATGGACTTTCGCCCCGGGAAGAAAAAACGTCATTTTTCCTTTCTCAGATAATCTGCCGTTTTTATTCGGCTTTGTTCGGGATAATGGGGATCATCGCTGTATTTCTATTTTCTAAACGGTATTTGTCATACACCGTGGGGCTCATTGCCGCGTTTCTGCTTTGCGTTCACCCGCTCCACTTTTTTTACTCCCATTTTGACACGCCCCATATCACGCAGTCATTTTTTATAATCCTGACCGCCTTTGCCGGATATAACGCGCTGCGAAGAATGAGTGTTGTTAACTTTCTGGCACTCGGCCTGGTTTCCGGCCTGACGGCTTCAACGCTGCAAAACGGCCTTCTGACATTACCCTTTTTCTGCTGGTTGTTTTTTTATTCTCAGAAGGGCAGGGCCTTTTCCGGGAAGGATTGGCGCCTTCTTTTTGCAGCGCTGGCGGCCTTCGGCTTATGCGCCCGCATGGTGGGTTATTCATCCGCGTCCACAGGGGGAGATTCGCTTCGTTTCGGTTTTCTCACGAGCCCGGATATGCCGGCAATCGTCTTGAATAACGCGCACGAGATATTTTTAAGGGAGTTTGGATTCAAAGGGTTCCGGTTTATGGGATACATCTTGATGCGCACAAGCCCGGTTATGCTGCTGTTCGCCGTTTTCGGCGGCGTTATGATATTGCTTGACAAAAAAAGGCTTAAGTCGTATCTGCCTTTATTTGTGCTTTATGGTCTGTTCATATTCGCTCACGGGACATATAATATGACCACAGAGCGTTATTTTACCGAACCGCTGCCGCTTATGGCGTTGTTGGCGGCGGAGACGGTCATATTTTTAAAAGAGCGGATAGTCCAGCGTTTCCCCATGAGGCGCGGATGGCTGGCGGCGTCTGTGCTGGTGGTTTTTATCGCTGCCCCCATGTGCCTTAGGGATGCCGGCATAAATAATTTCCTGAAAAGCAAGAGCACATATACGTTGCTATACGAATGGATGGTGGATCAACGACGGTCATTCGAAGGCAAAAGGGTGCTTTTTCTGACGAATGTCGGCATGCAGAATGAATCCCTGTTCTTTAAGGCGGCAGACATTATTTTTACCCACAGTAATGTATTTTCCGGAGACAGGCAAGGTCTGCTTAAGGCGGCTGCCGGGCAAAAGATAGATTATATTATTACTTCAGAATCGTCGTGTTCCTTGCAGCTGCGTGAGGGGGCCTTTCAGCTTCTGCCGGAGTTTCCTGGATTCGCCAAAATGATAAAGACATTTAACCCCTTAAGGAAGGCGCCTGTTTCAGCCGTGCCCATTCTTGAGGAATGCAGGCAGCTCGCCTATGAGGAGCGGCTTTACGGCGTGACATTGAAGCAGGATTATTTGTGCTCGGCGATGTTTTTTAGCGCCCTGAGCTATAATATGCACCTGTATTACAGGCACGCGGAGCGCCCCGGGCCGATGCTTGCCGTGTACAGGGTAACAGCGGAAGATAATGATTAAGATCACAGCGCCGTTTAACAGCAGGGATGAAGTGAAGATAATGGCCGGATACGGGGCGGATGAGCTTTACTGCGGCTATCTTGCGCCTGAGTGGGCCAGGCATTATTCAAACCTTGAATTTGAAAGAAAAGGGGGGGTGGAAAGCAATTTTACGGATTTGGACGAACTTAATAAATCGGTTGAGCTGGCGCACCGCTATAATATCCCTGTTTTTCTCGCCTTGAACGGGCTTTACGTAAGACATCAATATCCGCTCCTTTTGAAGATTATCGATAAACTCAGGCAGATTGATTTTGACGCCTTTATAGTCGCGGATATGGGCCTGATATTAACGCTGGTTGAGCGCGATATCGGCAAAAAGCTCCACATATCCACGGGAGGCACGGTATTCAATACGGACGCGGTGGGTTTCTACCGCAGGTTCTCTCCGGAGCGCGTCATTTTAGACCGTCAGCTTACAATCCGGCAGATCAGCGGACTGGTCAAGAGAAACCCGGGCGTGGATTTTGAGGCCTTCATTTTCAGTACGATCTGCGTTCACATAGACGGGTTTTGTACATTTATGCATTCATACGGCGCAAACAGGGAAGAAAGTATCGCGCACTGCTCAGGGCTGGATCCAAAGCTGTATTTCGCCACAACATACGATCCCGAGGCTTTTGAGGATGCCTGCTCTTTGCGCTACGCCGTTAAAGTTTATGAACAAGGTAGGGCGGCCAGCCGCAAAAATAATGTAATGCCCGCTTTTTATAAACGTCAGATGGACGGTATGGCCTGCGGGATATGCGCGATGTACGACCTGAATAAGGCGGGGGTAAGGGCGGTCAAGGTGGTGGGAAGGCAGGTTGGCCGTATAAGACGGTTGAAGAGCGTGGAATTCGTCGCGCGGGCGCGCGCCTTATTGGATGCGGATCCCGCTATTAAACGGAAAGAATTTATTCGGCGCTGTAAAGATATGTATCGCGAAGTTTGGGAATATAAAGGCCGGTGCAAAGGGAACAACTGCTATCATCCTTCTTTTGCGCGCGATTAAAACAAAGGGAACATCCGGATGGAAAAAGCGGTTTATATAGCGGATAAAAGGCGGCTGAAGAGTTTGAAGAAGGGCGCGGCCACAAGGATCTATTTCGGGGCTGAGTTCTGCGAGCGGCTTATCCCTTCCATTGGGGAGTGCAGGGAGGTTATTTCCCGGGCGCGCGATAAAGGCATGGATTTCTCGCTGGTCACTCCTTATGTGACCGACACAGGTATCAGCCGCCTAAGGTGTTTATTCGATCTTATGTCCTGCCTGGATGTGCCCGTTGAGGTGATAGTGAATGATTGGGGTGTTTTGGGCCGGTTGCGTAATGAATATACCGGACTTGTGCCTGTTCTGGGGCGTCTTTTGACCAAGCAGAAGAGGGGGCCGCGCATAAGGCGGCTGCTGGAAAGGCGCCTTCCTTCAAAGATCATCCGGCCGAAAGAGCCGTCGCGGCAGGGCGCAATGATTATTGTCGCCGAGAAACTTCCTCCGGATACCGATTTTTATTACCGCGGTTCCAGTGTCACGAGCGTGCCCGTAATCCATAAATTTCTTAAAGAAAATAACGTATACAGGATCGAGATTGATAACCTTCTGCAGGGTATTTATCTGGAGATGGAGAATTCAGGCATTTCGGTGTCCGTCTATACGCCCTACGCGTATATATCG
The DNA here is from genome assembly GCA_028707125.1 of Candidatus Omnitrophota bacterium. Taxonomy (NCBI): domain Bacteria; kingdom Pseudomonadati; phylum Candidatus Omnitrophota; species Candidatus Omnitrophota bacterium. The sequence continues at coordinate 328,793 of JAQTUX010000001.1, forward strand.
ACTACGATGTTCTGCCCTACTGTCGGCTGCGAACGGAAGAAAAAGCCGTTTTTAAGGGTGCGCCCCTGCGTGAAAGAATGCCGCAGGTACACATTCCGCCTGAGGCATAAAAGCATGCCGGAAGATATCATTTTAAAAGGGAACACGCAATTTTACAAAAACGGCCTCGGCTCGATCAGAAAATTAGAGCAGGCAGGTATAGATCGTATAGTGTATCAGCAATTGTAATTTAAGGGTGGGGTTGTGATCGTGACACGGATCAAACATAAGTTTTTCCTGATGTTCGGTGCTGTTTTAGTTTTCCTGCTCATGCTTGAGGTCGTATTTCGCATAGCGGGATTCATTCTGCTGTCGTTTCAGGAGAGGGATAACCCGGTTTTGCTGGATAAACAGGAGGAGCTCCGTATTGTGTGCCTGGGAGAGTCCACCACCGCCTTCGGCGGCAGGGATTCTTATCCTTATCAATTGCAGGAGGTCCTGAGCGCCAGGATCCCCGGGGTTAAATTCAAGGTCATCAACAAAGGCGTTGCCGGAGTTGATACGGCGTTTTTCCTTTCCAAACTTGATGAGAATTTGGCCAGATATAAGCCCGATATGGTCATTACGATGTTGGGGACCAACCAGAATGATAATTCAATGAAATTTGAGGAAACACTGAGATTCAGGATAAAGCTGCTGGTGTATGAAATCAAGGTCTATAAGATGGTACGCCTGCTTTTTGACAGGATGAGGGTTAAATCCCGCAACCGCATCTACGATAGAATGTATATGCCGCCGAATGAGGCGGGCGCCGGAGTGGCCCCTGATAGCGACCGCGCATACACGGAGATGGGGTTTATGGAGAAAGAGCAGGGCCGCCGCATCAGGGCGCTGGGACATTTCAAAAAGGCGATCCGGATGAATCCTTCAAACAGCTGGGCGCGTGTCGGCCTGGCCATGGTTTATAAAGAGATGGGCAGATTGGATGAGGCAATAGGCGCGCTCAGGGCCGCTATAGAAATAAACCCTTTGAGCGAGGCAGGCAACAGGGAGCTGGCGTGGTGCCTAAAGAAACAAAAGAGGTATGATGAGGCGGGATCCATATATCAAAAGATCATTAAGGATATAAAACCGCAAAACGGCTTCCTGTATATGGAGGCGGGATTATTTTATAAAGAGATGGGCAGGTACCCGGAGGCGATTTCCGCCTTTGAGCGCGGTTTTGAGCTTAACCCTGAGACGGAAAACTTCTACGGCGACCTCGCCTTTTGTTATGAGCAGGCCGGCAAAGACGACCTGGCAAAGAGGTGCTATAGTAAATTTAATAAGTCGCTTTACACAACTTATAACCCCGCCACGATCTACAATTACAGGCAATTGCGTGACAGGATCCTGGCAAAAGGTATTTTGCTGGTTTGTATGCAATATCCGGTGCGTCCCGTGGAGCCGTTAAGGCGCATCCTTGAGGGGCGTGAAGTGGTCATCTTCGTTGATAACGAGCGGGTCTTCAAGATGGCGGTAGCCAGGGACGGCTATGAGGAGTATTTTTATGATAATTTCCGCGGCGATTTCGGCCATTGTACCCGCAAGGGCAACCGGCTGCTTGCCGAAAACCTTGCCGGTGTGCTGGAAAGGGAATGTTTCCGGGAAAGGACGAAGATATGAATGTCGGATTGACGAACAGGTGTAATTTCAACTGTCCGTTTTGTTTTGCCAGGGACGCCATGTCCATCAGCAGGGCGATGAAGCAAGACAATGAGATCAGCATGGACAGTATAAACAAGGTAATAAGATTCCTTAAAAAGTCGGGGCAGGATACCTTTAATATGATAGGCGGCGAGCCCACGCTGCATTCCAGGTTCAGGGATATTTACGAGAAGATCGAGAATGAAGGCCTTGCCGTGTCGGTTTTTTCCAATGGCCTGATGCGCGAGGGCATAGCAGAGTTCCTCAGAGAAAGAAAAGGCCTCAGATGCGTCCTCATTAATATCCTTGAGCCGAGGCATTACACCAAGGAATTATGGGGCACGCTCAACAGGGCCCTGTCTGTGCTCAAGGATAAGGCCGTCCTGAGTTTCAGGATATACGAAACGGCCTTCAGGATCGATTTTCTCATTCCTTTGATCGACCGCTACGGCCTTTGCAGGGCAGTGAACCTGGCGCCGGCCTGCCCCAGCCTGAAAAGAAAAAACGTGTTTTTGCAAATAGAAGACCATAAACGGGTTTCCGCGAAGCTTCTGCGTTATTCATACAGGTTCCGGCAGCACCGGATAAAGTGGTATTCCGATAACGGATTTATATATTGCGCCTTTACGCGTGAGCAGCTTAAGGGGCTGTACGCAAACACAGGGTTTATCCCGGCTTGCGTATGCCGCGCGCCCGTAGAGGTGGCGCCGAATCTTACGGTATTCAGGTGTTTCGGCATGGCGGAAAAATCCGACAGGGATATGAAGCTGACAGATTTCAGCGACCTGGCTTCGCTTGAGTGGTTTTTTGATAAAAAAACCTTTGTCTTGAAACGCGCCGGATTAAAGGACGAATGTCTCTACTGCGGCGATATGGAAAAGGGCAATTGCGACGGCGGCTGCGCGGTGCATATTATCAGAAGATTTCCGGGTTATAAGACGGCATCGGCACTGTATAAACAATGATCGGGATAAACGTAAACATAAACAGTTATTGTGATCTTGATTGTCCATACTGTTTCGGCAAGGAGTATATGCGCAGCAGCGCTCATAGGCTTGCCAGAAGCGAGATGACGTTTAACGGATTCAGGAAGGCCGTTGATTTCCTGAGGAGGGCCAGGGTGAATATCTGCAATATAGGCGGAGGCGAGCCCACCCTGCATCCGAGATTCATTCAATTCGCCGCCTACGCCCTTTCGCAGGGCTGTTTTCCGGTACAGGTTTATACGAACGGCTTATTTTCCGAACGCGTCCGAGGCGCGCTGACAGATATTAAAGATAAAAGAAGATTATTCTTTCTTTGGAATATCAATCATCCGAAGTCATATTCAAAAGACAACTGGAGGCGGCTCAATGAGAACTTAAGCGTTATCGCCGCTCTGGGCACCTCCAGTTTCGGGGTAAACTTATATAAGAGACGGCAGGACCTGGATTATGTTTATGAATTAGCGGATAGATATTCGCCTTTGCAGCTGCGTTTATGCGTTGCCCATCCGTCCGGTCCCGGGGCGCGCAATCGGTTTGTGGCAACCGGCGAAAGCCCGGCTGTGATAAAGGACGCCATGAAACTGATAAGGGGCCTGCGGCGTCGAGGGATGAGGGTTATATTTGACTGCGGCATAGTGCCTTGCCTGTTGAGTGATAAGGACCTCGGCTTCCTCACCAGGCACGGCGTTCATTTAGGCGCCTGCCGCAACCTCGCCGTGATAGGGCCCGATCTGAGCGTCTTTAATTGTTTTCAGAACGACAGCGTTACGGACAGGAGGACTCTTGGAGATTTTTCTTCTCTTCAGGAGATAGAAAAGCATCTTTCTGAAATAAGGTCGCGATTCGATATGGTCTTTCTTTTCAAGGAATGCCTGCGCTGTCCGATGTCGTGCGACCTCGGATGCCTGGCTGAAAGGAAGATGATCGCCGCTGACTATGCCGGCTCCTTGCGGCGTACGCTCAAGAGGAAAGGCGCTGATCCCGGAGCCGGCCCGGCGATCGGGATGTTCCATTCCGGGCAGGAGAAAGAAGCCGGGGCGTATATTTACGGCAGCTCTTCCAGGGGCATTAAGGCCGGCAGATGAAGATGAAGCCCACATTCACGTTTATTTCCCTTTTCAATCAGCATGCCATCAGTTTAAGGCCGCTTTTGTCTGTCCTGGAAAACGCGGGATTCAGCACGAACGTTGTTTTCTTCAAGCGCAGGGAAGACCAGGGGCGTTTCACGCCTAAAGAGCTCGCCCTTCTTACGGCCGTGATTGATATGCTTAAGACCGATTACGTTATGATCTCGCTCGTCTCCGGGGCTTATCAGGCCGCCAAAGCAATATCCTTAAAGCTGCGGAAGGAAAAAAAGAGGCGGTTTATCGTCTGGGGCGGCGTGCATCCTACCCTGGCCCCTGAAGATTGCATTAGGTATGCCGATGCCGTGTGCATAGGGGAAGGTGAGGGGGCTGTCCTGGATCTGGCAAGGGAGTTTGCCACGGGCCCGTTACGCAGAAAGACGATAAGAAACTTATGGGTCAGGGGCGGCGGAGACGGGGTCAAATGTAAGTTGCGCCCGCTTTGTGATCTAAACGCCATTCCGGCCTATAAACCCAGGGATAATATATACCTGATAAGCAACGACCGCATAGGCAGATATAGCGATGCCAGCGAACTGGTTATTATTTCAAGAGGATGCCCTTTTGAATGCGCCTTTTGCTGCAATGCGGCCGTCAGGGGTTTATACGGAAGGCCGAAGGGTTTTCACAGGGCGCTTACCGTTGAAAACGCGATCAAGGGCCTTTTAGAGATGAAGTCCCGGGGGGTAAGGCGCCTTGTCTTCGTTGACCCGATATGGCCCTATAATGACATTGATATTATGAAGGAGTTTAAAAGGGATTATAAAAAGCATGTCGGTCTCCCTTTTTCCTGCGCCGTGTACCCTACCATGGTAAACGAACATCTGGTGGAGGGGCTGGAGCAATGCGGCTGTAAGAGTTTATTTATGGGGATACAGAGCCCTTCGGAAGATGTGCGGCAGCTGTTCCGGCGGCCCTATTCCGATGACGCGGTCGTAAATGCCGCGCGCATTATCGATAAAAATAACATCATCGGGATATACGATTTCATAGATAAGAACATATTTGAAGGGCCGGAGCATCTTTTGAGAAAGAAGCTGCTTATTGAGCGGCTGCCCGCCGGCTCCGTTATCAGTAATTACAACATGATGTTCTTCCCGAAAATAGAGATTACCGAATTGGCGTTAAAAAAACGCAAGATCGGGAAGGGGGGCATAGAAGGCTATGCCTCTGATTCTTTGGGGTTCTCCTGGTCCAAAGACAGCTATACGAGGGAAGAGTTCCTCTCCCGGTTTTGATTGACGCTATAAGGTTATTGTGATATAGGTTAGGTATATAAACCGCTTAATTTTAAAGGAGGGAAAAGGCATGGCAGCCGATAAGGTTTTGCGCAAAAATCCGGACATAGTAAGCAGGGTGATCGAAGACGAAACGATACTTTTGCCTATTTATAAGAAATCTGAAGAGATTGATTGTATCTATACCCTGAATGAAGCCGCCTCTTTTGTCTGGAGCAACATCAACGGAAAGAACTCGACAGGGCAGATCAAGAAGAAAATATTGAAGAAATTTGGCGCTTCGGATGATGAGGCGGACAAGGGATTGAACAGGATCTTGAAGGAATTCAAGAAGATACGGGCGGTTTCTTAATAATAGGGCCCATGCGTGAACAATCTTATATGGAGTTTTTATACGCGCACTATGAAGGGAGGGCGCGGGCACCCCTTTACGGGCTCCTGGAGCTTACATACAGATGTAATTATAATTGCGTCCATTGCTATAACAGGAGGTTTGCAGGCAGCGAAGACGAGCTGAGAACGGAAGAATTTAAGGATATCATAGACCAGATCAGCGCCCTTGGGGGTCTGCGGCTTTGCTTCTCCGGAGGAGAACCACTGTTAAGGGAAGATTTTTTTGAGATATATTCCCATGCTAAAGAACAGGGGTTTATAATCAGTATTTATACGAACGGCTCTCTGCTTGACGATGCCGCTGTCTCTTTTTTCAGGAAGCACCCGCCCTTTAATATTGAAATTACCTTTAACGCGGTAGACAGCGACACATACGAATCGATCGTAGGGGTAAAAGGGACTTTTGGCAAGGCGGCTAAGGCAATAAAAAGGGTCGCTGGATCGGGCCTGCCGCTTACAATCAAGGCCAACTGCTTGAGGCGGAATAAGGGCCAGATACGTAAGATAAAGGCCTTTGCCGAGAAAGTATCCGGCGGCAGAAACAATTGTTTTAAGTATGATCCTCTTGTCCTGGCAGGCGCGGCTTTAAGAGCGCCTGAGGGCATAAGATTAACAGCCGAGGAGATTATGGAGGTCAAGAAGTCTAACCCGGAAATCTGGCAGGAGGCAGCCCGCCAGATGTGCAATGACGGATTTCTGGAAAGGGAAAGGAAATTTCTCTTTCAATGCGACAGCTGGCATACGGATTTCGTGGTCAGCCCGTCCGGCCGGCTGAAATTCTGCCCCTTCCTTGATAAGCACGGCGTAGACCTGAGAAAGGCCTCTTTCCGGCAGGGATTTTATGATGTATTGCCGCTTGTCACTGAAAGGCAATTCACGAGCGATTCAAAATGCCGGGATTGTTCTTTGAGGGCGGACTGTTATTTTTGTCCCGGACGTTCCTTTATTGAGACAGGCAGCGAAGAGGGACCGGTTGATTATTTTTGTGAGCTTGCCCGCGGCAGGCGCCGGGAAGAGGCACGGATAAGGTCTGACTATGAAGACAGAGAGTTTTCCTGTCTTTTCTCAGAGGATAAGAGAAAAGGCAGAACTTAAGCGCGTTCCCATCCGCGCGATGTTTGAACTGACTTACAGGTGTAACTTTGACTGCCGGCATTGTTATATTCCCGGAAGCTACAGAGATTCTCGGGCGGATGAGCTTGGCACAAAAGAAGTGTTCGGTATTATTGACCGGCTGCGCGATATCGGCACGTTGTATTTAGGGTTCACGGGAGGCGAGCCCTTCCTGCGGGAAGATCTCTTTGATATACTTGAATACGCCGGCAGCAGCGGATTTCAGACAATGGTTTATACCAACGGGTCTTTAATAACCGCCGAGGCGGCGCGAAAATTGAAGCGCTGCCGCGTGAGCAAGGTGTCTGTTTCCTGCCATTCTATTTCAGAAGCTACCTTTGAATTTATTACGCGGCGCAAGGGCTCTTTTGTAAAGGTGAGGAAGGCGATCAGTGATCTGTTGAAGGCGGGCATACCCGTTGAATTAAAGACAAATGTGATGGAATGTAACCGCGAGCAAGTGTCCGCGGTCGCCTCTTTTGCTGAGAAGGAAAATATTCAGTTCAGGTTCTCTGAGGATCTTTTTCCCATGCTTGACGGCTCATCAAAGCCGTATGAGATGTCTCTTAAGGCGCCTGCCGGCCCGGTTGACATTCAAGAGGAAGATATTTGCCGCGGGACCACCCGGCGCAAACATGGCCGTATGGAGAGGGAGTTGTTCACGTGCGGAGTAGGTAAGAGCAATCTTGTTATCAACCCTTTTGGGCTGCTCAAGCCCTGCCTGATGTTGGAGAAGCCCGCGTATGACCTGAGAAACGTCTCTTTGGTCCGGGCCTGGGACGGGATCAGCGCATTTTTCAGCGGCCTAAACAAGTCCGGTCTTGAATGCGCATCCTGCGGCCTGGCGCGGTTCTGCAATTGGTGTCCCGCCGTAAGTTTCCTTGAGAGCGGCAGCTTTAATAAATGCAGCCGGGCAAGCCGCGGGTACGCCTTAATCAGAGAAAGGTACCATAAAACAAAAGGAGGGTAAATGGCCAGGAAAAGAAAGCTTAAATTCGATCCCCAGATAACGAAAGTGAAGCTTCATCCTGAACAGGCGGTTCTGGCCTGTCAGTGCTGGAATACGGGACTATGGGGTCCTAATTGGCAGCACAGCGGCAGCAGTTCGGGCTGCGCTTTCAATGGCAAGTACTATGTCAGTTTCCTGACTGGCGCCGGAGCTACAAGCTCTTAACTTTCGGCCCGGCTACCAAGGCGTCAGCACATTCTTTAGCTTATGATCGATGATATACGCTCAATACAAAAGTTTCAGCCGGAAACTCCATAAGAAATATTGGTTTAAGAAACTGCCTTCCGTATGTCAATTTGAACTTACCCATAACTGCGGCTTAGCCTGTCGGTACTGTTCCACGCGCTGCTATAATACCCCGCGCCTTCTCAAGAGAGAATTGGAAACCCCGGAAGTGAAGTCAATTATTGATAAGATAGCTGATTTTGGGGTGTTGTGGATATGTTTTACGGGCGGAGACCCGTTGGCCAGAAGCGACTTCGCGCAGGTCTACCGTTATACCCGGGCCAAAGGATTTATTATAAGCGTTTTTACCAGCGGCGCCTCGATCACTCCCGAGGTAACGCGGCTTTTCAGGGATTCTCCTCCCTTTGTCGTTGAGCTCACCCTTAATTCATCCGATGAAAGGACGTGCGATAAGATTACCGGGGTCAGAGGGTCTTTCAGGCGCATATGTTCAGGCATAAATACGCTGAAGAAGGCCGGTATTAATCTGAGATTGAAGGCTATCCTGACCAGGGAAAATAGCAGAGATGTGGTGCCGCTGAAGAAATTCGCGGAAGATGCCGGCGTTGAATTAAGGATCACCCCTGTTATTTACCCCAGGTTCAATGGAGACAACCGGCCTGTCCGGCTGCGGCTGGAGCCGGATGAGGTCCTTAGGGTCATGGGCGTATCCGCTCCCGCGGCTGAGCGTGTAAGAAGAAAGAGTCCCGGCTACGATAAGACATTGTTCAATTGTTCCATACTCGGCGGAGACGGTTTTCATGTAGATCCCCGCGGGAATATGCTTCTTTGTCCGCTTATGAGGCCCCTGGCGGTAGACCTGGTCCGCAACGATATCTCAAAAAGCTTCTTTTTACTTTTAGAGAGATTTAAGAGCATGGAATTTAAGAGCGATTCTCCCTGCCGCGGATGCGCGTTGCGGTATCAGTGCGGAAGCTGCCCGGGAAGGGCCGTCCTTGAAACAGGCGACCCTGAGAAGCCGGTGGCATTCTTTTGCGAGCTTACAAAAAAGATGTCTCCAACGCTGACAGGCACAGCGCCTTTCGGATGCTGATGAACGGAAACTTCAGGATAGCCGCGCCTTTTATTAATAAGAGACAGGTGTCCGGTTTAAAAAATGCCGGTGCCGACGAGCTCTATTGCGGCTATGTGGATGAAGAATGGGAGCGGCGCTGGCCGTCCGAATTCCATACGGTCAACAGGCGGGGCAGGGGAGCCAGTTTCTCAAATACCGCCGACTTCAGAGAAGCAGTTCTTGAAGCGGAAAACCTGGATATGCCGGTATTCGTTACGATGAACGGGCTGTACACAGAAGAACAATATCCCTGGCTGTTTAATACAATAGATATGCTGAGCAGATACCGGGCGGTTTCCGGAATTATTTTAGCCGATATGGGGCTTATGCTCGCCCTGAAAAAACGCAAATACCCTAAGAAAATACATATTTCAACCGGCGCCGCCGTCTTTAATCATAACGCGGTGGATTTCTTCTCTTGCATGGGGGCGGACAGGGTCATATTGGACAGGCAGCTGGATACCGATGAATTGCGGGAGATCATATCGCGTAGAAGGTCTTTGACGGAGATCGAGATATTTGTATTCTATACGGCGTGTTTGTTTATTGACGGATACTGTTCCTTCCTGCACTGCCTGGATAATGCCCGCCCCGATCCGCTGGATAAAAAAGGCATGATATGCCATTCTTACGATGCGGGCCCTTTTCATAAGGGGTGCGATATAATCAAATACGCTTACAGCTCGTCAGGTTTCCGCGCGCATAAGCTGCAAAGGGGCTTTCGCGCCGAAGGTTTAAAGTACGCGGAAGACAGATATCCCTTCGGGTGTAATCTTTGCGCGCTCTTTGCCCTGAAAGACAGTTTACCCATTACGCTCAAGGTCGTGGAGAGGCGGCCTGAACGCGTAAAGTGCGTCAGGAACGTAATCCGGTGTATTCGGGCCATAAACAGCGGGATGGAAGAGGGCGCTTATAAGAAGATGGCAAGGCAGACATTTAAGAAAATAACCGGCAGGGACTGTAACGGCGATCAATGTTACTTTCCCCAAGGGCTGTGTTGACGCGCCCTTGAATAATTGAATAGCGGATATGCAGAGGGCCGTACTTGTAAATAGTTTACGTCAGTTGCGCGGGACCCGCCTTGACGCCTTCTCGCGCGTCTATTTCGGCACTGAATTTTGCCAGAACCTTATCCCTGACGCGGAGGACGTAAGAAATGCCGCCGGGATCTTGAAACGCAAATCCAGGGAGCTTACCTTTGTCACGCCCCCTGTTACGGACCGGGGCCTTGATAAACTTGAATTGATATTTGAGTATATGAGCGAATGCCTTCCCGGCGCTGAGGTGGTTGTTAACGACTGGGGGGTATTGAATCTTCTCAGGCAGCGCTTTCCCGGCCTGGAGGCGGTCCTGGGGCGGCTGCTTACCAAGCAAAAACGCGATCCAAAGTCCGTTGATATACTTTTTAACCGGCAGAAGGCAAAGAGGATACTCAATGAAAGCGCGGGCAGGTATATGTTTATGATCCCCAGGGAAGCGCCTTCTTCATTGCTGGAACATTACCGGCAAAGCGTTATAAACGTAAAGTATTTTCAGGGGTTCTTGAGATCAAATAATATAAGGAGGGTCGAAGTTGACAATCTTCTCTGGGGCATGGATATCAGGATGCCGAAGGACATCCACGCGAGCGTTTACTTTCCTTACGGATATATTGCGACCACCAGGATGTGCGGACTGATAAACCTGACATACTCGCGGTGCCGCCGTCAATGCGATAAATTTTATCTTTCGTATAAATACCCCTGGGGTAATTTCAAATATTATATGAGGGGCAACACGGTTTTCTATAGATCAAAACCGCCGTCCGACAGGCAGCTAAAGGGCAACGGGATAAACAGGACGGTATTCCAGGGCTCGCTGCCGGTTTGAGGCAGCGGCACAAAAGCGCGTATGCGAAGCGAGGACCATTACCAGTCGGCAGAATGAAGAAAGTTTACAGGCATAGGATTTGCATTGCTGAGATAGTAATAGAGTTTGAAAGCGAGTTTCCCCGCATGATGCGGGGGCCGGATGAGACCACCGCCGGGACCTTCATCTACAAAGGAAGGCGCGCGCCGGACATAAGATTAAAGGTAGGCCTTATCGAAAGATTCCCCCGGATAAGGCCGGGCAAGAGCATGTTTGAGGTAAAGAACATCAACGGCGCTACCGCCTGGAAGATGTTCGGCTATAAAGGCGGATATCTTATATTGTGGTACCGCCAGGAGGAACGCCTGATTAAATACCATGCCTGCGTTTCCAGGGATTATGCTTCCGGGCAGATATGGATGATGCCTGCGACCAACCCCGATATCCTTAATGTCTATCATGAGCTGGCCGGGCAGTGTCCTTCAGCAAGGGAGTTCAGAAGGCGGTTAAACGAGTTTGTCAAGGCCAACAATGTCAAGGTGTTTTACAGGATCATGCATGAGGACTTTATTCACGGTGTGCTTGAAGTAATTTTCCAGAACTTTCTGCTTTCGCGCAGGGGGCTGATGCTGCATGGAAGCGGGATCGTGGACCCTGCCGGAGACGGCATTATTTTCTGCGGGCAGAGCGGAGCGGGGAAATCAACTCTGGCGCGCCTTTATTTCAGGGACAGGTCATTCAGGGTGCTTAACGACGACAGGATCGTTGTGAGAAATACCGGCGGCGTCTTCAAGGCATATACTAATCCGTGGTCCGGAGATTTCAGCGATTATCTCTCTGAAAGGCCGGAGCCGGCCGTGATAAAGAAGATATTTTTCATTAAACATGGCAGCAAAAATACGGCAAGGCGCATAGACCGGCAGGGTATTATACAGCATATTTATCCCAATACGTTTGCGCCCTTCTGGGATAAGGCGTCCCTGGATAAGATCATGCTGTTTTGCATGGAGATATCAAGATCGGTGGACTGCTATTCCCTGAGTTTCAAGAACGACGAATCCGCCGTATCATTTATTAAGGATCACAAAGGTTAAAATTGAAAAAGACGCTTGTTCTGGTTGAGCCGTTTTTATCCTCCGACCTGATCGACAGGCCGCATCTGGGCATAGCAATGCTTGCCGCTTGCTGCAGGCAGCAGGGCATAGATGTCAGGCGCGCCTACGGCCAGGCGGACTTTATCAAGGATATGTTCCTTCATGAGGCGGATGATGTTTATGAGATGATGCGCGCGTTGAAGGGACCGGATGCCGCGGCGCTGGGTTTATCAGGCCTAAGGGAGCGGATCCGGCAGAAGGGGCGCGGGCCTTTTCGGGATGAGCTGCGCTCTATTTATGAGACGGTATACATTCAAAAGTCAGCCAGAAATTTCCTGGATGCCGGCGCGATCGGCAGATTGAGGGGTTATGCCAGGGCATTTTTAAGGGCGTACGCGCATCAAATAACTGCTTACGGCAGAGAAGACGTTTTATTGGTGCGCAACTGCCTGCGAAGGATAAAGGGGCATAATCCCGACTATGTCGGTTTCTCGCTGGCGTATGATCTCGATCCATTTTCCAGGCAGGTCCGCAGGAGATTAAGCAAGGGGAGCGGGCTGATCCAAATCGCCGGCGGCTCGCTCACGCCTTTTCTTAAAAAAGATGATATGGGCCGCTTGCTGGCGGATGAGCATATTGACTATCTTCTTATCGGCGAGTCGGAGGCGTCGCTGCCCATGCTTATCAATTCTCTGAGCAGGGGGTCGGCGCCGGACAGGGTCGATAACCTGGTTTATCTGCGCGGCAATACGGTTCACGTAAACGAACGTTCGGTCATCAAAGACCTGGATGCCCTGCCTTTTCCGGACTTTACGGTCTTCAACCTGGATGAATACCCGGTGCCTGAAAAGATGCTTCCTATACAGACCTCCCGCGGATGCAGCTGGAGAAGGTGCAGGTTTTGCCATTTTGACAGGATATATTCCGGCACATACCGCGAATTCAGCGCGCGCAGGGTCGTTTCCATGATCCGGTATCTCAGGGATAGATACGACTGCCGGCATTTCGCGTTTAACAATGAAGAGATCACCGCGTCTCAGGCGGTGCGGCTGTCAAAGACGCTCGTATCGCTGGGGATGAAGGACCTGTTCTTTTTTTCCGCGGCCAGGGCCGACGGCGGCTTTAACAGCGCAGGCAAGCTGCGCCTGCTTAGAAAGGCCGGTTTCCGGCAGATCCATTGGGGTATTGAATCAGGCAGCCAGAGGGTCCTGGATCTTATGGATAAAGGCATTAACCTGTCAGAGGCATCTTGTATTTTAAGGAAGGCCCACGCGTGCGGCATAGGCAACGTATGTTTTATCATGTTCGGCTTCCCGGGCGAAAGGAAAAGAGACGCTCAGAATACCGTCAGTTTCCTGAAGCGGCATTCCGCCTGTATCCAGGATATTTCGCTGGGGGCTTTTGAGGCGCTTACCCGGCCTTTGCCCGGCAAAGAAAATCTTATAAGCAGAGAAGGGCTTGCTTCAATGCGTTCCTTTATCGGGCATACCGGGCTTAACAGCGACCACGCCGCCTCCGCGGGGATACGTTTTCTGCCTCCGGGAGACCTCAGGTTCGCGTTGAGCTTTTTTAACCTGAGTTACGGCATTTTGGGCAGCCGGCAGTCGCTGAAGATGCTTAATAATGAGAGGCGTGATTTTTATCCGGCGCTGTCCGGCCGGATGAGTGAACGCCGCGGCAGATACAGCTATATGCCTGTTAACCTGAATGAAAATTATTTCATTAATTTTAATGTGCGGCTGCCACGCAGGCCTGTAAACGACCTGGAGAAAGAGGTGTTCTTTCTTTCGGACGGCTTGTCGCCGATTTATGATATAATAAAAATACTCCGCTGTGAATACGGAGGCGCGTCAGCGGAAAAGGGGTGCAGGGATTTCTTAAGAGAGGCGTTTAAAAAGGGATGGGGCATCGCGTATAAAAGGCCGTGGGCAAAAGGGGTTTATAAGACGTGAAAACGATAGGCGCCGGAGATAGCAATATAATAAAAAGCATAAGCAGGAGGACCGGTTTAGGGAATTTCCTTAATCAGAAATATCTCCTGAGCAATATTACCGTAAGAGACAAAGGCGCCTTGAATGATATCAAAACGATGGTTGGGCGGCTGGCGGCCATGGGCGTGAAGGCCGCTTACGGACGCACCAAATTATATCTGGGAAAGCTGCCTCAGGCCTGCCGCTTTTGCGCGATGGGCAGATGGGCGTGTATTTTTCCCGTGACCTCCTGCACAAGAAGATGCTTTTTCTGCCCGACAGAATTAAATGACAGGCATAGAGACAGGTTTGCGTATGTGTGGAAGGACAGGATGAAGAATGAAAAAGGCCTGATCGATCATCTGTCCGCCCTTAAACCGGCGACAGTCAGCTTTTCCGGAGGCGAGCCGCTGCTTGCCCTCAAAAGGGTATTAAGGATAACCAGGGCTATAAGGAAGCGGTTTGGCAAGGCCGTCAGGGTATATCTTTATACCAACGGCGATCTGGTCAACGAGGGAAACCTGAAGAAGCTCAAGGAAGCGGGCTTGGATGAGATGCGTTTTAATCTCGCCGCGAACGGCTATAATATCAAGCCGGTGAAGCTGGCAGTCAGGTATTTTGAAGATGTCTATGTTGAGATGCCGGCTGTGCCTGAAGATGAGCCCAGGGTAAGGCGATTATTGCTTAAGCTCAGCCGCGTCGCCGTAAAAGGCGTCAACCTTCATGAGCTTAATGTGCACGCGGAAAACGCGGGGCGGCTAAAGGCCAGAGGGTATGAATTCCTTCTGGGCAGGCAGGCCAGCGCTGTCCTGGGAAGTTTTGAGATGATCTTAGGGCTTTTTGAGTTCGCGGCCGGAAAGAATCTGGGGCTTAACCTGACTTCCTGCACTAACGAGTATAAGGAAAAGGTGATGGTCCCGATGACCAGGAGTTTCTTGTCGGAAAATGCGCTATAATAAAGATTACAAAGTCCTATTAAGCATACCTCCTGATTACGATACGCAATATCCGCCTTTAGGCACGCCGATGCTTACCGCCTTCCTTAAATCCAGGGGGATCGATGCCAGGCAGCTGGACTTGAATATGATGCATATGGATTACAGGGAAAGACAAAGGGGCCCGCTGAAGATCGATTATGCCCGGAAGCTTAATTCGGCCAGGCCCGTCTATTATAAAAGATTCCTTAAGCAATACGATAAAGAGGACTGGTGGTCGTACCGTTTTCAGTGGAGAAGCCTCATCTCTTCATATGACTTCGCGGAAGCCCTTCTTTCATCCAGAATGGCGGCGCGTTTCATTAAAGACGAACGGGAAAATCTCTTTTATGATTTCTTCGGCGATGTCCTTTATCCGATCATCAAAAAAGGTTCGTTCAATATGGCCGGTTTTTCAATTACCGCTCCGTCACAAGCCGTATCCGGCCTCACATTCGGGTATCTGATCAAGAAGCATTTTCCGCAAATAAAAGTAGTCATCGGAGGCCAGTGGGTATCCTTATACAGGGATGCTATAATAGCTAGAAAAGACCTGGCGCAATTTTTTGATTTCATGATAACCTTTGAAGGCGAGACCCCGTTGTTCCGGCTCATAAACGTTTTGCTGGCCGGTAAAGATCCTGCTGAGGTGCCTAATCTCGCCTATAAGAAAAACGGGTCGTTTGTATTCAGCGCGGTTCCATCGGAAGAGGACCTGAATGATCTTCCCGCCCCTGATTTTGACGGGCTTGACCTGAAAAGATATGAAAGATCCAGGGATGAAAAGGCGCTTTACGCTACATACGAGACATCGCGGGGCTGCTACTGGGGCAGGTGCGCTTTTTGCGTAAGCCACCCCTTGCCGAAGCAGCGCTATAGAGAAAAAGACCCCCGGATCATCGCCGATGATATCGCCCTGATGATCAGGCGCTACGGCATAAAACGCCTGGCGATATCCAATGCCGTCTTGTCTCCCGGCCAGATGCGCGCTATGTCGCAGGCGCTGCTTAAGAGGCGGATAAAGATCTCCTGGAAATGTTTTGCTTATTTTGACGAAAGGTTTGACGGGGATACATTTGCCCTGGCTAAGAAGGCGGGATGCACTACCGTTGTTTTCGGGCTGGAGTCAGCCAGCCAGCGCCTTCTGGATTTCATAGGGAAGGGTACCGATCTCTCCACGGTAAAGCGCATAGCGCGCTTGGCTGGAGAGGCCGGACTTGATATGGTCTTTGAGGTTATCCTGGGGCTGCCTTCGGAGACCAGGGCGGAGGCGTTAGATACCATGCTTTTTCTAAAGCGGCTTCCCGCCCGTGTTTCCTGGAGTTATTCCAGATATATCCTTACTCCCGGAACCCGGGTCTTTAACAGGCCGGCATCTTTTGGGGTGAGCCTGAAGAGCCGCCAGGGGGTGCCCTTCAAGTTTTTTCATGAGTTTAAGCATAAAGGCGCTGATGTCGGACCGGTTATAGCCAGGATGCTGGCGCGCAGAAACTTGACGGAGGCGATCGCGCTGACGGCGATCGGCCTGAAATAAGGTTTGATATGGACGGACAGATAGGGTTGATCCCTGCCTCTACTTTCAGCGGGTACAACGGGCTGTTTTATCATAAAGGCCTGCTTAACGACCGCGTAAGGACGGATTATTTCAGAAGGGCCATAAAGGCCGTGGTGCCTGAAGGCAGCGTTGTCGCCGACCTCGGCGCGGGCAGCGGTATCCTGTCTTTTTTTGCCTTACAGGCGGGAGCAAAGAGGGTCTATGCCATAGAAAATGAAAATATTATCAAGGTCGCCCGGAAAGTGGCGCAGCGGAATAAAATGCGCCGCAGGATAATTTTTATAAACCGGAATTCGCGGACGGCCTCTTTGCCCGAGAAAGTAGATGTGGTCGTCTCCGAATGTTTAAGCCACTTTGCCGTTTGCGGAGGTATGGTATCTGAGCTTGCGCATTTCAGGGATAAGTATTTAAAGCCCGGAGGCATTGTGGTGCCGCGCGGCATAAGAATGTATCTGGCGCCGGTTGAATCCGGGAAATATTTCAGGGAGGTCCAATTCTGGCGGGGCAATAAGTACGGCATAGATTTTTCCTGCGCGCAGGAATTTTCCAATAATAACGTTTATATCGTATCTCTGGGCCCCGGTAATCTGCTTGCCACCGCCCGCGCCGCAGCGGAGATAGACCTTCTTGCAGGGTATCCGGATGAGATGCTGTCCGTCAATACCGATTTTACGGCCTCGCGAAGCGGCCGCCTTCACGGCCTGTTGGGGTGGTTTGATGTTACGCTCAGCGATGGTATCTGCCTTGACACCCTCAGGGCCGAAGGCCTGAGGTCCTGGCAGCAGGTATTCTTTCCCCTGGATAAAGAAATACGCGCGCGTAAAGGCGAAAGGATAAGCGCGCGGCTTTCTTTAAAAAGGGCTGATGATGAGACCTGTTTTTGTTTCGAATGGGCGGTTTCCGGCAGGGGATTTTCTGAAAGCCACTCTACAAGGAAGAGCTTCCCTTCTTATTCTCAGGAGAAATGCAGGCACAAGACCTGCCGGCAGCAGGCAGACGGCAAAGAGCGCAATGCCGGATTAGAAGATATGGTAAGGAAGGCGGAGAAAAATCAGGGGTACCTTAACATAATAGAAAGGAGGTTGTTATGCGCGTAGGGGGCGTCTTTTTAGTCCTGTTTCTTTTGGGTGGTGTTTACTGCGGTTGTTCTTTCGCGGCTCAGCCACGCGATGAATTTAATAAGCTTATCAGCCAGAGCGGCCAGTATCTGGGGCAGATGCGGTTTGAGGAAGCCGAAAGCTCGCTTAAAAAGGCGTTGGCCATCGCCGAGAAATCGTTTGGCCCTGCGGATGATGCGACCGCGGGCGTGCTCGGCGATCTGGGATTTCTCTATCTGGCGATGGGCCGCGGACAGGATGCCATAGAGAATTATCAAAAGGCGATTGAAATAGCGCAGGGTCTTTCCGGTGGCCGCGCAGAGGTAACCGCCACCTATTATAAGAATATCGGCGACGCGTATTTGCTTATGGAGCAGTTCAATGATGCCGTAGGCGCGTTTCAAAAGGCGCTGTCCATGATAAATAAAGGCGAAATAGACAACGGCTTTGTGAGGTCCATACGCGAGTCGTACAGTAAGGCATTAGAGCGTGTAGTGAAGAGCAAGAGATCCAGGGACGCGATGTTGAATAAGAAGGCGATCCAGAAGCTTATGAAGCAGTAGGGCGATGAAAAGGGCCGTTCTTGCCGTTCTGCTGGGGCTCATATTATGCGAGCTGGTTTTAAGGGGCACCGGGTTATTGTATAGAATGTACCGCCAGGACGCTCCGGCTGCGGCCACCGGCAAGATGTTCACCATTTTATGCGTGGGGGATTCATTTACTTACGGGGTGGGCGTATCCAGGGGGAGAGATTATCCTTCACGATTACAGGCCCTCCTTGATGAGCGCTATGGCGGCCGGGTAGTCAGGGTCATTAACGCAGGGATACCGGGTGAAAACTCATCGAGCCTTCTTAAAAGGCTTGACGCCGAAATGCGCAGATACAGGCCTGATGTTGTGCTGGTTATGACCGGCATGAACAATCTACGCTCATTTAAAGACAGCAACGCCTACCTTTTTACAGATGATAAACTTAAGATCGCGGCGGCCAGGTGCGAAGAGCTTATGGAGAACCTGCGCACATATAAACTTGTGAAAAACCTAGCCGGCGCGCTGATCTCTGTTGCCAGGCGTAATGCCGCCAGGAAGGCTGTAAATAACAGCGGCGGCAAGATCCAAGAGGCCATCGGTCCCATCAATGAATCCGCCAGTCAGTTGGAGGCGAAGGGGTGGGCATACTATGAGGCCTTTGACATGGGCAGAGCCAGGGAGTGTTTTCAGGATGCCCGTGAGTTAGAGCCCCGTAATTCACACAGGTATTACTGCCTTGCTATTGAGGCGATGCACGGCAGAGGGGATTATAAGAAGGCGGCTGAGCTTCTTGAGCAGGGGTTGAATTACTGCGGTGATTACTGCGCCCAGCTTTATTTTGAATTATGGCTGGCGTATCATTTGCTTGGGGATGTTGAACTCGCTGACAGTAACCTGAAAAAATATATGGCGCTTTCACAAGATAAAGGATTGAAGCGGACAGCGTCTTTTGGCCTGCCTTCAAGCAAAGATATGACTCTTTTCGCCGAACTTCTTTCCTATGATGTCAGCCGTATTGTATCCGTTATACATAAACACGGCGCAGCGGCCGTAATCGCTGACTATCCGCATCACGATGATTCCATATTCTTTTATCCCCTGTTGAGCGAAAGGTTAAGGGCGTATGCCGATTCTCACAGGGTGATCTTCGCAGATAATGCCGCGAGGTTGAACGAGATCGCGTTAAAACGGCAGGGTTCCAAAGATGAATATCTCCATGAATTGGGGCATTGTACGGATGAGGGGTATTTATTGATCGCCAGGAATATTTATAGTCATATCAACGGTCTTCTGCCATGAGATCTTCCCTTAATCCGGCAGCAAGAACAGACAGATGGTTGAGGTTCTCCGGATATTTGCGCAGGTATCTGCGCATGGTGATCCTTGTTATATCCCTGAACCTGCTTTGTATTCCTTTCGCCCTTTTGACCCCCTATGTCGGTAATCTTCTGGTTGATAAGGCCTATGCCGCGAAGGATCTCGGGCTTTTCCTGCTGTTGTCTTTGATAGGAGGCGGCGCGTTCCTGGCCAATACCGGACTGGCGCAGACAGCCAAATACTTAAATCAGCGTTTGAACAGGTCAATATACGCCGATATTTCCCGGGACCTGTTCAGGCATTTGCAGCGCCTGAGTTTAAGTTTTTTTAACGGCAGGTCAACGGGCGAGCACATATACAAAATGAGCCACGATACTAATTTGGTCGCGGAATTCATTTCTTCAAACCTTCCCCAGGCGATAACGGTTGTCCCGCGTCTGCTGTTGACCTCGGCGATAGTATTTTATTTTGACTGGAAACTGGCTTTATTCGCCCTGGCCCTGGCACCTGTGAATTGTATTCATCCCTATTTTTTCGGGAAATGGAGGAGGGAGCTGACGCGCAAAGTTACGGATACCGCCCAGAATATATTCAGGATACTTGATGAGATATTCAGCAACATACGGCTTGTTAAGGCGTTTGCCAGAGAAAAATACGAGATCTCCCGGTTCAACGCCGGCCTTGAGCGTAAGGTCGGCTACGAGCTTAAAGAGGCATCATTATATAATCTGAGCGACGCCTCAAGGAAGGTGTTCAGCAGGGCCATCGCGGGGATCGTGGTGCTTTTCGGCGGCTACCGGGTAATGAAGGGCGAAATAACACTGGGCGCCCTGACAGCCGTGCTGCTTTATCTAAGGCAGATGATGGGTATGGTAACGTCTTTAGGCGACTTCTATGAGATGTTTGTTGTCGGCTCTGTCTCGGCCGGGCGGCTGGCAGACGTCCTGGAAACGCAGCCGGACATTAAAGAAGGCGGAGTCCGCCTGGAAAAGGCCGCTGTTAAAGGCGCGATAGAAATAAAGGCGGCAAGTTTCGGGTATATTGAAGACAGGAATATTCTGGACGGTCTTACCCTTTTAATACCCGCCCGCTCAAAGATATCCCTGGCGGGACGTTCCGGCTGCGGCAAGACGACCCTTCTTTCATTGATGCTTCGGCTTTACGAATTGAAGGAGGGGGAGATCTTGCTTGACGACAGGGATATCAGGGGTATCGCCGCGGAATCGCTCAGGGAACAGATAGGCATAGCTATGCAGGAGCCGTTTTTGTGGAACGAATCAGTCCTTTTTAATATACGTTACGGCAGGGAAAATGCCACAGAGGCCGAGGTTATGGATGCCGCCCGCATCAGCGAGGCCCATGAATTCATCAGCGGTCTGCGGCAGGGTTATGAGACCGTGATAGGAGAGGTGGGGTGCAGGATCTCAGAGGGCCAGAAACAGAGGATAGCTTTGGCGCGGATGTTGATAAAACGGCCGGCGGTTATTCTTCTGGATGAAGCGATGTCGTCGCTGGACTCTGAAACCGAAGACAGGATCATGCGCAACATCAATAGAGAATTCGCGGGTTCCACGATCATCGCCGTTTCTCACCGGCTTTCCACCATAAAGAATATGGAGCACGTTTATTTTTTAAAAGACGCGCGCACGGTTATTTCCGGCCGTCACGAGGATTTGATCCGCGGCTGCGATGCCTACAGAAGCCTGCTTGCCAGCCAGGCACCGGAAAGCCCGGCTCTAAATTTGTGACCATGGGAGAAGACGGCCTGCTTTTTTTAGAGACCAGCGGTTTCAGTATGAGGCCGTTTGTCAGGCATTCTGACAGGGTGCTTGTCAGGAGGGCCGGCGCCGCCGGGCTCAGGACAGGCGATATCGTGCTATACAGGCAGCAGGGAAGGCAGGTCTGCCATCGCCTTGTCCGCAAGGAAGGCGGCGGCTCCGGCATGCGCCTGTATGTGAGAGGCGATGCGGACAGGTCGCGATACAAGGAACCGCTGCGGCAGGAGGATGTAATAGGCAAGGTGGAGGGCATATACAGGCAGGGCCGTTTTATAAAGGTAAGCGGCGGCTATAGAGGCGCCATCAACAGGTTGATCGTATTACTTCCCGGGCTTATACTGCTGGCATTGAAGGCCAGAAGCATATGGCGGAATACAGATGAAGCCGACAGCCATTTTTAAAAGCATGGATTTATCCATAACCAACAGATGCAATGCATCCTGTATTTACTGCCCCGCTCCAGGGATAAAGGATAAAAAAAGATATATAAAGCCGCGCGAGGTCAGGAAAATAATAGACGACCTTTTGCGGCCTTCTTTCTTTTCGCGCTACGGCCTTTTATCCACCGTGGAGATAGGGGGATTATATGAGCCCCTTCTTCATCCCGATGTGATAGATATATTGAGGGAGTTCAGGCATAGTTATCCTGTTGCCAAAGTAATGCTGTATACTAACGGGCTTTTGCTTAACAGCGGCATAAGCTCGGCGATCGTCAAGGAGGGCCTGGCATCGGCGCTGGTCGTGAACATTGACGGCCTGGATGCCGATGACTATACGCCGGTAAAAGGCATTCCTTACGGCGTCGTGAGCGGCAACCTCAGGCGCTTTATCTCCTTAAGGGATAAGGCGCGCAGCCCATGCAGGATACTCATACGGATCATGTCATATAAAAAATACTGCGAAGCCGTCAACAGGGCTCTTAAAAGGCCGCCGCTGGCGCTTAATTCAGTTGATGGAACGGTCCGGGACAATACGGCCGCCGTTATCCGTAAATGGAAGCCGCTTTTATCCGCTGCCGACCAGATAAAGGATGCCTCGGATGAATTCCAGCTGAGGGGAGAGTATGAAAAAGACAGAGGCGTGCCGGACGTTGATGAATACGCCCTGAAATGCCCGTGGCTGAATTATGTCATTCATTCCATCAATATAACATCCGACGGTAAATGGATAATATGCTGCAATGACTTTTTCAAAGAGGGCGTGCTTGGGGACGTGTTTAGATCTTCCCTGGAGGATATCGCCGATACAAAACGAAATGAATTTATCCGGTGCCTGTTATCGGGCAAGACAAAAGGCCTGCCTGTCAGGTGCAGGCGGAGGCAGTATTGTCAGTTTCTGGGATGAGGTTATATCAGATTGAATTTGCCGTTGAGAGAAAGGTGATCGCGGATATACGGCAGAGGCAGAAGAGGATACCCGGCCTAAGGCAGGATGAGTTTAAATATACCGCCTTCTGGGGCGACGGAGATCTATCTGCCGGCTGCCGGGAATGCCTTAAAGGCACCTGGACGCAGGTGAGGACCAGCTCTCGCTGCAATCTGGACTGCGTGTTCTGCTACTATCACGGCCGCGGGCAGCATTATCCCGGGGGACCGATGCCGCGGCAGCTTTATCACATAGGCGGACAGGCGCGTTTTTTCTCAAAGGAAGATGTCATGCAGGTATTCAAGGCCCAGGGCAAAGGCAGGATCAAGGGCGTGGCCTGGCTTTTTTATGAGCCGTTGATGGATTTGGAGAAGATCCTTCCGGTTATGAGCTTCCTGCAGAGGGAAGGATACCGCCAATGGTTATATACCAACGGATTGCTGGCAGGGGAGGATACCCTGAAAGAATTGAGCGATCGCGGGCTTGATGAGATCAGGTTTAATCTGGCCGCGACCAACTGTTCTTTGAATGTCATTAAGAATATGAGGGCAGCCCGACGGTATTTCAAATTCCTCTGCGTTGAGTCTCCGGTGTTCAGCGGATTCTACCATAGTTTTATCAAGGAGAGGCGCAGGATACTGGATACGGGAGTGGACCATATTCATCTTGCCGAATTGCAGTTATTCCCTCAAACGCTTAAGCACTTTAAGGCGGAGGGCCCCATATACCGGTATAAACAGGGGTATGTGTCTCCCATAAAGAGCCGCCAGCTGACTTATGATATCTTTGAGGCAGCGGTGCGCGAAAAATGGAAAAATGTCGTCCTGCATGATTGCTCTAATGAGACCAAATTTTATCGCGGCATATATTCCGGCCGCGGCGCGGTATTTGGCGATATCGCTTATTACCCCGATGCCGGCATGGAGCTCCCAAAGTCATTTTACGCTGACGCGCTGAAACGATATGACCCGCAGGCGCTGTTGAAACAGGAATAAAATTATGTCCCTGAAAGTTATTCTGGTCAATCCCATATGGACATTTGAGAACATCCTTGCCACCAACCTCGCCGAGTTGGCCGGGTTTCTGCGGTCAAGGGGGTTCGGCGATGTTTCAATAGTTGATCTGAATTTTGAATTAAGGCCAGTATTAGACCCGCATAGTATTGTCAGTAAAGCGGTAGATCTGGTAGGCAGGAGAAATCCGGACATCGTGGGGATTTCATGTAATACCATACATTTACCGTTCTGCGCTGAATTTTGCCGCGAATACAGAAAGCGGCACGATACTCCTATCGTGGCCGGCGGTATCCATCCTACATTCAGGGCGGATGAGGTGTTCCGCCTGGCCCCCGTAGATTATATAGTCCGCGGAGAAGGCGAAGAGACATTGAGCGAATTGCTCATCGCCTTAAAAGAGGGCGGGGCCGTTGAAGGCATACCGGGAGTATCTTTCAGGGGCAGGCGGGGCATTGTGCACAATCAGCCGCGCCCCTTAATAAAAGACCTGAATTGCCTGCCCGAAGCCGCCTATGATCTACTGTTGCCATATATAAGACAGATCGATAACCAGAAGGCCGGCTGGCATAACGGACAGCCCTTGAGCATATATTTAAGCGCCAGCCGCGGCTGCCCCTATGGTTGTTTGTTTTGCTCTGCTAACAGGATGTGGCAGTATCAACGCAGGAAATCGCCAGAGCGCTTCAGCAAAGAAATATCGTGTTTCCTGGGACATACACGCGAGCGTTTCATAAATATCGCAGACGACACGCTGACCCTTAACAGGGACTGGTGTTTGCGGTTAATGCGGCAGTTGAAAGGACTGGATATCAAGTGGAGTTGCCTGACACGCGTAGATACATTAGACAGGTCTTTAATCGAGAAGATGAGCGATGCCGGATGCGTGAGCGTATATCACGGTATTGAGTCGGCAAGCGAGCGGCTGAGGGCTTTGCTTGATAAAAAATGCGGGCTTTCAAATAAGGAAATTCTCAGGCGCCTGCGGGAGGAGCTCGGCGCCGGCATCAGGCCGGAGTGTTCCTTTATGACGGGCATACCCACGGAAACCGCCGAAGAGATGCGCGCCACCATCCGCTTCGCCAGGCAGGTTAAAGAGATCGGGGCAGCCGTTCAATTATGGATCATGACCCCTTATCCGGACATCCCGGCTGCCGGGCATTATAAGGACTGTCTTATCTCAGTTGACCGTTGGCAGCGCCTCAGGCAGGCAGATGTATATCACAAGGCGCAGTTCTACCTGTATTCGGCATTTCATGAAAAATATATAAACCAGAACCCGGACCGTAAAATGTTCAAACCGAATATGCCTCTGAAAGAATTTTTCGGGATTTTCATGGAGGGCTCCAGGGAATTGATGCCTGCGGTGTCCAGGGCCGAGGATTATATAAGAGAATCGCCCGCCGGATTCTCATTGGTGGGCGCGGGCCGCAGATCGGCCGCGCCTTATTTTATCATCAAGCAGCCGTTTGACGGCATCGGCCGCCAGGCCAAAGATATCCTCGCAAGAAGGCAGGGCAGCTGCCTGCTGTCCATCAGGTTTACCCATCGGCCATTGCGATATAGGGCGAAAAAGCGCCTGGTGAGTTTTTTGAAATTACTTGTGGAGCATAAAGTAAACGCGGTCTTTACAAGGCCTCTTCCTGAAGATGTCTGCCGCCTGGCCGGGTACAAGGAATACCTTAAGACCCCTTTCAAGTGCCGGTTTTGCCGGGAGATGTTCACAGTCAGCCCGGAAAACAGAGTCAGGTTTTGTTTTGGCAAAGAGCTATCGCATATTAAGTACGCGCCTGATTTAGAAGATATGCTTTATGTGTTTATCCATTACGCCTTTAAAAGAGATCCAGGCAACGGCGACTGCGTTTATCTACCGAAGAATGCCTCCCGGGCGCGTGTATTAACTCGCTATAGAGAATTCCTGACGGGCCGGCAGAAAACATTGATTTACCTGGCAAACCGTGATTTTAAACGGGCGGCATTTTCACTTAAAAAAATGATAAGGGCAGGCTATGATAGTTGGGACATCCGGTATCTGTTGGCGTTGACTTTAAAGAATTCAGGCCGATACAACAGCTTCATCGCGGATTTTCAAAATGCCCGCCGGTTAAAAGCGAATGGATTCTTTACGCCCGCTATTTTTACTGATTATGTCCGTAAGGCAGGATTAGGGGATCATCAACTATGACGACAAGGAAGAAAGAGGTAACCGCTTTATTTATAATGGGCGCGCTTTATCTGGCCTTGATGATAAATAACTTTATATGGCTCAAGATAGATGCCACGCCTTTTACCTACGACGCCCATAGACATTTCATGTTCAGCCTCAGGGTCTTCCGGGAATACAGGCATTTTTCCTTGGCTAGCTTAGGCAATATCATAGAGATGACACAGCGCCACCCTCCTTTTGTCGCCATAGTCACGGCGCCGTTTTATTTTATCTCCGGGATATCACAGGACGCGGGAGCGCTTGTCAACAGCGCGGTCTTTCTGGCGGTACTTTTATTCTCAATATACGGGATCGGCAAAAGGGTCGCCGGTATACGGGCGGGGCTCCTTTCGGCGTTCATAGCGGCGATGTATCCGGCGATATTTAATCACATGAAGACATACAATCTTGATCTCCCGCTTACTGCCATGTGCGCGTTGAGCGTCTGGGCGCTGCTTTCGTCCGAGGGCCTTACCTCCCGGAGATATACGCTGCTTTTCGGGCTGTCTTCCGGCCTGGCCTTTCTTACGAAGGACAGCTTTCCTCTGTTCATTGCCGCGCCGTTGGCTATTACCGCGGCAAGAGGCATATCGCGTTCCAGGATTTCATGGAAAGTCATAATGCCGGGGCTTTTGCTCGCCGTCTCGCTGCCGTTATTTTATTATCTGCCAAAGCATTCCATAGCATTGAGCAAGCTGAATTTCTTTGCCCCCCTGACGTATAATACGTTTTTTCAATCTCAGAGCCATACCGCCGGCTTACTTTCATCCGCCTGGCATGCCTTAGGCGCGCTGAAGTCGTTCTTCTGGTATATATTGGGGATGATGAATTTTCAGGTGTCTTTCTTTTTCTTTGTTGTTTTACTGCTGGGCGCCGGTATCCTGAGGAAGAAAAGGCGCGCGAGCATGGTTTTTTTGACCGCTTCATCACTATTTCCTTTAATAGCGGTCAGTTATTTACGAAGGGCTCCCGGGCCGCACATGATCTGGATGGGGGTAAGGTTGACCATGCCCCTGCTGCCGTTGCTGGCAGTGGTATCAGGCGCGGGCATTTTATCCATCCGCGGCAGCGGCATAAGAAGATCTCTTGTTTTCGCCATTATTATATTCGGGGTCTTTCAGTCCGTTGTCGTGTCGTATGGCGCGCCTTTGCTTCCTTTGGAGGTCTCGCTGCCTTTGAGAGCTGAAGCGGATGACCCCGGCCAGTTTGTCCCCGAGAGGATCATCTTATTTAAGCAGCGCATGCCTGCCTACGGCGGGCCGTTGTCGTATCCCAATGCCGAGATACCGGAGAGGATAAGCGTCCCAGGGGAGATCTACAGGATCATAGATTCATCTAACACGGAAAATAAGCCCCTCTATATTACCGTTATCCCGGATATCTCGCGCATCTGGGCCCGGCTGGAATACGAAAGCTTTATCAGGGAAAGGCCGTATACGATCATCGGCGATTGGCAGTATTTTTCAGGCAGCTATACCGAGGCGGATAAGAAGATGTTCCTTTTTGCCGACCGGCTGCTAAAGGCCGATTACGTGATACATAAAGTTTCCGGCGAGATAGGCGAGGACAATGTGCGGGCGCAGGTTATGGCGTTAACAGAGGTGTTCCGCTGGCACAAAGACAAGTATGAATTAATTCAGACGTTGAAATGGCCGGATAACTCAGATATATATATTTATAAGAAGAAATGATAGCGCAAATACCTGAAATCATAGACTTCTTAGGATTGAGGATAAGCGCTGTAACCAGGGAGCAGATAGTCGGCGATATCCTGGAGTCGGCGCTCAAAGGCAGGCGCAGATTGATCACCTATATTAACGCCCATTGTGTTAACCTGTCATTTGAGGACAGCGAATACAGGCAGATCCTCAATAGGGCGGACCTGGTCTACGCGGACGGCAAGAGCATAGTCCGGGCTTCCAGATTATTGAATAACCCGCTGCCTGAAAGAGTGAATATATTGGATTTTTTTGACAGATTGGCCGTACAGCTAAAGGAAAAGAATGTAAAAATTTATTTATTGGGCGCGGAATCAGGCGTAGTCAGAAAGGCGGCTGAAAGATTAAGCGGCGAGCCATTCGGGCTGAGAATATCCGGATTCCATCATGGTTTTTTTACCCCATCGGAAGAAGGCGCGATTATTGATGAAATAAACAGGATAAGGCCCGATATGTTGATGGTGGGCATGGGGGTCCCGAGGCAGGAAAAATGGTTGCGCAGGCATTTGCAGGAGATGGATGTCAATTTGTGCTGGGCTG
Source organism: Candidatus Omnitrophota bacterium (assembly GCA_028707125.1). Classification (NCBI taxonomy): domain Bacteria; kingdom Pseudomonadati; phylum Candidatus Omnitrophota; species Candidatus Omnitrophota bacterium. The sequence goes on from JAQTUX010000001.1 coordinate 356,627, forward strand.
TGGGCTCTGCCTTTGAATGGTTGTCCGGATATAGAAAAAGGGCGCCGGAATGGATGTTAAAACATGGATTGGAATGGTTCTACAGATTGTGCCTGGAGCCGAAGAGATTATGGAGGAGATACCTGATAGGGAATTTTATTTTTATCTATTACGTGCTAAAATGGAAGATAAAGCGGATATTTTCCCCATGATAAATCTCTCAAGGAAAGAGACCCGCCATAAGTAAATAATAAAATCAACACCCCTGTCAAAGAGTAAAAGCCGCAAGGCCATGCCCTGCCATCCCGCTGCCTTCAGGAAATTGTTTTTATTCATGCACAGGCGTATGGCCTTTTCCTTTACCGCCCGGGGCCTGAATCTGTTCATGACATCGGCAGGGATGTACGTGCCGAAGAGCTCTTTTGCTATGTACAGGGCAAAATAAACGCTATGGATAAACGCGCTTTTTTTCGCGGCAGCTTCAATATAGCCCCAATCCAGATCCAGGCCCGACGATCTCAATATAGCGTCAATATCCACAATGAATTTCAGATGCAGTGTATTGGGCCGGGGATGCTTTCTTATATGGAGCGCGCAGTATATGATGGTATCCTCCCAGGAGGGGAAGCTCAGTTTTGTCCCGTTGATAACCTTTTCCCGCGTCCTGTCCCATAGATCCGGCAGGTCTATCCTGTATGGCCGGGCAGGGACAAACTCCTCATGCACGTCCAATCCCAGGTTCAGGTTATTCTCTATTTCTTTGGTAACCTCAAATGCTGCGTCGTTTCTGGTATCGGGCCTGCCGCTGAACGGGACCTCCTTGTAGCCGTTCTGAAAAAGCACGCCTTTTACCGCGGTGATGTCGTTCTTTTTTACGAGCATATCAATATCTGAAAGCGCCCTGAGCCCGGGATTGCGGTATACCTCCTCTATAAAGAGGGCGCCTTTTAATACGATTACCTCAAGCCCCGCTTCATTGAGTTTCTCCAGAATAAAGCAGAGGTTTTTTTGAAACAGTATATTTCTGTTGATATTAGCGTAATAATAATTCCTTATGTTTGACCAGGCGGCGTCTTTGAGCATGCCGCCGGCCCCCAGTTTATTGAGATTATAGTAAAGCAGAGGGGAGACCTTATGGCGGCCGCACAGCGCAATTATCTCAGGCCAGTCAAGCGGCTGTTTAAGAAGGCCCCGGATCCTGTCCTGTACGTGCTTATCAGGATTCAGCCTGCAGGATAAAAGGATAAGTTCATTCTCAAGTCCGCCCCTGGATGGCCTCATCGTCCGTCAAGTTTTGTTTGAAGCGCGCAGCAGCAGGTGCTCTAAACTATAGAATAGCCCTTCGCGTTTATAGAGCCGCGTATTCAGGCCGTTGATCTTTTCCCAATCTATATTCTCCTTTCTGTTGAAAGGAATACTGTCGGAGGATAATTTGATTTTGTTCCCCCTTAGCAAATAGTCCCTTCCATATACCTTCAAGCCGAATTCTCGCGGATTCCTGAATATATAAGTATCGGCCTCGAGCCAGAAGGGATGGACGCCGAGGCTGTGTATATACCTTGCGTTCTTGTTTATCATCCGCATATCCTCCAGCATCTCGCCTTCTGTCTGGGCGGGAAAGCCCTTTATCATATATACCTCATTATAGAGCCCGGCCTCATAAGACGTCTTCAGGACCCGCTCTATTTCTCCGGCCCTGGTCCCTTTGCGCATCAGGTCAAGGGTCCTCTGATTAAATGACTCAACTCCCCATATTATAACCCTGAAGCCGGCTTTATACATTGTCTTCAGGACCTTATCCGTAAAATCGCCGCTCGGGCGCAGCATGATCTGGAAAAACATATTTATCTTGTTCCTCAGCAGCGCCCTGCATATGCGCTCCAGGCAGCCGGCAGGGACGGCCTCGTCGGAAAAACAGATATGCCTGATACTTCTTTTTTGATAGTGTTTAAGTTCCCTGGCAAGATTTTCAGCGGACCTTATCCTGTAGGGCGGGGAATATGTCTTATGGTGCGCGCAGAAGGAACACGCGCCCCAGAAGCAGCCCCGCGAGATAAGGGTGGATAATACCGGTCTCGGCGTAAAGTAGCCTCCGACGTCATAATCGCTGAAGTCGGGAAAGGGTATGTTGTCCAGATTAAGCGGCGCGGATTCTTTATTCTGGACGATCCGCAGGCCTTTTCTATACACCAGATTCGGCACATCGGCGAACTTCCCGTTTCGCAGGTTTTTTAAAATACCGGTTAAGCCCAGTTCGCCCTCTTTGACGATGATAAAATCTATGAATTTGAAATGCTTCAGGATCTCACGCGTATCCAGGTGCGGGATGTAGGCGCCGCCGAAAATGATTTTTATGCCCAATCTTGATTTTATCGCCTTTGCCAAAGCCAGCGAATAATAAAGCTGCGGGTTGGAAAACACGGAAAAGCCCGCGATGCCGGCCTTGAGCGCGGATATTTTATTGATATCGTCTTTGAATAAGATATTCTCAAGGGCCGCGGCATTATTTCCTGCCGGAATATTCTCAAGATGGTCCTTCAGGACACACATGATACAGCGGATTATCTTGAGGTAGAATGAATCATGAAGGCTATTCAGCTTTTTATACTTATTGTCATCGGAGAACTCCTTTGCGTTGATCATAAAGGCCTTCACAAGCATCGCGATCCTTATCCAGGAGTCAAATTCCTTATCCCTTAGTATTCCCCGGCATCCGGGCTTATTCCTGTAGCGGCACAGGTCGCATAACTCAGGCAGGCGGTCCAGGAATCCGCGATCAGCCAGGTTATGATAGAAATTATTAGACAGGTCAATATTTTTTACGCGGACAGCCGGCAGGTTTTTTTCAACGAAGCCCTTAAGATATGAAATACCCAAGGGGATATAGGAAAATGAAGAAAAAGGGGCAAAGATTAAACATACTCGCATTTTAATAGATTATACCTTATTTCTCACTTTTTTGCGGGAAATAATTATGATATAATCAAGCCTAAGGGTGGTCAAAATATGCGCCCTGATGGATTGGGGCAAGAATGAAAGGAGAGGAGGCCATGGTTTACAGATTGTTTTCAGGGTTATGCATTCTGGCGCTTTTTGCCGGCGCGGCAGCGGCAGAGGAGATCAAGGGAAAGATCGTAAGCGTGAACGTGCCGCAGGAGTCAATGGTGATAGTTGATGAGGCGGGAAAAGAGGTGCCGCTGAAGGTGAAAGACGGCGTATTGACGAAAAAAGGCGGCACGATAATCGCCATACAATCGCTGGCAATAGATGATCCTGTGCTGGTCATAACTGAACAGGATAAGCGCAAAAAAGTATGGGCTAAAGAAGTGCGGTTGATGGAAGAAGCCCAAGCTTCTGAGGAGGAGCCCCAGCCGACGCAGGAAGAGATGGTTGAGCCAGAGCCGGCTCCGGAGCCGATGCCTGAGTCAGAGGAACCCAAGAAACGTTGGGGTATTTTTTAGTTTAAACAGGCATAAAAGCGTTTGTTAATATGTAAGTTAGCGCAAAATACCCTCCTTTATGCGCTTGACAGGGGGGTATTTCTGTAATATAATCCCGTTTATGAGCCGCGTTAACATCTTGCAGGTCATCACCGAGCTGGAATTAGGCGGAGCGCAGAAGAACTGCCTCGCGATTTTGAGGAGTTTGGACAGAGCCGTATATGATCCCTTCCTTGCAACAGGCAAGGAAGGGATTTTGCTTAAGGATGCAGTATCTTTGGAAGGGGTGAGAGTGGAATCTATCCCGTTTCTGCGTCGGGAGATCAATTTTTTTTTGACCTGCCTGCCTTTTTCCATATCTACCGTTTCATAAAGCGGAATAATATAAAAATAGTCCATACTCACAGCTCAAAAGCGGGATTATTGGGGAGATGGGCGGCGCATTTTGCCGGCGTACGGCTGATAATTCATTCTATACACGGATGGGGATTCCATAGGTATAGCAACAAGATAATAAAAACTTTTTTTATCTTTTTAGAAAGTATCACTGCGAAGATAACTGACAGGTTGATCGCCGTAACGCAGGCAGATATAGAAACAGGGCTTAAATACGGCATCGGCACAAGAGAGAAATACCGGCTTATCCGTTACGGTATAAATAAAGAAGAATTTAATATTAACGCGGATGGCACAGATACGCCTCTGGTGGGTATGATCGCCTGTTTCAAGCCGCAAAAAGACCATACGACATTCATAAAGGCATTTGCCAGGGCTACGGAAAAAGTTCCCGCGGCCAGGGCTATCTTTGCAGGTGATGGGGCTGGGAGGGCCGGTATTGAGGCATTAATAGAGCTGCTGGGGTTAGAGGATAAAGTCATTCTTGCCGGATGGCGCAGGGACATATCAACGGTTATGGCGTCAATAGACATACTTGTGCTTTCTACTCATCATGAGGGTCTACCCCTGGTTATCCTTGAGGCAATGGCAGCAGGCAGGCCCGTAATTGCCAGCGATGTCTGCGGTATAAATGAGATCGTCAGGGATGGAGAAAACGGCTATCTTGTCCGTCCAGGCGACGCCGCCGCGTTGGCGGATAAGATGATCGCTTTACTTAAGGACGCCGGCTTGAGGCGCCGAATGGGCAAAAGGGGGCGGGATCTGCTTACTGAAGAGTTTGAAGAGCCGTTTATGTTTGATAAAATAAATAGCCTCTACGAAGAGCTCGCATGCTGATCAGGTATATTTTTATTATATTATTTTCATTTCTCTTCTCGCTTATTCTTCCCGATATCGTCAGGCGCTTTCTGTCTTCAACCGGGCTGATACCGGAAAAGGCCCCTGCCAGCATAGGCGGCATAAGCATATGCTTGAGTGTCATAGCCGTATCTTTAATGTTTCCCGGAGCAAAAATCATTACCCAGCCGAAATTGTCCGGCCTGTTGTTGGCAGGCGCTGCCATGCTTATCTTTGGGGTAATTGACGACCTGAAGGAGCTTTCCGTAATGCCGAAATTCCTGACTCAGCTTATGGCGATCGGCCTGTTGCTTTTATTCGGCATAAAGTCGCAAATCCCGCATATCGGCGCGCTCTTGAATCTGTTGATCACCGTGCTTTGGGTATTGGGCATAACCAACGCCCTGAACCATTTAGACGTAGCAGACGGCATCGCGGCGTCGATCGCGGTTACTTCCTGCCTGGCATTTTTTATATTCACTTCCTTTACCGGCCAGGCAGGGCTTGGCCTGTTGTGCCTTATTCTGGCAGGCGCCATACTGGGTTTCCTTAAGCACAATCTTCCTCCGGCCAAAATTTATTTAGGCAACGCCGGCAGCCACTTCCTGGGGTTTACGCTGGCAGCTGCGGCGCTGAGCGTGAATTATTCCGCGCTGAAGAGCGGCATCGCGGTGTTTATCCCGCTTATCATACTTGGTGTGCCTATATTGGATACCGCCTATTTGGCGTTGGCGCGCCTTAAACAGGGTAAATCACCTTTGGCTAAAAGCAACGACCACATCGTCCTGCGGTTATTGAGAAAGGGGTTCAGTAAACATGATATCCTGGCCCTGGCTGTATTATGCGGCGTATTTTTTTGCGCGGGCGGAATAATTTTAGCGTATAGTTTGATGTAAGAATATGCCTGAACAGAGAATAGTCATTATTGGAGCGGGCCTGGCAGGCCTGAGCGCCGCCTTTCACCTGAAGGAGAAACGGCAGGAGGCGCTTGTCTTTGAAAAAGAGCCGGAGGTCGGCGGGCTGTGCCGCTCCAAGCGGGTCAACGGCTTTATATTTGATTTGAATGGCCACCTTATTCACTTCAAAAACGATTATACCAGGACCCTGCTCGGCCGCCTGATGGATCGCAAGCTGATATCCCACAGAAGGCGTTCGCAGGTCTTTACCCACAATAGGCTTATCCCCTATCCTTTTCAGGGAAATATCTTTGGCCTTCCTCTTTCCGTCAAGGTCCAGTGCCTTTCAGGGCTGATAAAGGCAGGCCTGAAAGGCCGCAAGAAGGAAGGGGCGGCATTCAGCGACTGGATAATTGACAACTTTGGAGAAGGCATTGCCCGGCACTTTATGTTCCCATATAACAGGAAATTCTGGACGGTCCCCTTGAACCGGCTCAATAGCGACTGGGCGGATATGGCCATACCAAAGGTCGGCCTCAGGGAGGCGATGGAGTCATTCTACGGCAGGGGCAGGAGAGAGATCGGTTACAACGCCACGTTCTGGTATCCGCGGGAAGGCGGCATAGAAGAGCTGCCGCGCAGCTTTGCCAGAAGGTTGGACAGGGTTTACACCTCCTGCAGGGCGGAAAAAATAGATCTGAAAAACAGGGAGGTCGTGTTTGAAGGTGGGCTGACCCGGCAATACGATAAACTGATCTTGAGCATGCCCATAGTTGAGATCCTTGATATGATACAGGGGCTGCCGGAGGATGTAAAGGCGGCTGCCGCGCGCCTGAAATACGTTTCCATATTCGGGTTGAATATCGGGGTGGACAGGGACATTAAGAATGAGGCGCACTGGGTATATTTTCCGGAGAGAAAATTCGTCTTTTTCAGGGCGGGGTTTTACCATAATTTTTCCGCTCATAATGCCGCAGCGGGAAAAAGCGCCTTATACGCGGAGGTGGCCTATTCACAGAGAGAACCGTTGGACAAAAAGAAGCTCATTGACGCGATCATCGCCGATCTGAATAAGGCGGGCATCATCTACAGGCACGACAGGATATCGGCCATAGACGTTAACGACATTAAATACGGCTACGCGATCTATGACGTTGACAGAAACACGGCGTTGAACGTAATATTTGATTTTCTCAGAAAACACAGGATCTATCCCATAGGCAGGTACGGCCGCTGGGCGTATATGTCAATGGAGGACGCCATTTTGGACGGCAGGCAGGTTGCCGAAGAGCTGGCGGCAGGTTAAAATGTTCGGATATATCAAAGACATCATACGGCACAGGGAGCTCCTGCTGCGCCTTGCCTTTCTGGACTTTAAGCTTAAATATAGAAACCCCTTCCTGGGCGTGCTTTGGGCGGCCATTATGCCGCTTATCAATATAACTGTTTACTGGTGGTTGTTTTCTGTCATGATGAAGATGGAGGTCAAGGATTATCCGTTCTTCATCTATATGATGACGGCAATGTTCCCCTGGATGTATTTCCAGGGTTCGGTGCTTTCAGCCAGCACAAGCCTCATTGATAAGTCCTCATTGATCAAGCGCGTTAACGTACCGCGGGAGATCATACCTCTGGCATCCGTCTTTTCCAACCTGCTGAACCTGCTTATAAACCTCACCCTGTTATTCATACTTCTTATGGTGTCCGGGGTTGGATTGTCCGTTAATCTGGTATTCCTGCCGTTAGTTATCTTGATGCAGACCATAATGGCTGCCGGTTTTGCCCTGTTCGCCTCTGCCTTAAATGTCCGGCATAGAGATACCAGATATATTATGGAGACCGTCCTTATTTCTTTATTCTTCCTTACGCCTGCCGTTTATTCTCTGGAATTGTTCGCGAGGTTTCCTCCGGCGTATTTGAAGATATACCTTCTTAATCCGTTTGTAGGCATCGTCACGCTCTACCGGCTTTGCCTTCTTGAGGGGTTTTCGGACATATTGCCTCCGGATGCCGGTATTTTTAACACGTTTATCGTGCCGCTGTTGGCATGTTTTATTTTCTTGTCGTTGGGTTTCTGGGTATTTCACAGGGAAAAATCGCAATTCAGCGATTTTATTTAGCGCCAGACAATGCCGGTAGCCGTAAAGTTAAACAACATAGGAAAAAGATTCAACCTTGTCCACCATAAGGAAGGCGCGCCGTTCGTCAATATCCTGCCGCGCGTGTTCAGCCATAATGAATCGGAGGAGTTCTGGGCCGTTAAAGGCATAAATATGGAGATCGAAAGCGGCAGGGTCGCGGGGATAATCGGCAGGAACGGCTCGGGCAAAAGCACGCTTCTTAATATTATATCCGGAGTAATGAATCATACGGAGGGCGAGATGTCGCTGGGCGGCAGGGTTTCCAGCCTCCTGACCCTGGGCGCCGGATTTCAGGATGACCTTTCAGGCAGGGAGAATATCTATATAAACGGGGCGATCCTGGGGATGAGCAAAAGAGAGATCAGCGATAAATACGACAGCATCGTGGCCTTCTCAGAGCTTGACGGCTTCCTGGATGTTCCCATCAGGACATATTCTCAGGGTATGAATATGCGGCTGGCCTTCAGCATCGCCACGCATATGGATTTTACCATATTGGCCATAGATGAGATCTTGTCCGTGGGCGATGTGGCGTTCCAGAAAAAATGCTATGAGCGCATCGTGGATTTCAAGCGCGGGGGCAAGACCATGTTGATGGTCTCGCAGTCAATGGACATTATTGAGCGGCTCTGCGATGAGGTTTATCTTCTGGAAGACGGGCGCCTGGTTGAGTCCGGCGACCCGGAATTTGTCGTAGGCAGGTACATGCGGCTTTTGAATGAAAGGGGGATGTCACGTCCGAAATGATAAGCGGGGGCAGGCCCAAGCTCTGGGCGGAGAAGGAGGAGTGGGGCCTTATTCAGGGCACAAGAGAGACAGAGATCGTGTCCGTGCGCCTTCTCAACGACGAAGGTAAAGAGGACGGGGTTTTCTTCGGCGGCCGGGCGCTTAAGGTACGGGTGGATTACAGGGCCAATGAGGTTACGAAAGAGCCGCATTTCGGAGTGGCGATCTTCCGCGAAGACGGCGTTTACTGTTACGGCCCCAACACGCTTTTTGACGGGATCCCGATAGACAGGTTAGATCCGGGCAGCGGTTTTTTTCAGATCGGGTTCAATAATCTGCCTTTGGCGTCAGGATGTTACAGGGTCTCGGTAGCGATATGGGATAAAAGAGAGGTCATCGCGTATAGTTATCATCCCGCCCACTATAAATTCAGGATAGCGGGCGTAAACGAAGAGAATATGCTGTTGGATCTGGAGCATAAATGGCTTGATGGCAGGCATGCCGCGGCAGACCCGGGAGCCGTTATCGGCGCCGGCGAAGATCATAAGCGGGAATTTATTGCCGGAGAGGATCTGCATGTAAGGGCGGGATCGGGCGGTAAAGACAGCCGCGGCATACAGCGTCCGATCCGCATAGGGCTTTACAGGAAAGACGGTATTTATTGTTTTGGGGCGGAGAGAATAGCAGGTGATGACGAAGGCCCTGTTACGCTTTGCCTGCCGCGGTTAAAGTTGTTAAAGGGCAGGTACTACGCGTCTGTTGCCGCCGCGGGGAAGGCCGCTTTATATCCGTTTGAGATGAGGAGCTGTTCCGGGGACCACGGGACAATATATATAGAGCATTCATGGGAGGGAACGGCAATTGGTTAGCGCCATTATTGTAACCCATAACGCCAGGGAACATACAAAGCGCCTGCTGGATTCTTTGCGCGGCCTGGATTTCCCCAAAAGAGAACTGGAAATAATCCTGGTTGATAATGTCTCAACCGACGGCACTGTTGAGTTTGTCGGCAGTGATTACCCGGAAGTGATTATTCAGAAGAACAGCGTGAATAATTATTGCCGCGCAAACAATATCGGCATAAGGTCGGCCAGGGGCGAATTCGTAGTGTTGATAAACAGCGATGTTGTCCTGGACAGGGACTGGCTTAAGCGCCTGGTTGAGGCAATGCAGGCAGACGGGTCAATTGCCGGGGCCTGCGGCAAGATGCTTACAGACGACGGCAGGATCCAGAACGCGGGACTATCGCGCCTGCCTAATTTTTACTGGGATGAAAGGGGCTCCGGAGAACCCGGAGACAGCCATAACAGGGAAAAAGAGATAGATGCTATTGCCGGAAGCGCGGTCTTATACAGGAAGGCGCACCTGGAAAAGATAGGGCTGTTTGACGAAGATTTCATAATGTACGGGGAAGATGTGGACGCGGCCTTGCGCTTGAGGCAGGAGGGTTTCAAACTGGTATATATTCCCGAGGCAGTAGCGTATCACAAAGTCCACGGCAGCGGCAGCGAAGAATTGGCGCGGTATTACATAGAGCGTAACCGCCTCCTTTACATAGCCAAACATTTTCCCTACAAATTAAGCAGCGCCTTATTCGGCAGCGGATATTTTACCGCCGCAAAGGACACGAAGTCCTTGAGCCGGCTTTTCTCCGTGCTCCCGGATATTACCGCGAAGCTGGCCAAACATCACAAGCCGGATGATCTAAGGGATATTCTGCCTGAGATACTGGAAGAGATCCAGAGCATCGCTTACAGGGAGCACAAGGCGCTGCAGGAGCGGCTGAATTTTGAGACAAAGGAATATCTGGATTTGAGAGAGCAATACGAGAAGGCGGACTTTGAGTTGAAGCAGAAAAGAGAGGATGCCAGCCGCGCTGCCGTTGAATTCGGCATAAACCGCGTTGAGGCAGACAGGTTAAAAGCCGAAATAGACAGGCTGGAAAAAAACATAGCCGGATTATCCGGGCAATTGAAGACGGGTACAGAAGAACTTGCCAAATATGAAAAGCTGCTTGGTGATAAAGAAGGACAGTTGAACCTGCTGATAACTGAAAAAGAGGCGGAAAAAATACGGCTGCAGGAGGAAACAGGCAGGGTCAGGGAGCAGCTGAATTCCCGGATTGAAGAGCTCACCTTGCAGAATAAGAGCTTGTCTGAAGAAGGGCAAGAGGCAGCCAGGTTAAAAGAAGAGATCAGGGTTGTTAAGGAGGCGCTTTCTGTAAGGGAAGAGGAGATCAGCGTCATTAAGCGCCAGCTTGTAGAGATGACCGATAGATTTAATTCTAATTGCAGGGAGCTTGCCCAGGCGTACGAAACCGTGGCCCAAAGGGACAGGCATCTGCACACAAAGCAGGATGAGATAGATATCCTGAAGCAGCAATTAGAAGGATTTTCCGGGCAGCTCAAGACATATGAAGGTCAGCTTCAACTCAAGGAAAAGGAGATCGGGCAGGTAACCGCGGACAGGCATTCGCTCCAGGGCCAATTTGATACTCTGATGTCCCGGATAAATGACCTTACCGGCCAGGTCAACTCTCGCGATGAAGAGATTTCCCGTAAGGACGCTCAGCTTGCCCAGAGGGGCGCCCGGATCGCCGAGCAGGATGCGCAATTAAGCGGCCTCAGGCAGGAATTGGATGGGCTTTCCAACCAGATGCAGGCCGGCCTGCAGGAGATATCCGCTAAGAAAGAAGAGATCAACCGCTTAATGGCGGAAAGGGAGTCCGCTAACGCTGAGATCAGCCATAAGGATTCAGAGATAGGCCGCATAAAGGAGGAGCTCTCTACCTTATCCGCTCTTTTCCGCTCCCGCGTTGATGAGCTGCTGCTTAAAGACGGCGAGCTCATTCGCAACAAGGAACATATGAACATCCTCAGATTAGAGACGGAAGGCACAAGCCAGCATCTGAGGGAGGTGTTAAAGAAGATCGATGATAAAGACAAGGATATATTTGAGTTAAAGCAGAAAATTGAGGGCTTGAACAAAGATTTTCAGGCCAAAGTAGAGGAATTGAATGTCCTTAATTATAGATTGAATGATAATGAAGGCCGGCTTGCCGCCGCGAAAGAAGAGCTGGCCTCTCTCACGGATAAGTTCAACTCAACCTGTAAGGAGCTTACCAAGGCATATGAAGACCTGCATCAGAAGGAAAGCGACCTGCAGAAAAGCGATGAAGAAAACAGCCGCCTGGCCGTTGAAAAGGAATCAATAAGCTTAGAGCTTGAGGGTATCAGATCGCGGGTGGCTGAGCTTAACGAACAGCTTCAATCCCGCGTGGAAGAGCTCTCCCAGAAGGACTCGCAGCTTGCCGAGCGAGACGCGCAGCTCTCCGAGAAGGACTCAGAGATAGGCCGCATAAAGGAGGAGCTCTCTACTCTCTCATCCCACTTCCGCTCCCGCGTTGATGAGCTGCTGCTTAAAGACGGCGAGCTCATTGAAACAAAGGCGCAGCTTGATAAATTCCAGGAAGAGGTCAACCGCCTGGACTCCCAGCTTAAGGAGCGGATAGGTGAATTCAATACAGCCAGCGAGAAGATCAAAGAGCAGGAAGGATATATAGAAGAACTCAGAAGACAGTCAGAGGATCTCTCCGGACAGCTCAGGGAGCGCATGGATGAGCTCAGGCGCGCCTACGAGGACAGGGACGGAAAGCTCGCAGAGCG